>NZ_JACSWC010000319.1 GCF_016888165.1 Halomicronema sp. CCY15110 | reverse complement strand
AGCCCTTTAAATGGAACTATTCGGGCAAGCCTTTGACCTCATAATGGCTATGGTTATTTATGCCGTCGAGTACTAGGCTGTTCTCAACAGGCAAAGTCCAAAGGCACATAACCTAGGCTCTGGTAGATAGCCTAACGATGCTCTGCCGCTTCAGGAACTCTACAGGCCACACACGATATGAAAATTGCCTTCTTTAGCGCCAAGCCCTACGACCAAATTTCATTCACCGCAGCCAATGAACATCACCAGCACGAACTGGTCTTTTTTGAGGCCCGGTTGAATGCCACTACAGTGGCCCTGGCCGAAGGCTTTTCGGTGGTGTGTGTCTTTATTAATGATGAGCTGAATGAGGCGACGTTGCGGGCGATCGCGGGTACCGGAACGAAAGCGATCGCCCTGCGCTGCGCTGGCTTCAACAATGTTGATCTGCCAGTTGCCGCCGAGCTTGGTCTCACCGTGGTGCGGGTGCCCGCGTACTCGCCCTACGCCGTTGCCGAACATGCCGTGGGTCTGATTCTCTCGCTCAATCGCAAGCTTTACCGAGCCTACAACCGCGTGCGCGATGACAACTTTGAGCTGAACGGACTGCTCGGGTTCGACATTTACGGTAAAACGGTCGGGGTCGTCGGCACGGGCAAAATCGGCCTGTGCTTTGCCCAAATCATGAAGGGGTTTGGGGCTAATCTGCTGGCCTACGACGTTTACGAGAATCCCGAATGCCTGGAATTGGGAGCAGTCTACGTTTCCCTTCATGATTTAATGGCGCAGTCAGACATCATCTCGTTGCACTGCCCGCTGCTGCCTGCGACGTATTACATGATCAACGCCGCATCCTTACAGATCGTCAAACCGGGAGCGATGCTGATCAACACCAGTCGAGGCGGACTGGTCGATACACGGGCGGTCATTGATGCGTTGAAAAGCGGCCAACTGGGCTACTTTGGCTCGGATGTCTATGAGGAAGAAGAAAAGCTATTCTTTCAGGATCATTCCGATCGCATCATCCAAGACGAAACCTTTCAACTGCTGCAATCCTTTCCCAATGTCGTGATGACGGCCCACCAAGCCTTTTTTACGCGAGAAGCGCTAGCCAATATCGCCGCCACTACCTTGACCAATATTGACGACATCGAAGCGGGCCGCGAGTGTGCCAACCAGCTCCAGCCGCAACCCTAAGCGCGATCGCCTTTTCCGACTCCCGAAATCTAGAAAAAATCTAAAACTCGACCAACCCAAAAACAAAATTTTGCCCGCGAAAATGTCATCCTCAAGCGGAATGAATGCAACGACATAAAAGAATGAAACTTACATTCATCGTAAATCCTGATGGAAAATCATTATTTAGAGAGTGACACGACGAAAAAATGTAAAAAAGATCACAGAAAACAATGCTTGAATCGAATTGCTCCCAGAAAAATCAACCTTTCATCAAGCTGCTAGTCTGTGAGCAATGTCAGCTTGGAAAGGCCGTTGCGATTTTGAGATTTGCCGCTCAGAGAAAGTTGATCGCAGTTGATCGCATATGTCACGCTCATCCTCCCTCTTAAATGCGTAGGTCTAGGCTCTGCTGGATATGAGCCGTCTACAGAATACTGAACCGATATTGACACCCATAACCACTGAACTAATCGCTGGAGTTTAAGCACTATGATCATGGTCTCTTCACCTCAGGCGAAGCCCCTGTCAGACGAAGCGTTGCGGAAAATTGATGCCTATTGGCGAGCCTGTCACTACCTCGCCGTGGGCATGATTTATCTGCGCGAAAATCCCCTCTTAAAGGAACCCCTCAAGCCTGAGCATGTGAAGCACCGACTGCTCGGCCACTGGGGAGCGTCACCCGCCCTCAGCTTCACTTACATCCACTGCAATCGCCTGATCAAGCAGTACGACCTCGACATGATTTTCATGGCGGGGCCAGGTCACGGTGCGCCGGGAGTCTTGGGGCCAGTGTATTTAGAAGGTACCTACTCCGAGATTTATCCTGACAAGAGTTTGGACGAACGGGGGATGGGGAAGTTTTTCAAGCAGTTTTCCTTTCCCGGTCACATCGGCAGCCACGTCACCCCCGAAACCCCCGGTTCCATTCACGAAGGGGGCGAGCTGGGCTACAGCCTCTCCCACGCCTACGGCAGCATTTTGGATAACCCCGATCTGATTACCTGCTGCGTCGTCGGCGATGGCGAAGCGGAAACCGGCCCGCTGGCAACGGCCTGGCATTCCAACAAGTTCATCAACCCGATCCGCGATGGGGCGGTGCTGCCCGTGCTGAATTTGAACGGTTACAAGATTGCCAACCCGACGATTTTGGCGCGGATTTCCCACGAAGAGTTGGAAGCGCTGTTCCGGGGCTACGGCTACACGCCCTACATCGTTGAGGGCAGCGATCCCGCTGAGATGCACCAGAAAATGGCCGCCACGATGGAACTGTGCATCAACGAGATTCGCGGCATTCAGCAAGAGTGTCGCAACAGTGGGAACCCGGTACGTCCCCGCTGGCCCATGATTATTCTCCGCACGCCCAAGGGCTGGACGGGGCCACAAGAGGTCGATGGTCACAAGGTGGAAGGCTTTTGGCGGGCGCACCAGGTGCCTATGGGGGGCATGCACAGCAATCCCGAGCATTTGCGGCGACTCGGCGAATGGATGAAGAGCTATCGCCCCGAGGAACTGTTTGATGAAAACGGCACGTTGATCCCGGAGTTGCAGGAATTGGCTCCGACGGGCAACCGCCGCATGAGTGCGAACCCGCAAGCGAATGGCGGCCTGTTGCGGCGCGAACTGACTATGCCCGACTTTAGGCAGTATGCCATTGAGATCCCCGAACCTGGCACAGTGAAATTTGAGAATACGAAAGTGTTGGGCTTCTTGATGCGCGACATTATGCGCGACAACCCTAACAATTTCCGCCTGATGGGGCCGGATGAAACGGCATCAAATCGATTACAAGCGGTCTACGAAGTTACCAAGAAAGCCTGGATGGCGGACTTCTACGAAGAAGACTTGGACGGTAGTGAACTGTCGCCGGACGGGCGGGTGATGGAAATGCTGTCGGAGCATACGCTGCAAGGCTGGCTAGAAGGTTACCTGCTCACGGGTCGCCACGGCCTTTTCCACACCTATGAGGCGTTTGCCCATGTGGTGGACTCGATGTTTAACCAGCACGCCAAGTGGCTGGACATCTGCAAGAACCATGTGCCCTGGCGGCGATCGGTCTCGTCGTTGAACATTCTGCTGTCGTCACTGGTGTGGCGTCAGGATCACAACGGCTTTAGCCACCAAGATCCCGGTTATGTGGATTTGGTGACGAACAAGAGTCCTGACGTGGTGCGGGTCTACTTCCCGCCGGATGCGAACTGTCTGCTGTCGGTGGCGGATCACTGCTTCCGCAGTGTGGACTACATCAACGTCATCGTGTCCGACAAGCAGAATCACCTCCAGTTTTTGCCCATGGATGCAGCGATCCAGCACTGCACCAAGGGCATCGGCATTTGGGACTGGGCCAGCAACGATGACTGCGGCACGGAGCCGGACATTCCCGATGTGGTGATGGCGAGCTGTGGTGACATTCCGACGATGGAGTCGTTGGCGGCGACGGCCATCCTGCGAGAGGAGTTTCCGTATCTCAAGGTGCGCTTTGTCAACGTCGTGGATCTGTTCAAGCTGGTGTCCGAAGGCGAGCATCCCCACGGCTTGAACGATTGGGATTTCAACTCCCTCTTTACCCCTGACAAGCCGGTGATCTTCAACTTCCACGGTTACCCCTGGCTGATTCACAAGTTGGTGTATCGTCGGGCCAACCAAGAACGTATCCATGTGCGCGGTTACAAGGAAGAGGGCAACATCAACACGCCGCTGGAGCTGGCGATTCGCAACCAGATCGATCGCTTCAACTTAGTCATAGACGTGATCGATCGCGTGCCCAAACTTGGCTCAGCGGCGGCCCATGTCAAAGAGCGGATGAAAAACCGCATTATCGAGTGTTTGACCTATGCCTTTGAGCAGGGAACTGACATCGAAGAAGTCACCAACTGGCAGTGGCCATACAAAGGCAACGATTTCTGTCGGTAAAGCCTGATCGTTTAGCCGGAGAGGGATCGGGATGCCATTAACGGATCTTGATCCCGGGTCTAAATTTTAGAGGGCGCGATCGCCCTTGGTCTTTTTTCCTCACCTTTTATCTAGGAGCAGACTGCATGAGCACAGCAATTCAGACCGTTCACGCGCGCGAGATTTTGGATTCGCGGGGTAATCCGACCGTTGAAGTCGATGTCACGCTGGCGGACGGTAGCTTGGGCCGCGCCGCTGTGCCCTCCGGCGCATCCACGGGCATCCGCGAAGCCAATGAATTGCGGGATGGGGACAAGTCCCGTTATCTCGGCAAAGGCGTTCTGCAAGCGGTGGCGAATGTGAACGGGGCGATCGCCGCTGCCCTCACGGATATGGACGCCACCGACCTGGCGAGCATCGACGGCAAAATGCTGGCGCTGGACGGTACGGAAAACAAGGCGAAGTTTGGCGCGAATGCGATTTTGGGCGTATCGATGGCGGTGGCCCGTGCTGCTGCACTGTCTCAAAAACTGCCCTTATACACCTACCTCAACCCCGAAGCCACTCTGCTGCCCGTACCCTGCTTCAACATCATCAATGGCGGGGCGCACGCCGACAGCACGGTGGATTTTCAGGAATTTATGATTTCCCCGGTCGGGGCCGCCACCTTTTCAGAAGCGCTGCAAATGGGGGCGGAGGTGTATCACGCGCTGAAGTCCACCCTGAAAAAGAAAGGCTACAGCACTGGAGTCGGTGACGAGGGGGGCTTTGCGCCGAACCTGAAGTCCAATGCGGAAGCGATCGAGGTGATTCTCGAAGGCATTGAGGCAGCGGGGTTGAAAGCGGGGGATCAGGTGGCGATTTCCCTCGATCCGGCCACTAGCGAACTGTATCAAGACGATGGCACCTATCTCTTCTACAAGTCGGATCAGAGCAAAAAGACGGCGGCGGAAATGGTGGATCTCTGGGAAAGCTGGCTCAACCAGTACCCGATCATTTCGTTGGAAGATGGTTTGGGTGAGCAAGACTGGGAGGGCTGGCAGTTGCTGACTCAGCGCTTGGGCGATCGCCTCCAACTCGTCGGCGATGATGCTTTCGTCACCAATCCCAAGATCATCAAGCAGGCGATCGCGGATGGTGTCGGCAACTCCACGCTGATCAAGGTGAATCAGATCGGCTCCATTACCGAAACCCTGGAGGCGATCAAGCTATCCCACGACAACGGCTACACCTGCATGGTCAGCCACCGCTCCGGCGAAACCCCCGACGACTTTATTGCCGATCTCGTAGTGGCCTGCGAAACCGGGCAAATCAAATCCGGTGCGCCCTGTCGCGGTGAGCGGTTGGCCAAGTACAACCAGCTGCTCCGCATTGAGGAAGCCTTGGGCGATAAAGCCCGCTACGCCGGATTCGCCGCCTTCAAAGGCAAGCAGCTCGTGGCCTAGCGATCGCTGCGATTCGTCCCATAGCGGTGGTTCTGATTGGATGGCGATCCTGGCCGTCCGCGATCGCTAAATCGTGCCTTTTCACGGACTGGCGAGGGCGGCAGGCTGGAAGCCCGCCCGACAGGGAACTGACCATCATGGACAAAAGTGGCCAAAATAATCGCTCAGCGTCATAAATTTTGCCCCTTGCCCCTGGGCGATCCCCACGGAGCGATTGAGGCCCGCCACGAGTTGCGCTTCCGGCTCACTCAATCTCCCTAACGGGGGCCATTGCCCATCGTGAAACACCATAATTTTGCCCCGGCTCTTGAGCACTACCCGCGCAATTTCCCCGGCTGATGAGGTGTTGTCGGTCGAAATTTCGTTAAACATGGCGATGCACATGCCGTAGTCGTGGGCAATATCCACCACTTCCTGGTCATATTTGCCGTAGGGCGGGCGAAACCAGCGAATCCGCAAATCGGGAAAATACCAGTGCAGGAGCGACAGACTTTGGGCAATTTCCGCCTCTTTTTGCTCACGGGTGAGGGTCAAAAAATTGGGGTGAGTGTGGGAATGCAGGGCGAGTTCGTGACCTTCGGCGACAATGCGCTGCACCACGTCGGGCAGTCGGATCACATTGCTGCCCAAGACAAAAAAGGTCGCCTTGATATTGTGCCGTTGCAGCACATCCAAAATCTGTACGGTGGCCTCAGCACTCGGCCCGTCGTCAAAAGTGAGAAAAACTTCGGGTGAGCGATCGCCCAGCCACTGCTGAATCAAGTCGCTGTCGATATTAGTCCCATTCGTGACCGGAGGCTGCACCCTGATTTGGACTTGGGGAAAGGTCGGCTGGAGCGTGTTCACCCATTGGTGACTGGCAGCGCTCACGGGCACTGAGGCTAGCTGCGCGGTTGTGCCCGTCCAGACCAATTGCTGCACACAGTTGCCGAGGAGGAAACAGACAACTGAGATCGTAGTTAGCACGACCAGTTTGCTCAAAGGCGATTTTTTCAACGGGGCTCCTTTCCACACGCATCAACCCAGTCGGTGAGGCTGACGCCATCTCCCACCGTGATGCTCAGTGGCTCACTCGACTGCCAATTATGCCGCAGATGGGGACGCCCCGCCGCTCCCTAAGTAGCTGCTTGCCCGCCGCTCAGTCGTCGGAGCGATCGCCCTGTAAATCTTCGCTGCCCCTGCTTGACAAAGACCCGCCATCCCGCTTACTTTAAGCCACACTCTCGCAACAATGTGAGAATCTGTCTCTGAGTGGGGCGGCGCGATGTCCAGGGTGTTTACATTGCAGAGGGTTTACAAAACCGCTCACGTGATTGCACTGAGCTTCTAAAATCATGAGAAGACAATGGCTGCTTGGGTCTGCAACAGCAGCGATCGTGCGATCGAGAATTTTCCTGCTATCCCTGGTTGATTGTGATGTTCAAGGCTTTTGCTAAAGCTGACTATCTGATTCGCGAAACTCTATTGGGGTTACGCCGTGGGGGCTGGATGAACTGGGCCGCCATTAGTACCATGACGGTGCTGCTCTTTCTCTTCGGTATTAGCCTACAGGCCAGTTGGCAACTCGAAGGCTTGCTGAATCACTTTGGCAGTCAGCTCGAAGTCTCGGTTTACCTCGATAGTGGGGTGCCCGCCGATACGTTGCAGGAAGCGGTCGCCGCCTTGCCCACCGTGACCAATGTCGAGTCCATTTCGAAAGAGGTGGCCTGGGAACAACTGGTGGCTGACCTGGGTATTTCTGATATTGCCGGGGCGACGGAACAGCTCAAGGGCAATCCCCTGGTGGATGCGCTGCGGGTGAAGGCCAATCGCTCGGAAGATGTGCCCCAACTGGCGGCGCAACTGCAAACGATTCAGGGCGTCAGCGATGTGCTGTATATCGATGAAGCGGTACAGCGCATCGAACAGCTCAATCAAGGACTCCGCTGGTCGAGCTTTTTTGTGATCGGCATTTTGAGTCTGACCGCGATCGCCGTCATCACGACGACCATTCGCCTGATTGTGATGGCTCGCCGCCAAGAAATTGAGGTGATGCAGCTCGTCGGGGCCACTAACGTCTGGATTTACCTGCCCTTCATTCTCCAGGGAGCCTTTTTTGGGCTGGTGGGGGCGGGCGTGGCTTGGGGCCTACTCGCCGGTATTCATCAGTTCCTCTTCGAACTGGTCAACCAGCAGCCCGACTTTATTAAATTCGTGGTGAATGGCCTCCAACTCACCCCCCAGCAAACTATTCTGTTGCCGACTTCGCTCCTGAGCTTAGGCTGCGTCATTGGCCTGCTGGGGAGTTTGGTGGCAGTCCGCAAATACGCCCTGCGCTAAGGATCGGTAAGCCAATCACATCCCGGTTGCGGGCAGTGGATGGGTTGCTGGGTGAAGGGGTCTCTGGGTGTTCGGATGGTCACCGATTCTGTCGTGCGCCGGACTTTTATTGCCAGCGTCTCGATGCCTCCCTTCTCCCGTTCTGAGCTACCAAGTACCTAAATCTTGATCCTCACCCCTAAGTTCGCTGGGCAGGCTACGCCAACGTTTCCCCTCTACCAAAATGGGCAAGGATTTTGTCAGACAAGGCTTTCCGGCTCGCCTTCGCTTGTTTTTGGGGAAGGGGCTTGGGGGGTATTTAGATGGAACACACTAAGATGGCTCTTCGTCTTCCTCTTCGATGTAAGCGGTCTCTTCTACATCGGTCGTATTGATTTCGTCTTTGACGATGCGCAACGTTTTGCCCAAGGCTTGCCCCAGTTCGGGAATTCTTTTGGGGCCAAAGATGAGTAGCCCGACTCCGAGAACCAAAATCACTTCCGTCCAGCCGATATTAAACATGGGGTGCTACTCCGTCGGGTGTCGTTACTGTAAGAGATTGTAGGGTAGTCCAGCGCTGTGGCTGGAAAGTTGCGGTTCAGCATAGTGGCTATGCCATCAGTCCGGGCGGTCTATCGGGCAGATCATTTGCCGCTGCAACAGATAGTCGTTACTAACCTCACACTTTAGCGGCCACCGGGCCAAACTGGATATTAGCTTGGCGCAAGCGGTTCATCGCTTCCCCGAGGCGATCGCAGTCGGCAATCAAACTCACCCGGAAATAGCCCTCACCGCCGCGCCCAAAAGCATTCCCCGGCGTGAATACGACGCCCGTTTGCTCCATCACTGAGAGAGCAAAATCGGTGGATGAAATGCCAGGGGGGCAAGCGACCCAGAGATACATGGTGGCGCGGGTTTTCGCCACTTCCCAGCCGAGGGAGGCGAATTCTTTGATCAGGAAATCGCGACGGGTGCGGTACCGGGTTTGCACCTCGTCCAAATAATGATCAGGCAGTTGCAGGGCGGTTTCTGCCGCTTTTTGCAGCGCCGAGAAAATACCGTAGTCGAGATTGGTTTTCAGGGTGCGGAGTCCTTGAATGATATTACGGTTGCCGACGACGAAACCGACCCGCCAGCCTGCCATGTTGTAGGTCTTAGACAGGGTGTGAAACTCGACGCCGATGTCTTTGGCACCGGGGATTTCTAGCAGGCTGGTGGGCTGGTAGTTATCAAAGGCGAGTTCGGCATAGCAGAGGTCATGGACCAGCATGATTTCGTAATGCCGGGCAAAGGCCACAATCTCTTCAAAAAACTCGCGGGGAGCCGTCGCCGCCGTCGGGTTGTTGGGATAGTTGAAAAAGAGCACTTTGGCTCTGCGAGCAACGTCTTCAGGAATCGCGGCAACGTCAATCAGCCAGTCGTTTTCCACCGTCAGGGGCAGGTCGTAAATGTGGCCGTTCGCGATCGCGGGGCCGCGAAAATGCGCGGGATACGCAGGCGTCGGCACCAGCACCGTGTCACCGGGGTTGATGTAGGCCATCGCCAGGTGCGCCAACCCTTCTTTCGACCCCAGCAAGGGCAGCGCCTCCCCATTGGAATCCAGGCTGACGCCATAGCGCCGGTGGTACCACTGGGTAATCGCCTCCCGAAAGCTGCCCGTGCCCTCAAACGGCGGGTAGCCGTGATTGGCACTATCTTGAATCGCTGCATGGGCTGCATCGATCACCGGCTGCGGGGTGGGGCCATCGGGATTGCCCATGCCCAAATCAATCAGGTCGAGTCCCCGCTCCCGAGCACCGGCCTTCAGTTCATCTAACCGCGCAAACACATACGGGGGTAAACGCCGCACCCGCTCTGCTGGTTGCAGCCAATCCAGATTCATGCCCGCAATCCTCTCGTAAATGTCGGAGCGCCGCCGCGCCCACTGTGCAAAAGTAATTAGATTTTCTAGCTTAAACCACAGAGTGCATCCCAATTTTGGATTGCGAATTTCGCTCGCGAACCAGAGGCTTGCCTTGGTCAGGCAGGACTTGGCCAATTTGGAATATGTTCAGATCCCGACGGTTAGCGCGATCGCGCCGCCGACGGATGGACTGGGGTCGCCGTCTGGCTTGCCGCCTGCGATTTTTTAACTTTCATCTCTTCAGTCGTGGTGGTGACCAATGCGCCCATCAAGGCTGCTGGCGTAACGCTAAACGGCAAGTGATGAATGTCAGACTGGGGACGGCAGGTGATGTCTGCCGCCCGTTGCAAATCGCTCACCCGCACATCGCCCAGACCCATGTCGGCCAGGGTTTGGGGCAAGCCAATCGCCTGATAAAACTGCATGAGCTGCTGCCGCGACGTGTAAGCCAGAGAAGACTGCTGGGCAATTTCTTCCAGCCGTAGCTGCACGAGAATGCCATAGGCGACTTTTTCGCCGTGCAAAATGCCGTGGCTCTCGGCCAGGTGGGTCAACCCGTTGTGAACGGCGTGGGCTGCCACCGTGCGGCATTGCGCGCCACCGAGGCCACCCATCACTCCGGCCAGCAGCACACAGGCATCCACCACTTCTCGCCACACCGCGCCACCGGGCTCAGCTAAGGCCGCTGGCGTTTTTTGCAGCAGCAAATCTCGCAGCACCCGCGCCTGTTGCACCGCCGCAATGATCAGCGTCTGATCTGAGTCGCCGCTACTTACAGAACCTTCGTACCACTTGGCGAGGGCATCGCCAATGCCCGCAATCAGGGTGCGCTGGGGAGCCGTCGCCACCAGGTCGTAATCCAAAATCAGCAGATCGGGACAACGGGCCAACGCCACATCGTATAGAAAGGCCCCGGCTTCGGAGTAAACGTTCGACAGGGCCGTCCAGGCAGCGCAAGTCGCCGCCGAGGTGGGAATCGTCACCACGGGCAACTGTGCTTGGTGGGCGGCCAATTTCGCCGTATCGAGAGCTTTGCCGCCGCCCACGCCGATAATGAGGTCGGCTTGGTGGGCCGCGATCGCATCCGACAATCGGGCTAAGGTCGCCTCGCTACAGTCCGCGCCGTAGGTCGCTGTTGCTGTGGTTAGATCTTGCAGGGCGGGGGTCAGCCAGGGCTCGGCTTGGGCCAGCGATCGCTCGCCCCCAATCACCAGGGGCCGGGTGCCCAAGGCGGCGATCGCGGCTCCCATATGGGGCAAAATTCCGGTACCACGGCTCACCTGAGCCGGAGCAATCATCAACGGCGGCAAAGTAGTTGTATTCATCGGGTTTATACAGTTAGCGTGTCCTCAAGCGTGGTCGTCAGTCAGACTAGCGGTAGATGCAGACAGAGCGTCAAAAGCGTCGGCGAAGATTTTGATATCCAAATCTGAGTCGGCATTGGGGTCGCGTATCGGCTGAACTTGCCCCAAGTAGACCAAATTCGAGACGCCCCCGGCCTCGTGAACGATGGTGCGGGCGCGAATCGTTGGGGCCACGCCCATGACTCCGAGGCGACTGGGTTTCAGCAAATTGGCAGCCGCCTGCTGTAGCGTCGCTTCCAGTTCTGTTGGCGTGATCGTGTCTGAAACTTTGATCACAATTTGGGCGGCCCCAGAGTCGTATACCGTTTTGTAGGGCACTGAGCCCGGCACCACCGTGGGCGTAAACGGCTCGAAACTTAACCCCAACAAGCCCCCCGTCAGCACTCCCATAAAGCTGGTGATGCCCACGAGCCGAAATCGGAAGCCCCAGCCCAACCCAAAGGCTAATAACGTGATGCCAGCCATGGTGAGGGTGGCAATCCCCAAATATTTGGTGGCTTCTAAAAACTCGGCGGGGGTGGGCATGATGATTTCAACGGGTGCGCCAAAGGCAGTACATGGAACGCTACTAACGCTGACGGCATGGGACTTGACTAAGATATCCAGCGGCGTCAGCGCAGTTAAAAAAGACGTATCTTGATCCTAACAGCTTCGTTTCAGCTTTATGGCGGTATCCCCTAAGACTTTTAAGGATGAGTTGCTTGCACCGGATGTTTGACGGGCATGGGCTCAGCAAAATTGACCGGGCAGAGCGGACAATCGAGAGTATTATGTGCCCAGCCGATAGAATCTAAAATTCTGTTGCTGCTTGTGATTGATTTTTACTCTGGGAAGGAGACTTTCATGCTGACAGTTCGCCGCCGTCTGGGCGTGGTTTCAGCGAGTGCCGCGATCGCTTTGCTGGCGGCTGGTTGTGGTGAGTCCACAGTCTCGCAATGCAATCGCCTAGCCGAAATTGTCAACCAGGCTCAAGGCTTTATGCCTGCGTTCGAGAGCAATATTCAAACCTTTAGCGCCAATGCGGCGCAGGTCAAAAGTTTGGACGATATTAAAGCCGCTGCCGACCAGTACGTGCAGGCGGTGAATGGCGTCGTCAGCGATTTAGATGCCCTCGGCACTGAGCTAGAAAACACGGATCTCAGCGATGAGCAACTGATTAGCTATCGCGATCGCTACATCGAGATGGTGCAGGGCTTTAGCACTGCACTGACCCAGGCCAGCTCGGCCATGAGCGTGGTACAAGATGTGGAAACCGAGGCGGACTTGCCCGCCAAGATTGAAGAGTCGCAGCAGCAAACGGTGCAAGCCGTTCAGCAAATTCAAGAATTGTCGGTCGAAGAATCGACCATCATCAACGAAGTGAACACCTACTGCGGTGCAGAAGGCGCAGAACCCGCGCCCGCTGCGCCTGAAGAAGGCGGCGAAGCCGCCCCCGAGGGTGAAGGTGAAGCGGCTCCTGAGGAGGGTGCAGAGTAGCGAGCGATAGATGCCCATGACGGCAACAGTCGTTCGACTGAGGTGGCGGCTAGGGCATCGGCGATGGGCGGATCTAGCGGTTGCTAGGGAACCGATAATGTTGGCAAGCATGGGGAGGCCGGGGCAACGATGACAGTGTTGGTGAACCTGGCTTACCTGTTGCGTCGGCCAACGGGCACCACGAACTATGCTCTGAACTTGTTGCCCTATCTCGCGCAATTGCAGCCGGACTATCTGGCGACGACGGCTAGCGGCTTGGCCGACTATCACCCGGTACCCGACCAGATGACTGCTGAATACGGGATGTCGGGGCATTTGCGACGGCTTCTTTGGACGCAGTTCCGTTTACCGTCGATTTATCGGCAACTCACGGCGAGATCGCCCGCCCCCTCCCTCCTTTTCTCTCCGATTACGGAAGCCCCGCTTTTCACCCGCTGCCGCTGCGTCGTGATGGTGCATGACCTGATCCCGCTCCGGTTTCCAGTGTCGCGGGCACAAACTTGGCTGCATCGGTACTACGTGCCGCAAGTGGTGCAGATGGCAGAGCACATCCTCTGCAATTCTGAGGCCACTGCTAAAGACCTGACTGAGTTTTACGGCGTGAGTCCCCAAAAAATTACGCCGATCGCTTTAGCGCACGATGCCCAGCACTTTCAGCTATTAGGACTAGAGCGGCGCAACTATTTTTTGCTGTTGGGTCGGCAGACGCCCTATAAAAATGGCGCGATCGCCCTCCAAGCCTTTGCCCAAATTCCTCATTACCGAGACTACGAGCTGTGGATTGCTGGTCCTGAAGACCCCCGCTACACGCCCGACCTCAAACGACAGGCTGACGAGTTAGGCATTACCTCACAGGTCAAATTTCTGAACTACGTGTCCTATGACCAGTTGCCCGGTTTACTCAATCAAGCCTTGGCGCTGATTTTCCCCAGCCTGTGGGAAGGGTTTGGTCTGCCCGTGCTGGAAGCGCTGGCCTGTGGCACCCCAGTAATTGCGTCCGATCGCGCCTCCCTTCCCGAAGTCACGGGAGACGCGGCGTTGTTGGTGAATCCCACTGATGCGGGGGCGATCGCTCACTACATGCATCGCCTGACTAGAGACCCTGATTTGGTCAAACAGTTGAGTGCGGCGGGGTGCGATCGGGCGGCGCAGTTCAGTTGGCAACGCACCGGGGAAGCCACGGTTGAAGTCTTGCAGCGTTATCTTTAGCGCCTTTAGCGACCGGATGGCTCTACGCCAGGAGCGACTGGCACAAACTGCGGAAATGGTCGCCGCGCACCTCAAAGTTGGGATATTGGTCAAAACTGGCGCAGGCGGGAGAAAGCAGCACTGTTTTGGCCGCTAGCTGAGGGGCAATTTCAGCGCTGCGTTGCACGGCTCGTTCCATCGTTTCGACAATCTCAACCGCCGCAAAGTCCGTCTCTTTTAATCGCGCGGCAAATTGGGGAGCGGCGCTGCCGATTAATAAAACGCTAGCTGCTTTGGCTTGAATTTCGTTGAGCCAGTCGGTATCGTCGCCATCCTTCGCTTCTCCTCCGGCGATCAGGATGGCGGGTGGGGCGATCGCCCGCAATCCGACTGCGGCGGCATCGTAGTTCGTGGCTTTGCTGTCGTTGATAAAGTCGATGCCCTGCCAGGTGGCGACCCGCTCTAACCGATGGGGCACCCCAGGAAACATTTTGACGCCATGGGCGATCGCGGCGGGGGCCAAACCGGCCAAATAGGCAGCAGCGACGGCTAACAACAGATTTTGCTGGTTATGCGTGCCCACCATATTCAGCGCATCGGCAGCGACGATGGGGCGGTCGTTGATCTTGACCCAGCCGTCTTCGATGTAGGCCAGGGGGGTGAGGGGGGCGATCGCCTCGCGGCCCTGGGTGCTCGTCCAATAGGGTTGGGGAAACAAGTTGCTGGCGTGGGTTCGCAAATAGGGATCATCGCCATTCAGCACCACCTGTTCTGACTGATGCAGCAACTGCGCTTTAATCCGAAAGTAGTTTTCTAGGGTGTGATGACGGGCCAGATGATCCGGGGTGAAGGTCGTCCACAGGCCAATTTTGGGGGCGAGGGTAGCAGATGACTCAATCTGATAACTACTCAGTTCAGCAATCACCCAATCTGGCGGCGTCGAGTTGAGCGCTAAGTCGCCGATCGCGTCACCAATATTGCCGCAGGCCGGGGCGTTGAGTCCCGCCGCTTGAAAAATCGCTGCCGTGAGGGCCGTCACCGTCGTTTTGCCATTGGTGCCCGTAATGCCTACCCAGGGGCGATCGCTCAGGTGACGCCAGGCCAATTCTGCTTCACCAATGACCTCTTTGCCCTGCTCGCGAGCCTGTTTGAGTGCAGGCAGATCCCAGGGCACCCCCGGACTGACCACAATCAGCGACGCGTCATCCTGAGCGCCAAAGCTGTGCCCCAATCGGACGCTTACTCCATCAGCCTGCAACGCCGACACCGCATCGGCTAACAGGGGGGCAAGGTTGCGATCGCTCAACACGACTTGCCAACCCTGCTGCGCCAGCAGTCGCGCCGCCGCGATGCCCGATTTCCCCAACCCAATCACATGCGCCTGTTTGTCCATCACCTGGTAGCTATGCAACCTAGAACTTGGAAGTTATCTTGTCGGCGGCCAGGTTCGATTTCCCAGCCGCGACACCCTGCACCCGATCCCCAACTGCTTACCCTTTCACCACGGCCCCAAAGTCGGCCAGCACGCGGGCATGGTTACGGAGCAAACCCAAGAGATTCAGTCGATTTTGCTGAATCGCGGGATCTTTGTCCATCACCATCACGCTGTCAGGCCCATCAAAAAAGCGGCTGACTACCGGGGCGGCATTTTCGAGTCCCGCAATGAGCTGCTGATAATCGCGATCGCGCTGGGCGCTTTGGGTTTGGGGCAACAGCGCTTGCAATACCTCGTAAAACGCCCGTTCTGACGCTTGCTGAAAGCGGCCCGTCTCAATCACCTGAGCCGGATCCAGAGCGGCGGTGTCCAATGTGCCCTGAGCCGCTAACCGGGCTGCCCGATTCACCGTTTCATAAATCTTGGCGAGGGTGCCATCCTGCCGAATGGCCTGCAAATAGGTGGCGCGATCGCGCACATCCAGCAAATCCGTCAGTGCGCGCTGGGTGTAAGTCGGATCGTTTTCGCCTAGCACGGCATTGACTAAGTCGTAGTCGATCCCCAAATCGTCTTGCAGTAAGGTCTGCACCCGCTGGAGGAAAAAGTCTTGCAGCTGCGATCGCAACGGCTCAGCCCGATCCACCGTCAAATCAGGATTGTCAACAAAAGTGTTGACAACTTGATCCAGCAGTTCATGCAAGTTGATGGCGAGGTTGGCGTCCCAGGTCACGGTGACGATCGCATTCGCCGCTCGCCGCAGCGCAAAGGGATCCGAGGAGCCCGTCGGCAACATGCCCAAGCTAAAAATGCTGACCAGCGTATCGAGCCGGTCGGCGAGTCCCAGGGCCTGACCAATCAACGTTTGGGGCAAATGGTCGTTAGCACCGCGCGGCAAATAGTGTTCGGCAATGGCGATCGCCACGGGCTCTGCTTCCCCGCAATGGCGGGCGTACTTTTCCCCCATCACCCCCTGCAATTCGGGGAATTCGCCCACCATTTGGGTGACCAAGTCCGCTTTACAAAGATGCGCCGCCCGGTGCAGGTGTAGTCGTTCGGTTTCGCCCAGATTTAACTGGTCGGCAATCAGGGTGGCGATCGCCTCAATGCGATCGACCTTGGCCCCCATCGACCCGAGCCGCTCTTCAAACGTCACGGTGTCGAGCTTAGTGACAAAGGTATCGAGGGAAACAGCGCGATCGGCATCAAAGAAAAACTTGCCGTCCGAGAGCCGCGCCCGGATCACCCGACCATTGCCCTCGGCAATCAGTGGCGACTTTTGGGGATCACCGTTAGAAATGGTGATGAAGTACGGCAGTAACTGAGCCGCTGTACCGGGCTGGAGTACCGGAAAGTAGCGCTGGTGGCTCTCCATTTCCATGATGGCGACTTCGGACGGCAGCTCCAAAAATTCCGTCTCGAACTCCCCCACCACTGCCGTAGGCCATTCCACCAGGTTAGCGACTTCACTCAGTAAGTCGGCATCAATCCGAGCCGTCCCACTCACCCCCGCTGCCGCTGTTTCGACGGCGGCTTTGATTTGGGTTTGCCGCTTTTCGACATCGACTTCCACGTAGGCTCCTCGGAGCGTGGCGACATAGTCCTGAGCGTGTTGCAGGGTAATCGGGGCGGGATGCAGGACTCGGTGGGCTTGAGTGACGCGATCGCTCTCGCACTTTTCCGAGCCATTCTCCAGCGTCAGGGGAATCAATTCATCGTCTAGCAGCGTCACTACCCAACGAATCGGGCGGGGGAACTTAAAATCGCCATCGCCCCAGCGCATAAAGCGCTTGCCTTCCAGACCCAAAATCCATTGGGGCACCCATTCCTGCAAAAGCTCCGCTGCGGGTCGCCCCGGAATCTGGTGTTGCACAAACACGAACTCGCCCTTGTCCGTTTCGCGAATCGCCAAATCTTCGACGCTGACATTTTTCGACCGGGCAAAGCCCTCAGCCGCTTTTGTCGGTTTGCCGTCTTTGAAAGCCGCTTTCGCGGGTGGCCCTTTGGCCTCTTCCTCGCGATCGGGCTGTTTCTCAGGCAAATCCGTCAACAGGAGAGCGAGGCGTCGCGGCGTTCCGTAGTAGCGAATGTCGCCGGGGGCTAAATAAGCTGCTTCGAGTTCAGTGGGAATGCGATCGCGCCACTGGGCGAGGGCTTCTTCCACAAAACTGGCGGGCAGTTCTTCTGTCCCAACTTCCAATAGAAACGTTGCCATAACTCTCGTTGTCTTCCTGTCGGTGGGCCATCATTAAGGCACAGAGGAATGGGCCAATCTAGCGCTTCTGTTAGCTTGCTGCAAGCTGCACTGATCAAGGCAAGCTGCCCAGTAAACTCAGGCACAGAAGTCTGGCAGCACATCATTTTCCGCCAGCAGCGCCAACGATGGCGACCGCCCATTCTCATAAACTTTAATAGTGTATCGCGAGGGTGAACTGCCCGATACTACAAGCGCCCAATCAAATAGTAAGTGCGCATCGGCCCCTTGCCTTTAATCTCAATTTCCTGAGCGGGGGTGAATTGAAAGCGCTCCCGGAGGCGCTCATAAGTCGCTTCCGTCACTTGAATCTTCCCTGGCTTACCTTGTGATTCCATGCGGCTGGCGACGTTCACCGTATCGCCCCACAGGTCATAGCTAAACTTTTTGATGCCAATGACCCCGGCTACCACCGTGCCCGTATTGATGCCAATCCGCAGTTGCAACGGCATTCCCGCCACTGGCTTGAACTGGCGAATCGCGGTTTGCATCGCGAGGGCCATCTCTGCCACCGCCCCCGCGTGATCAGCGTCAGCAACGGGAACTCCACCTACGGCCATGTAGGCATCGCCAATCGTTTTCACTTTTTCGAGGCGATAATCTTCAGCCAGGCGATCGAACGTAGAAAAAATTTGATTCAGTAGATTGACTAACTCTAGGGGACTGTACTGCGCCGCGAGGGGCGTAAAGTTCACAATATCGGCAAATAACACAGTGGCCTCGTCAAAGCGCTCGGCTAACGACCCCTGAAACTGTTTGAGCTGGTTCACCACCGCTTCCGGCAAAATGTTGAGTAATAATTGCTCCGACTTTTGTTGTTCTTGGCGCAGGGCACTTTCAATTTCGTGGCGCTCGTGAATTTCCTGCTGGAGTTGAGCATTTTGCTCTTTGAGTTTGAGTGCTTGCTGATGCAGCGTTTTTTGTAAGTTGGCCAGTAGTGGGGAATAGCCCCGGTGGGTCATGATCTTTTGCATCTGTGGCGTTGTCTCAGGCGGGGGCGGGGCCAGGGCCAGATATCGTTTTACCCGAGCGACGACTTCTTCGGGCCAATAGGGCATGGTGATGAAATCGACCCCACCGACTTCAAAGGCTCGCAAGCGATCGGCTTGATGCTCTCCAGAACCCATAAACACAACAGGGACGTTGGCAGTCTGAGACCGCTCATGCAACTGCCGACAAAATTCGTAGCCTTCATGGTGACCCGACGGTACCGTCAAGAGTACTAAATGCGGTGGATGAGCAGTCAGAACCGGCCAAGCATCCGCGATCGCCGTGACCTGATGAACCCTTGCCCCCATGTCATTCAGAGCAGATCGCAAGACTGATTGCTGATTACCTAACGCATCAATCAGTAAAAAGTCGTAGCCAGATTCTGCCGAAACATGGTTCATAGAGTTGCAAGGGCGAGTGCCCAAGACATTGGCAGCAGGCAGTCTTTTGTCAGCAAAGCGGCGCATGATACCAGTCGGTGAAGATGAGGGTCGGCAAGGAGTAGATGCTAAAGCCACGCTGAGGGTGTGCCTTCAGTATGCCCACCTTAACTCTGAGACCTCAGTGTGGTTGTTTCGACCCTTGCCCAACACAGGGATGCTGGAGTTGCTCATCGATACGGGGTTTTACAGAAGTAGCGGCAAAGATTCCGGGAAGCGGGCACAAATCGCAAGCTAACCAGTAACCACCGACTATGCCTCGTTGTCCACCTCGTGCAGCACCAACTAGGTTGGGTGCGACGCCACTGCAACTAACCGACACGGTCCTTTATTGCAAAGCTGACAGACCATTAGACCCATTACGCCGAATCTCACAGTGCCATGGATTTACAGAATGCTGGGAGTGATTGAGACTTTTGGCATCACTTGAAAGTCAATAATTCCAGTCGCCTTAAGATCTTGATCCGGCTGCACCTTGAACATTGAGGCATCAACCGCACGATCTAAGTAAACCTCTTCTCCATTGACCCGTCCCACTACACCAGAATTCAAAAAATATGCGCCAGGGGCCAGGGCGCAGAAGAATTCAAAGCTGACATATATTAAGCTGCCGGCTGAAACATATTCGATTTCGTTGCCGTAAGTATGGGAAGCGGCCCCTCCTAGTTCGAAACCAGTGATCGTTTTGATCATCATGCCAAATCGGACTTGAAAGGCTGCCTGAGAAAAATAGACAGAGTAACTGTAGAGATACTTTTCGTTTCTGAGTAAAAGATTGGCTGAGCGACCTTCTAAAGTTGTCACTGCAGGATTTTTGATTTTCGCCCCATGCGACTGATACTCAATCGTATGTTGGGGCTTGAGGTAGGGATCGTAGCCAACTTCTAAAATGCGAGATGCTTCAGGTTCATCCTGGCGATCGCTCCCTTTAATCTCCTGAGAAGGCTCAGCAGTCGAAAACTGATCGGCTAGGGAAGTATCATCACCAGCCCCTTCCCGTTTGTACATTTCCCTCAGCTCAGACCGCTTGTCAATGGGGGCAAAGAGGAACTTTTGGTAGTTCGCGATGACAATTTTGGGCGCACCTTGCAAAATAATCTCGCCATTATCGATCAGCGCCGCGCGATCGCAGAGTTCAACAATGGATCCGGCAGAATGCGAAACGAAAAGAACAGTCGCCCCCTGCTCTTGGAGGTCGTAAATCCGGGCGAAGCATTTCCGCTGAAAGGCCTCATCGCCTACCGATAAAGCTTCGTCGACAATCAAAATATCCGGATCAGCGTTAATGGCAACGGCAAAGGCGAGTCGCACATACATGCCGCTGGAATAAGTTTTAACCGGCTGATGAATGAAATCGCCAATATCCGCAAAGGCAGCGATGTTATCAAATCGAGAGGCGATTTCTTCTTGAGTCAAGCCTAAAATGCGACCATTAAAAAAAACGTTTTGCTTACCCGTAAATTCGGGATTAAACCCACTACCCAATTCTAAAAGCGCTGAGATGCGGCCATTGACCATCACCTGCCCCTGGCTGGGTTGTAAGGTGCCAGCGATAATTTGCAGTAACGTGCTTTTGCCGGAACCATTACGCCCAATGATGCCGACTGTTTCCCCCGCATTAATCTCCAGATTAATATCCCGCAGGGCCCAGAAGGTTTCGGCCTTCACCTTGCCTGGCAGCAACAGTTCTTTTAAGCGATCGGTGGGGTGATGATAGCGTTTATAAGCTTTCGATAAGTTTTCTAAAACGATGGCTTGTGGTTGTGATGACATCGGTAGTTAAAACAGTTCTAGCGCTGAGTAATTCACAACATCTACAGGCAAGCGATGGTGACCTTTAGCTGGGATACTATCAGCTTTCAGGCTGAGCAGCGCACGGGCAGTTGGTCCGACATATCATGACGATAGACGCTCCAGCAGCGTCAACTGTCCATGGCATAGGTTTTGATATACCCCAGAGAAACCTTTGCAGTTAATGGACTCCACTAGCTTTTTCACCTAGACTACGCCGCGACTAATACTCGATAAGACTCTAGACGCTCGGGCTAAAGCACATCGGCAAACGCAGGTCGTAGCTTACGATAGCACCATAGACCACCCACAAAAATAACGGTTGAGACCAAGGTTGAGATGCCCCACTCAGCCCAATGATTGATTTCACCCAGGAGGATGGTGTCTCGATACATCTCGCAGATAGCCGTGAATGGATTCAGCCAGAATACCCAAACCTGAAACCGTTCTGGAATGAGTTCGGCGGGATAGATGATCGGTGTTGCATATAGCCAAAGATTGAGCAACACTCCCAGGGTTTGGGGAATATCACGAATAAAGACGGTGAGCGCTGCTGTGAGAAATCCTAAACCGGACGTGATTAATAGTTGTGGTATCCACGCTAATGGCAACAGTAAAACGGTGGGATGAATCGTTTGGGTCGTGATCGTGGTTAGCGTAATTAAGGCCACCAAACCAAATGTGCTTTCAAAAAATAAAGTCCCCACGGGGACTAATGGGAGTAATCCCAGCGGAAAGACGACTTTTTTGACGAGGCTGGGTTGGCTAATGACGCTGGCGGCAGACGCGGTTAGACCCCCGCTAAAGGCCAGCCAAGGCAACAAGCCGGCAAAGAGCCACAGCCCAAACGTCAGGGGATTGTCTGAGGACACTCCTTTGAGCGTTAGTCTGACCTGTAAGACCACTGAAAAGACGTAGGTGTAGATTAGCAATAGGGCAATTTGGTTGATAAATGGCCAAAGGTTACCTAAAAAAGACCCTTTATATCGCGACGACATATCCCGTTGAATCAAGGTCGCTAGCAGTGCTAGCTTGCTCCATTGCGCATCATTGAGGGGGATGAGGGGTTTCAGGTGTTGCAGAAACCGCCCAAGTTTATGGAAACAAGATTCTATAAATAATTTTACGGGCTTGATAGCAGCTCTCATCAAGTCATTCCCTGGTGTTCATAGCTTCTAAGATATGCAATCAGACAATGGGTGCTGATCAAGTTATCTGGGTTGGGGTGTGCAGTCGAGCCTTCAATTTATCAGATGGCCTGTCTTTTGTTGTCGGTGCATAGTGGAGCCGGGGGGACAAACTTTTCGGCGGGATGCTTGGCGGCTGCTCGGTACATACAGTCGTGCTGTCACCCAGTCTTCCATTCGTGAACTGTGGGTGGGTGGGTGGCGGGCTTGGCCGCCCACCCAACGGGTTTGCTCCCCTGTTCAGGGTCTCTCAAAGGGGGGATCTTGCTTCCTTGATGGTGAAAGCATCGTGATGTCGCTCTAGGTAACGTGACTTCTGAGTTGGCATCTCCGCGATTTCTGGATTTTTGACGGATGCTGCTGGATCGACATGCCAGCGATCGCCCTCATGGCCAGCCGGTTTCCCCGTCCACTGTTGAATGTTTTTTGATTACCACATTGGCCAATGCCCGCATGTGCCGCACGATAATAAGCTTTAGATTAAGGCTCACTGCATCAAGGCAAGTGGGCTTTCATGATTGCTGAACGCGGCCATTGATCGTCTCCAGACTTTTTGCATGAATATTTTTAAGAATTTATTTGATCGATGTGGTGATGCCGTTGTAATTGTGAATGAGCAGGCTGGGCTGACCTACGCCAACCCCTCGGCCTGGGGTCTCTTGGGCGATCCTGTCATGATGCTGACGGCAACGCCCGGACAAGCGCAGGGGGCACTGTGGAAAAAGCAGCAAGGGCGCTTGATTGAGCAGCCAAGGAGCTTGTTACAAACTGTGCTGGCCCATCAGCCAGGACTCAGCCAGGATTTTTTGCTCCAGCGATCGCCTGCGGCCACCTGGTTAGCGGTTACCAGCCAGGCCTTTCATTTACCCAGTCTGGACTTTCACGGATGGTTGCTACTCATGCATGAAGTGAGTCAGTCACCAGACAGTAGTGACTCGCACAGTAGTTTAGCCAGTCGGGATGTGCTGACGAGTTTGATCAATCGCACCATTTTAATGGAGCGTATTCAACAGGCGCTCCATCAATCCCCTCAAACTCAGCAGTCCGGAATCGCGATTTTATGTGTGGATATTACGCGCTTAAAGGCCATCAACGATACATTTGGCTATCTGGCGGGCGATCGCCTCTTGGTTGAAATTGTGCATCGGCTCAGCAACAGTTTGCGGCCTACCGACACAATTGCTCGCTTGGGGGGAGATGAATTTATCGTGCTGGTAGAAGACATTGCGACCGAAGCCGCCGCGATCGCGATCGCCGAAGCATTGCACGCACAAATGGTGTCCCCCTTCGTCATTAATGGATGTGAAATCAACATTGGGCTGAATATCGGGATCAGTCTGAGCCACTCTCAAAGCCTCGACGCGGATACCTTGTTGCGGCAAGCCGATCGCGCTATGGCGGAAACCAAACAACATTTTGGTGAACGGCATCGGATTTTTGCCGGGGAGCTTACTGCCACCACCGAAGATGCTCTACATCTCGAAATGTCGCTCAAACAGGCGATCGAAAACGGCGAGCTGTATTTGGAATATCAGCCCATGGTGCTGGTGCGGACGCAGGAAATTGTGGGGATGGAATCGCTCGTGCGCTGGCGACATCCTGAGCAAGGCGTCCTAGCCCCCGGCCAATTCATCGGCATCGCCGAACGCACGGGGCTGATTATTCCGCTCGGCTGGTGGGTACTCGAAGAGTCGTGCCGTCAACTAAAAGCCTGGCAAGAGACCATTCCCCAAGCGCAAAACTTGTTTGTGAGTGTGAATATGTCGAGCCAACAATTTGCCCAACCGGACGTACTCGATCGCATCAAAGCCATTTTGCAACGTACTCGGTTGTCCCCTGAATTTTTGAAAATCGAAATGACCGAGAGTGTATTGATTGACAATTCTGAGTCAATTATCGAAATTTTGGCGGCGATTCGTGACCTGGGCATTCGGCTCTCGGTCGATGATTTTGGTACGGGCTATTCCTCCCTCAGTTATTTGCACCGCTTCCCTGTCGATACGTTGAAAATCGATCGCTCCTTTTTAGAAAACGCCGACTCCGATTATGAAAAGCTCGAAATTCTCCAGTCAGTGGTGCGGTTGGCCTGGAATTTGGGCTTAGAAGTGGTAGCTGAAGGCATTGAAACGCAAAAGCACTTAGCGCAAGTTCAAGCGCTTCGCTGTGAGTCGGGCCAGGGCTTTCTCTTTTCGCCTCCCCTCGATCAGTCGGCGATGGCAGCGATTTTGCGATCGCGATCGACAGCGTCTTAGTGGCTGATGGATCATGCTGGCCCTGGCCAATGCACCAGTCGTCTCGGCATCAGACACCATGGCCGCAAATTTTCGACAGACTGGCTGCCCCCTATGCGTTAAGACAGATTGAGCAGATCCGCTTTTAGGATGTTGGGTGAGCTTTATTTGAGAGAAGCAACGGCATGGTTAGGCCAAAATGGTGCCAGGGGATGCGCGGGCAATTCAAGTACCGACTTCAGACCCGCAACTGACCCAGCCACCCAGCCACCCAAGCACTGCCGTTACCGGGATGTTATTTCCCCGCCGATTCCCAGGCAGTCGATCACTTGTCCCCAGAGACAACCCTTCCCCGCCGCCATCGCGAATGCTGGACGGCTAGCTTGGTTGACTATATTGATTGACGAATGCCTGTGATCAAAGCGCTGAATCAGCCCATGCCGATTTGAGCCTCAAACCGTATCTGCCGTTGACGAGCATCCTATGAGTCTTTGCATTAACCCCAGTTGTCCCCAGCCTGTGCATCCAGACAATAGTCGCCATGTGACTTGTCAAGCTTGTGGGTCGGGGCTGTTGCTGCAAGGGCAGTATCGGGTCATGCGTCTGCTGAGCAGCAGTAGCGGTTTTGGCTTGGTGTATGAGGCTTACCAACAGGATCAGCCTAAGATTTTGAAAGTGCTGCGGCCCGATCGCACCGGCAATCCTAAAATTTTGAGTCTCTTTCGCAAAGAAGCGGAAGTGTTGAGTCAACTGCATCATCCCGGGGTGCCGCTAGTTGAGGCCGATGGCTACTTTGTCTATCGGCCCCAGGATGGGCCGCCCCTGCACTGCATGGTCATGGAAAAAATTGATGGCCCCAATTTATTGCAGTGGATGCAGCAGCAGGGGAATCATCCCATCGGGGAGCGCCAGGCGTTTCAGTGGTTGTATCAGCTCACCGAAATTTTGCGGCGGGTGCATCAGCGTAATTATTTTCACCGCGATATCAAGCCGGACAATGTGATGCTGCGGTCTAGCGGGCAACTGGTGCTGGTCGATTTTGGCGCAGCCCGGGAAATGAGCCAAACCTACCTGGCTCAGGTGAGTGGTTCGGGCGTGACGACCATCAGTTCGGCGGGGTACACACCGCCGGAACAAGAACAGGGACAGGCGGTGCCGCAGTCTGATTTTTACGCCCTGGGCCGCACGATTATCTTTTTGCTCACGGGGCGATCGCCCAATGATCCGGCACTCTACGATCCCATGCTGAATCTGTTCAAATGGCGGTCCCATGCACCGACTATTTCTGATGAATTTGCGCATTTGTTGGAAAGTTTGGTCTCGCCCCGCGTGATTGATCGCCCCAAAACGGCACAAGAGTTATTAGATCGCTTGCAAAAGCTCTCTCTGAGTCAGTTTATGCAGCAGGGCGATGAGGTCGCGTTACATGCGATTACTTCACCGCCCATGGTGGACGGCACGACTCAGGCCAGCGGCTTTCAGATGCCAGCCTCTGCCGAAGGCCCAACCGGAACTGCCACAGACCACACTGTCATCACGGGCAATAACGCTGTCAGCCGTTGGACTTGGCTGATTGTGGGCGGCGTGACGTTCGCCGCAATGGTGCTCATCGGGATTGGTATTTGGAGTCGCCAGCGATCGCAGCCCCCAGCCGCCACGGTGCCCTCTGGCGAGGTCAACGCCATTGACCTAGACTCGTCAACCCCAGCAATCCGCGTCGAGCTAATGCGCACCTTGACCAGCCACACTAGCTCCATCAACGGTTTACAACTCATGTCGGATCAGCGGCGGTTTGTCAGTGCCAGCGCCGATAACACTATCCGCCTATGGGATTTAAGTACGGGGGAAATCGTCCAAACCTTCACCGGGCATGAGACTTTTGTGAATGCGATCGCCCTCAGCCCAGATGAACTCACCCTCTACAGCGGCAGTGCCGACGGTGCCCTCCTCGCTTGGCAGGTGAACACGGCAGAGCCGCAGGCGACCTTTGCCGGACATGAAAGTCCGATCAATGTCCTCGCTCGCAATCCTGATGGTCGCCTGCTCGTGAGTGGCGGCTCCGATGGCACGATCAAAATTTGGGATACGAACACCCAAGCGCTGGTGCAAACCCTGATCGGACACGAGGGCGCGGTGAACACGCTGATTATTACGAACGACGGCCAACGCATCATTACGGGCAGCGCCGATCGCACCATTCGCGTTTGGGAGTTGCAAACGGGTGAGGCCCTGGCTGTCCTTGTCGGTCATGACAGCTACATCAATGCGATCGCCGCCAGCCCCGACGGGCGCTATCTCTTCAGCGCTAGCGCCGACCAAACCTTGAAGCGCTGGGATTTAGACGCGGGCGAAGTACTGGAAACGCTGAGTGGCCATACTAGCTTCGTCAATGTGTTGACCGTGAGTCGTGACGGTCAAACCTTAGCGAGCGGCAGCGCTGACGAAACTGTCCGGTTGTGGGATGTGGCCACCGGCGAGCTCAAGGCCACTTATACAGGCTTTGGCATGCCGATCGATCATCTATTGCTACCCTCTGAAAAACAGATCGTCACCGCCAGCCGCGAAAACTCCGCCATCAAAGCCTGGACTCTACAGCCTTGAGGTTTGACTACAGAGGTTTGACCACATTAGCTGAACTCAAAGATGAGCGATCGCTGAGCTAGAGGGCGGATCCTTTGTAAAGGAGCAGCCGTTCTTTGTAAAAGTTCGAGCGGTCAGATTTTGCGGGATCACACCGGACAGTACACTGAGGAATGGTGTCCCCAGGGAGAATTCATCATGGCTTGGCTAGTTGGACTATTGACGCTGTTAGCGGCTTATTTGCTCGGCTCAATCCCAACGGGATATCTCATCGCCAAAGCCGTGAGAGGAATTGATATTCGAGAGCACGGCTCGGGCAACACCGGCGCAACTAACGTCATGCGTGTGGTGGGCAAAGCCGCGGGGATCGCTGTGCTGCTGATCGATCTCTGTAAGGGCTTGCTAGCGGTGTTGATGGTGCAGGGGCTACTGACGGCTAGCTATGCCGACCAGTCCACTTGGCTGAGCACTGTGGACTGGTGGATTACTGGAGCAGGCGGGCTGGCGATTTTGGGGCATAGTCGCTCGGTCTGGTTAAATTGGACCGGCGGCAAGTCGGCGGCCACCGGGTTGGGAGTGCTGTTGGCGCTGTACTGGCCCGCTGGCCTCGGGGCGGCGGCGGTGTTTGCTGTGGCGCTAGGCTGCTCGCGAATTGTTTCGTTGAGTTCGATTATGGCGGCATTAGCCGCCGTCGTCTTTATGGTGGTGTTTCAGCAACCATGGCCGTATCTCTTGCTAGCGATCGCCGGTAGCCTTTACGTCATCCTGCGCCATCGCACCAATATTCAGCGACTGCTGGAAGGCACGGAGCCACGTCTGGGCAGCCGCACCCCCACTAGCTAAAGGCTGGACGACCACGGGCCATCAGCGCTGATACCGTCCCCAAGAGAGAAAGCTGGTCACCACGAACAAGATAATGGCGGAACCGAGCACCGCAGGCAAAATCGGTACCCCTTGAATATCCCAGGTGACAAAGTTGGGGATGGGCAGTCCAAAGGTCGTGGCTAAATATTGGACAACCCACTCTCCCAGCCAGACGCCCGCAAAGCCGATGACAAGCAGCCCAAACAGTTTGCCGGGGATGCGTCGGGGCAGCAATAACGACGCTAAACCGGCACAGCCAAACGCAATTAAAATTTGAACGACTAAACGAGTCCAGTCCACAGCCGATCTCCCATAGGGTTATTTCCCCAGCTCATCTGCGCGATCGCAGGCGGCCTGGACGGCACTGATCAAAGCCGTGCGGATGCCGCCGGCTTCTAACGCCGCAATGCCCGCGATGGTGGTGCCGCCTGGACTCGTCACTCGATCTTTGAGGATGGCGGGGTGTAAGTCAGTTTCTTGCACGAGGGTGGCGGTGCCCCGCACGGTTTGAATCGCGAGTTGTAACGCGATCGCGCGCGGCAGGCCCGCCGCGACGCCCCCATCAGCTAACGCCTCAATCATGACGGCGACGTAACCAGGGCCAGAGCCGGATAAGCCCGTCACGGCATTAATCAAGTGTTCGGGCACTTCGACCACATCGCCCACGGCGGCAAAAATGGTTCGCGCTTGGGCCAGATGGTCAGCGGTGGCGGTTTGGCCAGGGGCGATCGCGGTTATTCCTGCGCCCACGGTGGCGGGGGTGTTGGGCATGGCCCGCACCACGGGCCAACCGGGCACCGCCGCTTCGAGGGTGGTGAGCGGCGTCCCGGCCATAATTGAGAGCAATAGCGAGGTTTGTTGACTAGCAGCGGCTTGCAAATCCGGCACGAGCTTGCTGAAGATCTGGGGCTTGACCGCCACAAGTACCACGGCGGTGTCAGCTAGCACGGCGCGATTATCGCCGGTGGCCTGAACGCCATAGGTATCCACCAAAAATTGCTGACGCGATGCCGACGGGTCTCCGACGACGATCGCCTCAGCGGCAAAAGTTCCCAGGGAAATAAGGCGGGAAATGAGTGCCTCACCCATTACCCCGCCTCCCAAAACGCCTAGCTGTGTTGGCAACGAGCTAACGTCCTTGTTCAACGAACAATCAAGTTGACGATGTCACCATCGTCGGCAGAAATCACGCTCTCAGCAATGCTGCTGGAGTGGGGCAATTAACCCATGCCCACGGCGCGATCGGTGCCCCAAACGGGAGTGGGGGGCACGTTGCGAGGATCCATCATCGGCGTCTGCGGCGCGACGGGCATGTCTTCCTCGACATCGGTCGGCGTGCTCACGTGGACGCAGTTCGGCGTGAACAGGAAGATGCTCTCGCCAATGCGCTCTTGATGGCCGTCGATGGCGTAGGTGCCGCCGGCGACGAAGTCAACGGCGCGCTGGGCCTGATCCGGATCCATCGTGGTCAGGTTCAACACGACCGACTTGCGCTCCCGCAGCGCTTGAATCGCCTGCGGCATTTCTTCAAATGAGCGTGGCTCCATCACCACCACTTCGGAGGCTCCGTTAATCGCTCCAGGCATACCAATCACATTACTTCCCATGGTGTTTATTCCAGTTTCATTGGACAACATCCGCTCGCGGACTCGACGGCGAGCGCGTGCGTCTTCTTGCACAGGTTGCGGCTGGGGCTGCGGAGCCGCCATTGCCGGTTGTTGTGGTGAGTTCTCTTCTTGATAGAGCGTCTGGTAATCATCACCAGCGTCTATCTCGTCATACTCATAGTCGTAGTCGGCAGGGTCGTTAAGGCCGACAAAGTCTCTTAGTTTATTGAACAAGTTGCTCACAGCTACACTCCATGACAATCAGCAGTTTGCAGGTCAGAGACCCGCTCAGCATGAGAGATGATGCCAACGACCTCGTTTAGTGGCTTCCAACTGTGTGAGTGAAGAAACAAACTAATTGAGGTAAGAGGCGTCGTTTTCTAGCGGAATCGAAAGTTGAATCAGTCAGAAAACGAGTCGTTCGTTGAACCGCTTATACTCTAATCGAGTTTGCGGAATTTGAGTCCACAGTATACACGAAATCCCAAAATGGATACCCCGATTAATAATTAGTTAAAAACTTTAGGATCTCGACTGCGGCTTGATTTCATCCTCCAGTTCGAATTGATCCGATCGCACCGATCAAGTTTTTTGATCGAGGTCGTTAGTGAATGATCAAACTGACTGGAAGCCAACTGGCAAATGACCGATCGCTGAAACCTAAGCAGGGCGATCGCCAAAGAGGGTTGTGCCTAGTCGAATCATGGTTGAACCGGCGGCGATCGCAACTGGATAATCGCCCGACATCCCCATCGAAAGTTCTGATAAGTGCAGCTGATCGAACCCTTGCTGATTGATTTGATCGATCAAGATTTTGGCCTGCTCGAAGATGGCTTCGACTTCGGCCATAGAGCTTTCTAAAGGGGGAATGGTCATCAACCCCACAATGTTTAAATGCTCTAGTTGGTTCAATGTGGGCAGGGCTGACCAAAGTTCTTCTAACGAAAAGCCAAACTTGGTCGGATCAGGCACCATTTTTACTTGCAGGCAGCAATCGGGTGATCGGGCCATTTCACCTGCGATCTTGTTCAAACGGGTGGCGATTTTGAGGCTATCGATGGAATGAATCCAGTCAAAATGCTCCAGCGCTTTCCGCGCCTTATTGCTTTGCAGATGGCCGATCAAGTGCCAGGTAATATCGTCCAGGTCAGCCAGTTCCGCTTGTTTCGCGATCGCCTCCTGCACCATGCTTTCGCCAAAATCGCGCAGATTGGCCTGATACGCCGCCCGCACCGCACTGGCAGGCTGCTTTTTGGAAACCCCGATCAAACGCACCGATGGGGGCAGCTCATGGGTAATGGCGGTAACGCGATTCGCAATGGGATTAGTTAACGGAGAAGCGGTCATTGAAAGGTTTGCTTGTAGATCTTCTGCAAGCGATCGTACTCCGAATAGTTGCCCTGTCGCCGCAGCGATCGCATCCTTTCCTCAAACCGCTGTCGAGCATCGCTGCGACTCACCGAATCGAAGGTAAAGCCTCGGGGAATGGTGGCGGTCACGATAAAAAATAATCGCTGGGCATATAAGGTGGCGAATAATTCCTGCCCTTCGGCAACCATACACAGCCGGAAGAGTAAGCCAAACGTGGGGTGATTGATGTAATTTTCTGTACTCATCCAGGTGGGAAAACTTGAGTCATGTTACCGCTAGCCACCCAAACACTTTAGGTCATCATGGGATGTAACACTAGAGTGTATATCAGGGTGGCACTTAGATTACAAAATCCCCTCGATTCACGATGATTTGCAGGCCGCTACGTAAGGGTAGTTACCGATGTGGATAAGTTCATTGCGCTACCAGAGAGCGATCGCAGGCAGGCTTCATGCTGCTGAAAATCGCCGATTGGAGAACAGTTCTCTGGCGGTTTAAGCAAGTCGGTCAGCAATCATCGCCAAGCACCGTCTCCGACTCATTGGCCGACCGCCTCTGGGGGGGGCAAAGGGCGCGTCAGCGTCATGGCCCATTGCGCCCAGCACATCGTGAGCAGTGTTACTGGGGTGCCATCGTTTCGCTAGTGAGGCCGATCGCCAGCAACTGAGCTTGAGCTTTTTGCAGGGACTCGCGCCACTCTCGCGTGGGTTGACTGTCGGCCACAATGCCTGCTCCCACCTGTCCCCATACGGCTTGTAAGCCATCATGCCCTGTGGGAGCCATCAGCAACGTGCGAATCAAAATATTCAGGTCCAGATGGCCACGCCAGTCCAGATAGCCACAGGAGCCATAGAACAGGCTGCGCCGCCAAGGTTCCAACGCTTCGATGATTTCCATACAGCGGACTTTGGGGCACCCGGTGATGGTACCGCCGGGAAAGGTCGCCCGAATCAGGTCGATCGCGGTTTTATCCGGGGCTAGCTGCCCCACCACATTGCTGACCAGGTGCATCACGTGGCTGTAGGGTTCCAGCGCCAGCAGTTCGTCGACTTCGACCGTGCCCCAGGTGCAGACTCGCCCCAAATCGTTGCGCTCAAGGTCAACGAGCATGATGTGCTCGGCCAGTTCTTTGCGGTTGCTCAGGAGTTCTTGCGCGAGGGCCTGGTCTGCTGGGGCTGAGGCACCCCGGGGGCGGGTACCCGCAATGGGTCGCGTTTCGGCGCGATCGCCCTGAAGCGAGACTAAGCGTTCTGGCGAGCAGCTCACAACGGCCCCCCACGGGGTGCGCCAATAGCTGGCAAAGGGCGAGGGGTTAATGCGATGCAGGTGTTGATAAACCGTCCAGCTATCGGTGACGGTTTCGGTGGTGAAACGTAGGGAGAGGTTGGCTTGAAAAATATCCCCGGCCCGAATGTACGCTTTGGCTTGTTGCACAGCGGCTTCATAGGCGGCTTGCGAGGAAGCAAATTCTAAGGGCTTTGCAAAGGCCGGGGATGACGGTAGCGGGTATTGGGCGCGGGCGATCGCCTGCTCCATCTCCTCCAGTTGTGCAGCCTGGGTAGCTGCCAGCCAGAGCCGTTGCTCCACATGATCTAAAATGGCGAACGTTTTCGGCTCATACCAAAAGGCGACGGGAAACGGCAGCGGATCAGCATTGTGAGTCGGCAGCGCCTCAATTTCCCAGGCGAGGTCGTACCCTAGCCAGCCCAGCCAGCCCCCCGCAAAGGGCTCCAGAGGGGTCTCTAGTGGCTGCCCCTGCTCATCGAGCAGCATGGTGTCAGCTGGGGGAGTTGCCAGCCGCGCCGCCAGCATCGGCAAGATTTCCCCGACGGGGGGCGTCCACAGCTGAGGGCGAGCGTTGATGACCCTGGGGGCTCCCGCACAGATGGAATAGCGGGCGAGTCGCGCTTGGGGGGTCTCTGGCGGTAACTGAGCAGGGCTTTCAAGCAGGGTAGCGATGGTCTGCCAACTCTGCTCCGGCTGGGCTGTGGTCGCTTCCAACGCCGCCGCACCATACAATGCCGAAAAAATTTCCGACCCCGTTTGGTGATTGAGGGGCCGCGATCGCACATACCACGGTGACAGCATCAGACTCCTTCGCCACCCCACACCACGCGGGCATACCAAAAGCCAACGAGGGCGACTAATGCGAGAAAGTCAGCCGTCCGCAGCCGCAGTTCTGACCATTTCACCCGGTGCGTATCGGGCGTGGTAAAGCCCCGCACCGCCATCGCGGCGGCAGTTTGCTCGGCGCGGAGCAGTAGGTTTTTCAATAGACGCTCAGTGATGGCCAGCCACACTTGCGCCGAGCCCCGAAAGCCGAGTTTTTTCCAGTTAATCGCCCGAGTCTGGACGGAGCGAATCAAGTTTTGCGTTTCTTCCAGCACGAGGGGAATAAACCGCAGCGCCAGCGTGACGGTGAGGGCAATTTCCGTGACGGGGACGTTGAGCGATCGCAGGGGGCGCATCAGCACCTCAATCGCCACCGTCACCTCCTCTGATGCCGTCGTCAGCAAAAATAAGTTGGTGCCGTAAATCAACGTGAACAACAATGTACTCAGACGAATGCCCAGTTCCAGCGATCGCTGGGTCACCGTCAGTCGCCAAGCATCCAGCACCACATATTGATAGCCCGTCGCAGGCGGCACCGCAAACGCAGTGGGGGGAAACTGATCGGGAAACGGCTCAATGCTCTGTATTGCCGTGGGTGAGGGGACTGGAGCCTGGTAGGCGATCGCCAAACCATCGGGCAGCAGCGCAGTCAGCACCAGCATCATGGTGCAGAGGAATAGTAACCAGCCCATTTGTTGCCGCCAGACTCGTAGGGGAATCAGGGCGGTGATTGTGAGCGCCATTAGCAAGCCGACTAGGAAGAAGCGCCAGCTCGCATTCGCCAAGATGGGGCTAACCAAAATGCTAAACAGCCAAAACAGCTTGACGCGAGGATCGAGTCGATGCAGCCAGGTGACCGGCTCTTCGAGATAGAGGCCAATGGGCAGGGTTTTGAGCAGATCCATACGGTAGTCAGGCCGTTATACTTTCGTCGCGCGGTTGGCACTCTGACGTTCCAGATCCCGCATTTTTTTGCCTCGCCACAATAGCCGAATGGGGCTGCCCTCAAAGCCTAAATTCTGACGAAACTGTTTTTCAATATAGCGGCGATAGCTCTCCCCAAACAGTTTTGGATCATTCACAAACAGCGCAAAGGTCGGGGGCCGCGCCGTGACCTGAGTACCGTAATAAATGCGACCTTGGCGGCCTTGGCGGGTGGTGGGGGGGGTATGCCAGCCTACCGCTTCTTCCAGCACTTCGTTCACCACTGAGGTGGTGACGCGGCGACGATGCTCGGCGACCGCTTGGTCTACCAGGTCGAGAATCTTCGGCACCCGCTGTCCGGTGATGGCGCTGGTGTAGATGCGCTTGGCCCACTCCATGAAATACAGCTTGTTGCCGATGGTGCGATCGTATTCGTAAATGGTGTGGGAGTCCTTGTCCACCGCATCCCATTTATTGACGACGACGACACAGGCGCGACCGTCTTCTTCGATGCGTCCGGCCAATTTCTGATCTTGCTCGGTGACGCCATCGATCGCATCAATGACCAGCAACACGATATCGGCGCGGCGAATCGCTTTAAAGGCGCGGTTGATGCCAAAAAATTCCGGGCCGTAATCGACGTTCTTTTTCTTGCGAATGCCTGCGGTGTCAATCAGGCGGTAGCGGGTCTCATCCCGTTCGACCAACATGTCGATCGCATCGCGAGTGGTGCCCGAGACGGGACTGACAATTGCTCGATTTTCCCCCACAAAGGCATTCAGCAAACTGGATTTGCCCACATTAGGACGACCGACGATTGCCACCCGGATCTCTTCTGGCTCCTCGATTTCTTCCGGAGGCGGCAAGTGGGTCACCAGCTCATCCAGCAACTCTCCCGTACCATTGCCGTGAATGCCCGAGACGGCATAGGGTTCGCCTAGCCCTAACTCCCAAAACTGCGCCGCTTGGATTAAGCCCTGATCGGGGGACTCGCACTTATTCACCGCCAGCAATACCCGGACTGAGTGCTGTTGACGCAGCCATTGGGCAATTTCGCGATCGGATTCCGTCGGCCCTTCTTGACCATCGACCACCATAATGGCGGCACTGGCTTCACTGAGCGCCAGCATGGCTTGTTCGCGGATGTAGGGCAAAAACTCAGTATCATCATCAAAAATCAGCCCGCCCGTATCGACGACGAGATAATCGCGATCGGCCCAGAAGGCGGCTTTGTAGGTGCGATCGCGGGTTACGCCAGGGGTATCAAAGACAATCGCCTCTTGCACCCCCGCCAGTCGATTGACGATAGTTGACTTGCCCACGTTGGGGCGACCAATAATAGCAACAATGGGAAGAGGCATGGATTCAGGCCGAGGGTGATGAAGGGATGAGTTTATTGTAGCGATCGCTTTCCAGCAAACATTTTATTATCGCAGACTTGGTGTAGTATTCATCGTTCAAAATTCGGAGAGGGTGAGCTTGCCATTCTCCCACTGGTTCCAGGGCACGTAGCCCCAGGGCATTTCGGGGCAGCTACTCGCATGGCGGGGAAACACCAATTCATTGTGCTGTAAATAGGCTCGACCACAGCTCAAAAAGCCCTCTCGATAAATCGCCCAACCTTCCCAGACCTCAATGACTTGGTTTAGGTAATAGCCCCCCGAACCGCCGCCCGGCAAGCGGATGACCAGATAGGTTCTGCCGTGGGTGTGGATCACACTCACACAATCGCGGCAGCTTGCCCCTGCCAGCGCACCCGGCCACAGCTCTAGTGGCACTTTGAAGCGGCTGTCGTTGGCTCGATGGTTGAGATAAAGCTCGTTCTGCGCGACGGTCTCGCCCGTAGGGAGCAAGATGTCGGTGCTTTCCCACTCGTAAAGGTAGTCAGTCCCATCGACCACCGCCCCCGGCTGCAGATCGCCAAACGGCAACCACCGCTTTGACAAGCCTTGGTAAACAATGGTCATCACGATGATGACCAACCAAGCGCTCGCCAACCGTCTGACTGGCTGGGTCAACGGCTTGCGACCTTTAATTTTTCCTTGGCCTCTCGCCGTAACTTTGTTGAAATGCGGAAAAGCTCTTGTCCCGTATGCAAGTAGCTCTCTTCATAGCAGTAGGTGTAGCGCTCCATTTCTTCGATGCCGTCTTCTAATTGGTTGAGGCAGTAGTAGAGATTGGCCGCGACCCCCGCTGTGTTCGATGGGTTAGCCACCGACTGAAATTTACTGCGGGCTTTTTCCAAATGTTCGCGGCAGGTTTCTAAATAGGTCTGAAAATTTTCCATCAGCTCATCATCAAAGGGATCACCCGACAGCGCGCGAATTTCGCCCTTGAGCGGAGTGAGGATTTTTGCGATCAATCGATCCACTGGGTTGTAAACCTTGCTGATCCACACGGCAAAGGCATCATCTGCCGCATAGGCCGCTTGGCGACGCTGGCGATACTGCGCCTGGGACTGGGCGGTGCGGTGGGTGCGATCGCGAATCTGATCTGACTGAAATCCAGCTTTTTGCACCCGGCGATCGCGGTCATAGTCTGAACGGGACTGTGGATCGCCCAGCACCTCGTAGGCCGCGTTCAACTGCTTGATGCTCTCTGCATCCCCGGTGTCGTGCTGCGTGTCGGGATGGAGTGCCTTAGCCAAGCGTCGATAGGATTCCTTGATTTGTTGCTGGGTGGCAGTCTCAGCAATTTTGAGGGTGCGGTAGTGATCAGTCTCCACAGATCTCGCAGTCATAGCAGCATTTACACAGGTGGCAGTAAAGACAGGGCGCGATCGCGCTCCGCTCCATTGTGGAAGATTCCCTGCCTAGATGCAAAGTCACCCCCAGGCTTTAACTTAACCCTGCCACCCGCTACCCTCACACCCAGCCACCCCCTTACCCTCACACTCCCCCTTTATGCCACCTTGGGTTGTGACCCGCCAGCGCCCATGGTCATTGCCGAATCGCTGTAATCTAGAAGACTGGTTTTCCTATCACTGGCTTGGTGCCTGAAAATGAAGCATCCTACCCTCCAGAGTTCTGCGCCATTCCCCTCGACTACCCTCAGCCCGGTGCGGCGAGAAGGCTGGGTGTCGGTTGGCTGGCTCATCTTCATTTGCGGGATTGCCTTCTTTGTGGGGTTGGCCAGCGTGGGCCTGATGGATGAAACTGAGCCTCTCTTTGCCGAAGCCTCGCGGCAAATGACCGTAACCGGCGATTGGGTGACGCCCTACTTCAACGGTGTGACTCGCTTTGACAAGCCGCCCCTGGTGTATTGGCTGATGGCGATCGGATTCCAGATTTTTGGTGTGGGTGAATGGGCGGTGCGATTGCCGTCGGCCCTCGCGGCCACTGCGCTCGTGGGTATGGGCTTTTACACCCTGCGGCGGTTTGGCTTTTCGCGACCGGAGCTGGCCACGGCGGTTACGCAAAACATGAATGGGGCCACCCCCCAGCGATCTCGCCTCAGTCAACGCAACCTGTTCTGGTCAGCCATCATCGGGTCGGCGGCCATGGCCCTCCATCCCGAAACGATTGTGTGGGCGCGGAGTGGGGTGTCGGATATGCTGTTGTCGGGCTGCATGGGCATTGCCTTGTTGGCCTTCTTTTTGGGCTATGCTCAGCCCGAAACGCCCCAACGGCAGCGTAATTGGTATTTCACGACTTATGTTTTTCTCGGCTTAGCTGTCCTGACCAAAGGGCCGGTTGGGGTGGTTTTGCCCGGTCTGATTGTGCTGGCATTTTTGCTGTATGTGGGTCAATTCCGCCAGGTGCTGCGTGAGCTGCATCTCTTGAAGGGGGCGGCCATCTTCCTCGCGATTACGGTGCCGTGGCATGTACTGGTGATTGCCGCTAACGGCCAAGCGTACATCGATTCCTTTTTTGGCTATCACAATGTTGAGCGCTTTACCAACGTGGTGAATGGCCATGCGGCCCCTTGGTACTTTTACTTTTTGGTAGTGGCGGTGGGCTTTTTGCCGTGGTCGCCGTTTTTGCCTTGGGCGATCGCCCGTCTCCAGTGCCATCGTCCCCGGTTTTGGCAAATGCAACCCCGTTCGTCGCATTTGGGCATCTTTGCGCTGGCCTGGTTCGGCGTGATTTTTGGCTTTTTTACCATTGCGGTGACCAAGCTGCCGAGTTATGTACTGCCCCTCATGCCAGCAGCGGCCATCTTGATTGGCCTGGGCTGGAGCGATCGCCTCTGCCCATCTCCCAACCAGCCAGCTAAGCCTGGAGTCGGTTTTGGGGTGAGTTATGGCTTGAACCTACTGATTTTTGTAGTGCTGGTGGGGGCGGCTCTCTACAGTCCCAACTGGATGGGGAATGATCCGGCCATGCCGGGACTGCCGAACCTGGTGCGTGAGTCGGGGGTCATGGTGCGGGCGGCGGTCATTTGGGGCACGGCGCTGGTGGCCGGGCTCGGGCTGCTGCTGCGACATCGCCAGCGCTGGCTGTGGAGCGTGAATCTAGCGGCGTTTGCGGCGTTTATTCTGCTGTCAATTTTGCCAACCTTGCAGCTCGCCGATCAGGTACGCCAGCAGCCCCTGCGGGAGATTGCGGCCACCGCGATCGCGGCACAGCAGCCGGACGAGACCCTCTACATGGTGGGCTTCATGAAGCCATCCCTCGTGTTCTACACCCAAGCACCAGTGACTTACATCGAGCAGCCTAGTGAACTGCGCAACACGCTACAGGCGAAGCAGCCAGCGCAATCAGCACTGGTGGTGGGCACGGCGGACGAACTCTCAGCGCTGAATTGGCCCAGCGAGTCGACGCCGTTGGTCACGACTGAGACGTATAATCTGGTGCGCTTGGCACCCACCGAGTAATCGATCAGGATCGGCGGTAACATGCCGCGTCTGGAAACGGTGGTCGGGATTGCGTCTTGCCGATGGCCCAAGCCGGAATTTAATTCATCGCGACGGGCGCGAGTAACTCTGGGTCTTGGAATAGCGGTGTACTCAGATACCGCTCACCAAAGCTGGGCTGAATCATCACGATCAGTTTGCCGATATTTTCGGGGCGCGACCCCACCGTGATCGCGGCCTTGAGCACAGCGCCGGTGGAAATGCCTGACAGGAGGCCCTCTTCCCGAGCTAAACGGCGACCGTAGGTAATCGCCTCCTCGTCACTGACGGTGATCACCTCATCAATGATGTCAGTGTTCAATACTTCGGGTACAAACCCGGCCCCAATGCCCTGAATTTTGTGGGGGCCGGCGTGTCCTCCAGATAACACAGGACTATTCGTCGGTTCAACGGCGATCGCCTGCACCTCCGGCTTGCGGGCTTTGAGCACTTCCGAGACGCCGGTGATGGTGCCTCCGGTGCCAACACCGGCAATCACAATATCGACGGTGCCATCCGTATCGGCCCAAATCTCTTCGGCGGTCGTCTGACGGTGAATATCAGGATTTGCCGGATTCGAAAATTGCTGCAACATATACGCATCGGGCAGCGTGTTCACTAACCTCTGCGCACAGCGAATACAGCCCGACATCCCTTCGACGCCAGGCGTGAGTTCGAGTTCGGCCCCAAATGCTCTGAGCATGGCGCGGCGTTCACTGCTCATGGTTTCGGGCATGGTCAAAATAAGGCGATAACCTTTGGCCGCCGCTGCCATGGCCAGGGCAATGCCAGTATTACCGGATGTTGGTTCCACCAACGTGGTCCGGCCAGGGGCGATTTTGCCCGCCGCTTCCGCCACATTAATCATATTGATGCCAATGCGGTCTTTCACGGATGCGGAGGGATTCATGCCCTCTAACTTGACCACGATATTTGCCTGACAACCGACTGACTGGGGAATCCGATTCAGTCGAACAAGTGGAGTGTGACCAATAAGGTCAGTAACATTTTCGGCAATACGCATGGTCACTAAATGTAATACATCAGGTCAACTTGTTGTTTAGCCTTGCATTGATCTAGTAAGTCCTGCAAGGTCTGCTTGCTTAGTGCGTCTTCGGCGGCTTGGCGAGCGGTTTCCCAAGCCTCCGCAATGACTGCGCCTGCCGACGTTTGTGGCGCAGTTACCGCTGCTTTGCCGATCTCAAATCCTTCAATGCAGCTAATGATCTCGTAGAGAGTAATTTGCCAGGGCGATCGCGCTAAGAGATACCCCCCTTTGGCCCCTCGCTGACTTTTCACAAACCCGGCTCGCCGTAGCGTCGCGAGCAGTTGCTCCAGATAGCGATCGGGGATATTTTGCTGAGCCGCAATTTGCCGAATCTGCATCGGTTCGCCAGTCGCAAACCCACGTCCCAATTCAAGTAACGCTAACAGCGCATATTCACTTTTGCTAGACAGTTCCACAGGCGTTTGGTTGGGCGAAGCGGCTTTTCTAGTATAACCCCGGTTCTCCAGTCGGGTTTGCAGGATTCCCCGATTAATGAAACTCCCCAGCAGTTGTTCACTAACTGCTGGGGAGCAAAAACTTTATTCAATTTCAGCGAGCCTTGTCACTAAGGAATGAGGCTTGCCTGTCCTAGATAATTGGGATGTTATGTGATCCTCATTCTTTAATCGGCGAGGACTTCTACACGAACAGTGCCGACTCCAGCTAGATGGAGACCAATTTCGCGAGCGGCCCCTTCTGATAGGTCAATGACCCGACCCCCCGAGAACGGGCCTCGGTCATTAATGCGCACCACGACTTGGCGATTATTGCTGACATTAGTAACCAGCACTCGGGTGCCAAAAGGCAACGTCCGGTGAGCTGCCGTCAGCGCATTGCGGTTGAATCTTTCGCCACTGGCAGTGGAACGGCCATGAAAGCCAGGGCCATACCAAGAGGCGACACCCGAGAAGCTGGAGGCCACGCCCCAGTTGGTGCGAGCCACGGCGGTGGGTGCTGGTGCGCCCTCGACTTCGGTCAGCTCTTCAGAGGCTCCCAGCAGATTGCGCAGGCGATTGGCAGCCTGCAAAGCGTCCGTCTGGAGTTGGCCGGTCGGATTCGAATAGCGCACGACCTCATTAATGGCGACGAGGTCTTCACCCTCCAGGGTGAGCTCATATTCTTCGGCGGTGTCATCCCAGCGCACCCCGATGGCATGGGGGTCGCCATTGGCTTGATAAAAGGCATCGATCGCGCGGGCCACTGACTCAGCCCGATTCACGAGATCATCGCTAGTGGCACCATCGCTAACGGCTTTAGCCGTCGCATCGCCCGCCACAAAGGTCAGCACGGGTAAGTTGTTGACGTGCAAAATGGCAATGCGCTCGCCTTCCAGGGTGTGGGCAGCAATGCGGAATAGATCCGATAGTTCAGCCGCCTCAGGGGCTAACTGAGCTGAGTTGAGATTACCCAAACCGGCGGCTGCGCCCCGTTGTTCAACTGCGACTTCGAGCGTTTCCTGTAAGTTCGCGTGAGCATTCCCTGAGGTTTGCTCAGCGCTTGCGGCTAGGGGGACACCCGTGGCACATACCACTGCGGCGACCGTAAAGCTGCGACACAAGTTCTGAATCATGTAGTTTCCAAGAGCTCAACATAGTGGCGCGGTGACAAGCTGGGACTGCAAACCTGCAAGCCAGCGATCAATGACTCCATCCATCAGCGGTTGCTGTTGATTCGAACCATTGATCATCACGTCCACCTCGACATAACCCTTCGTGTTCGTTTGAACGTCCCGTACGTTAGCACGAACGTTTCGATTGGCAATCCGCAGAAAACAGCGAGGGTTTTTCTAAGGCGGAATGTCAAGAGTTTGTGAAAAATGTCTAAAATCTATCAGATCCTTATGAATCGACTGGTTGAGACTTCGCCAGCCAGGCTTGGGTAGTTAATAAAACTTATCGCCCATGGAGTGAAGATTTCGAAAAAGCGATGGCAGTTCCGGTGATGGGGACTGTGCCATTTTAAAAATTGGCTATGGATAATGCAATTTTTTGCAGTGCCACCTCTGTGGACAATGCTGCTTAATCAATCAGCAATCATTATTGTCGATCGCTGATTTTCTTATCCATCATCGCCGTGGGCTGATCGGGGCGATCGCGAGGGTGCGTGTCCGGTGTGGTGGTGCGTTTGTCCCGGCGGGGTCGGGGGACTGCCATCGGGCGAGTGCGGCCATGGGCATCAAGCCCAGCAACTAATTGAGGTATCGAGATGACCGTTTGCCCAGAAAATATATAGATGTCACGCTGTCTCAACGGCATTCGCTGATTTCGTTCTAAAGGGCAAGGTTTATGGATTATCAAGACGCAGGCGTCGATGTAGTGGCTGGCAGAGCCTTTGTCGATCGCATTCAACAGATGGTGGGCAGTACGCGCCGCCCCGAAGTGTTGGGGGGTTTAGGCGGCTTTGGTGGGTTGTTTCAACTGCCCTCGGGGTATCAGACGCCAGTGTTGGTCTCGGGCACCGATGGCGTGGGCACCAAGCTCAAGGTGGCCCAAACCCTCAACCGGCACAACACGGTGGGCATTGACCTGGTGGCGATGTGCGTCAACGATGTGCTGACCTGCGGGGCGGAACCGCTGTTCTTTTTGGATTATTTGGCGACGGGAAAACTCGATGAAGAACAACTGGCGGCGGTAGTTGAAGGGATTGCCACGGGCTGTCGGGAGACGGGCTGCGCCCTGATTGGGGGCGAAACGGCGGAAATGCCGGGATTTTATGGGCCAGGGGAATATGACCTGGCGGGCTTTTGTGTCGGTATTGTGGAAAAATCTGCCATCCTTGACGGCTCACAGGTGGCGACTGGCGATGCAGTGATCGGGTTAGCGAGTCGCGGCATTCACAGCAATGGTTACAGCTTGGTGCGCAAGATTATGGCCGAAGCGGCGCGGGGCGATCGCGACACCCCTGGCTATGATTGGGCTGAATGTCCGGCAATGCTGAATGGCGCTTCCCTGGCAGAGACGCTGCTGACACCCACCCGGCTTTACGTAAAACCGATTCTCGCAGCGCAGCAGGCGGGGCTCTCGATTCACGCGATGGCTCATATCACTGGTGGCGGCTTACCGGAAAATCTGCCCCGCTGCCTAAGCGATCGCCATTCGATCATGCTCAATGCCGACAGTTGGCCCGTGTTGCCGATTTTTGAGTGGCTGGCAGCGGCGGGTCAGGTGTCTGCTGAGGCGATGTACAACACTTTCAATATGGGGATAGGGTTCGTTGTAATTGTGCCGTCTGCGCAACAGGAAGCAGCGATCGCCCACTTTCAATCACAAGACATTGCCGCCTATGCGATCGGTGAGGTCGTTGACGGCGATGGTCGGCTCAGCGGCATTCCCGGCGCGGAGTGATGAAGGTCGTCAAGGCGTTGCGACGGCGTCGGAGAGCAACACAACTTCGCTGCTATCGACAATGAATGCCCCAAATCGGTTGTTGCTCAGCGTTTGTAGCACTTGCGCTGCCGCCTGCGGGTCGGGACTTTGGGCCGCGAGCAAAAAGGGTTGCTGTTGATAAATGGCTAATCCCACTGGCTGATTGAGGAATTGCTGGAGCTGTTTGGCGATGTCAGGATTATTGCTGTAGTTCACCAACACGGCATAGCCCTCGCCCAATAGTTTCGGGGCATAGGCCACTTCAGCCGGGGCCACCGATTCCGTGGGCAGTGGTGTGGGTGTGGTGGCGGGGGCAGTGGGTTCCGGGGTGGCCGGCTCCGGGGCAGGTTCGGGAGTAGTGACGGGTTCGGCGGTAATGGGGGTGCTGGTGGTCACTTCGCCAGGAGCCGCTGGGCGGGCGACAAAAGCTTGTGCCCCTTCGGCTTCGGTCAAATACTGAGCCCAGGCGTTGGCATTTTCCAGACTGGTGAAGCCGCCTGCGCGAACGACTACATCGTCCAAATACCGACACACACTCACGATGGTGGTGGTGGGCAGCAGGTTTTGAATGCGATCGCGGGCTTCGACCGTGTCGCCCTGCACGAGCAACAGATACTCGCTGGCATTGGGCGGCGCACAAGGGGGAAACTCATCCGCCCAGGCCCGGGGGGCAGCCAGGCCACCCGACGCCAACAACAAGGTTAAGCCCCACCACCGCAGATTTTTGATCCCAATCATTCGCCCACTACCCAAAACAGTGCATCTAGCAAGGTCAAATCTAGCTCCTTATATTGACACATCCTCTCAGGATTACCACCCGCTGTAGAGGCTTTGTAATGCGTTCGGCTGCCCTTGACGCTAAATCAGGCGGTCTACGGCTAGCCGTCAGCCATCATGGGACTAGGAGACGGACGATTGCCGACGGGAGTTTCCGAGGGAGATTTAGTCGGGAGCGATCGCCGTCGCTCCGCCATGAGTTTAGGTCGCAAATACAGGTTTTCCAGCAGCACCGCCCCGCCCGCAATCCACGGAGGCACGATCAGCGCCCCGATGATGCCCAAAACTTGGGTGCCCCCAAGTACGGCGAGGAGTTGATACAGCGGATGCACTCCCACGGACGTGCCGACTAGCAAGGGGTCAAGCACGTAGGTTTCCAGATTTTGGATCACGATGTACAAGATCAACACCCAAAGGATGGTCCAGCCCCCCTGCGAAATCGCGACTACCAGGGCCGGAATCGCCCCCAAAATTGGCCCCAAAAAGGGAATGAGGTTGGTAAAACCAGAAATGGCACCCAGGCCCAAAGCAAAGTCTGACAGGCCCAAAATCGTGAGGCTGACGGTGGTGGCGACGGCCAGAATCGTGGAGACGAGCAAGCGCCCGCGCAGATAGCTACCGATGCGGTTGCTCATGGGGCCAACTTGGGCGGCGAGGCGATCGTCCCAGGGTTGGGGCAACAAGCGCACCAGGTTCTTGATCAGGGTGCGGCTGTCGGCCAGCATATACCCCGACAAAAAGAGGGCCAAAATCACGCTAAAAAAGCCGCCCAAAATGCCTGTCGTCAGTCCATAGGAGCGCACGAGTAGTTGCTGACTGGAGCGAATGACCCAGCGGGTGAGACCCTGCACATCCACGAATTGGTTAATCAACTCACTGGCAAAGTCGGGGCGCTCGTCGTTAAGCGAAACGACCCAAGTCTCGGCGTAATCGAGAATCTGTTTGAGCGAGACGGGAATTTGGCGAATTAATCGCTGAATTTGTTCCACCACGGTGGGACCCACCCAAAAGGCGACGCCCGTGATGATGGCGGCGATCGCGAGATACGTCAGCACCACCCCCAACCAGCGCGGTACCCGATACCGCTCCGCCCAATCGACCACGGGCGCGATCGACGCGGCCAAGACGATCGCAATCATCACCAGCAAAAACAAGCTGCGCAGTTGCCATAACAGCGCCAGCAACGGGACTGACAACACCAGCAACACCACGCTGCTGAGAGAAATGGATATGCGCTGTTCGTTAGAAGCCATACAACCTGGGTCGTCCTTGGGCGTAGCCAAAAGCAGCTAAAAACCTCCATTCATCTATAACAGATCACGCCCCGCGAAGTAGCCCGCTGATCGCCAGAGACCATGAGGTTTTGATGATGGGGTGCCCCCCAAGCGCTGTAAGCCGTTGGTGACGCATACTACCGATACCCATCCACCCATCCACCCATCCACCCATCCACCCATCCACCCAGCCACTACTTACAACCGGATGTGTTTGATCGGCTCGCCTATCAACGATGGGCCTCATCGCTTCAGCAGCACAAATACAGCGACAGCGAGGACAAAGTACCCAAAGCCCTTTTGCAAATGTCGACCATCGATACTGCGCGAGAGGTAAACGCCTGCCCCCATGCCGATGCTGGCAGCGAGGGTAAACGTCAACATGAGTTGCCAATCTAAGGTCACGTAGTTGAGATATTCCATAAACCCGATCGCTGACTTGAAGGCGATGATCAGGAGCGAGGTGCCCACGGCCTCTTTCATCGGAATGCCGCCTAACAGCACTAGCGCCGGAATAATCAGAAAGCCACCACCAACCCCGACAAATCCGGTCACAATGCCAACCACGATTCCTTCTAGGGGAATGAGTAGCCATGTAGGCAACCTGCCGTGATGTGGTTGCGGTTCATGCCGCGCCATCGCGCCCACACTGCTTGGCTGCGGTTTACGGCTGCTTTGACGAATCATAAACAAGCTCGTAACCACCATCACGATGCCAAACGCCACTAGTTGAAAGGTATCGTTCACCCAGGGCAAACCGGCAATTTTGGCTCCCAAAAAGGTGCCCAACATCGCGGCGGGGGTGAAAGTCATGAAGGTTTTGAAATTCACATTGCCCTGTTGCCAGTGGGGAATCACGCCTAACAGACTGACGAACCCCACGACGAACATGCTCATAGCGATCGCCGACTTAGCCGGTACCCCCAACACGTAAACCATGATGGGCACGGCCAACACCGAGCCACCGCCGCCGATGAGCCCTAGGCTCAGGCCGATCGCGATCGCCAGCACATATCCCAATATCAACGTCATGGTCTCCTCTCAGTGACAACAGGCTGCCCTCGGTTCAACCAACTAATAGGTTAAATACCGATACAACTAAGTAGTAATATACTCTGCTTGTTATGGATCCGCAATCAAAGATTTGTGTGGTTGGTGGGGTTGGGGTAATCGCGATCGCGGTGATGATCGCTGCAAATGCTGGCAGCCGGATGGAAAATGGCGCTGACGGCCAATCTCTGACTTTTGAGCCAGAGCCGTTAAAATTTAGATCGCTACAGCTTGATGGCTGGCCAGACGCAAACAGGTTTGAACAGGTACATGGTGGCTCCCAGTTCCGTTGACTTTTTAGATGAATATGATGTGGTCGTCGTCGGGGGCGGACATTCTGGCTGTGAGGCGGCACTGGCGTCAGCCCGCCTCGGCTGTCGCACCTTGCTCATCACCTTGAACCTCGACAAAATTGCCTGGCAGCCCTGCAACCCAGCGGTGGGCGGGCCTGCGAAGTCGCAACTGGCCCACGAAGTGGATGCCCTCGGTGGCGAGATCGGCAAAATGACCGATCGCACCTACCTGCAAAAGCGAGTGCTCAATAATTCCCGTGGCCCAGCGGTGTGGGCGCTGCGGGCGCAAACCGACAAGCGCGAATACGCCGCCGTTATGAAAAACATTGTCGAAAATCAGGAGAACCTGACGATTCGCGAAGGCATGGTGACGGATCTGGTGCTCGGCGATAACGACGAGGTGGTCGGCGTCGAGACTTATTTTGGCGTCGGGTTTAAGTGCCGCGCCGTCATCCTCACCACCGGGACGTTTCTAGGCGGCATTATCTGGATTGGTGACAAGTCGATGTCTGCCGGGCGGGCGGGTGAATTTGCCGCCACTGGCCTGACGGAAACGCTGAACCAACTAGGGTTTGAAACCGATCGCTTAAAAACGGGCACCCCCGCCCGTGTTGACCGCCGCTCCATCAACTTTGATGTGCTGGAACCGCAGCCCGGCGACGAGGATGTGCGCTGGTTTAGCTTTGACCCTGAGGTGTGGGTCGAGCGCGAGCAAATGCCCTGCCACCTGACCCGCACCACTGCCGAAACCCACCGCCTGATTCGGGAAAACTTGCATTTGTCGCCTGTGTACGGTGGCTGGGTTGATGCCAAAGGTCCGCGTTACTGCCCCAGCATTGAAGATAAAATTGTTCGCTTTGCCGATAAGGACAGCCACCAGATTTTTCTGGAACCGGAGGGGCGTGACATCCCTGAAATTTACGTTCAGGGCTTTTCTACGGGACTGCCCGAGAAGCTGCAACTGGCGATGCTCCGGAGTCTGCCCGGCCTGGAACACTGCGCCATGCTGCGCCCTGCCTATGCTGTGGAGTACGACTATCTGCCCGCTACCCAGTGCTACCCCACCATGATGACCAAGCGGGTGGAGGGGCTGTTCTGCGCGGGGCAAATCAATGGCACGACTGGCTACGAGGAAGCCGCCGCCCAAGGCATCGTCGCTGGGATCAACGCCGCCCGTTTAGTGAACGGGCAAGCGCTGATCGTCTTTCCCCGTGAGGGTAGCTACATCGGCACCCTGCTGGATGACCTGTGTACCAAGGAACTGCGCGAACCTTACCGGATGCTGACTTCGCGATCGGAATATCGGCTGCTGCTGCGATCGGACAATGCCGATCAGCGCCTGACGCCCTTGGGACGAGAAATTGGGCTGATTAGCGATCGCCGTTGGGAGCTTTTTCAAAGCAAACAAACTAATATCCAAGCCGAAAAGGCCCGGTTGGCGAAAGAGCGAGTTAAAGAACACGACGACCTCGGCCAGCGCATTGTCGCCGATACCGGCCAGCGCATCAAAGGCTCCATCACCCTGGCGGATCTGCTGCGGCGTCCCGGCTTCCACTATCCCCATCTGGATAGCTACGGCCTCGGTCGCGCCGAGCTGCTTCGCGAAGAAAAGGAAGGGGCCGAGATCGATATCAAATATTCGGGTTACATTCAGCGGCAGCAAGCGCAAATCGAGCAGGTCAGCAAAAACGCGAATCGTAAACTGCCCGAAGCGCTGGATTACCACACCATTGACACGCTCTCGAAAGAAGCGCGGGAACGGCTGAGCAAAGTCCGTCCTCTGACGGTGGGCCAAGCCTCCCGCATCGGTGGTGTCAATCCCGCTGACATCAATGCCCTGCTGGTGTACCTGGAAATTCAAGCGCGACGACAGGGGATGGATCAGGGGAAAGTGGCGATCGCCCCCTAACCGCTCTCAACTCGTCACCCAAAAGGCGAAAAAATACAACAGAATACCACCAGGGTTAGCGTTCCCCGGTAGGCTAGAAACCCTAGGAGGATTTATCGAGCTATGGCGACGATCCACTTTAAGGGCAAGTCCTACGTTCAAAATCACCACCTCACCCTGAAGTACCATCACCTGGTGCCGCAGCCGGAAGCGAGCCTTACGGATAAAGTCAGCCTGCACGACAACCTGATCCTCCAGGGCGATAACCTGCTGGCACTGAAGGCACTGTTGCCGACCTACGCAGGCAAGGTGAAGTGCATCTACATTGACCCGCCTTACAACACGGGCAATGAGGGGTGGATCTATAACGACAATGTAAATTCGCCGATGATGCAGGAATGGCTGAAGGCGAACAGCCCAGTGGACAAGGAAGACCTGGCCCGGCATGACAAGTGGCTGTGTATGATGATGCCCCGCTTAAAGCTGCTGCGAGAGTTATTGCGGGACGATGGCGTGATTTTTGTGTCCATTGATGACAACGAAGTCCATCATCTGCGGATGTTAATGGATGAAATTTTTTGGGGTGAAAACTTTATTGCATCTGTTATTTGGCAAAAGAATTTTGCCCCTAAAAATTCTGCTCGATTTTTTTCGGAGTCTCACGATTACATTATTGTCTACGCGAGAGATGCGTCAGACTGGCAGCTTAATTTACTGCCAAGAACAGATGAAATGAATAATAGATATGAAAATCTTGATAATGATTCTAGAGGAGATTGGGCATCAGACAATTTAACTGCCCGTAATCCATATAGTAAGGGTCAGTATGAAGTGACCAGTCCTTCAGGCAAAAAATACTCGAATCCTACCGGAACATACTGGCGGATCTCTTATGAAAAATTTCTAGAACTAGATAAAGATAATCGAATTTGGTGGGGAGATTCTGGAAAGAATATGCCCAGATTAAAAAGATTTCTGAGTGACGTTAAACAAGGTTTAGTACCTCAGACTATTTGGTCGTATAAAGATGCTGGTCACACCCAGGACGCCAAAAAAGAACTACTTTCCATCCTGGATTTTGATACCTCTGCTGATGTCTTCATTACTCCAAAGCCATCTAAGCTAATCAAGCGAATTCTTCAAGTTGCCACAGATAAAGATTCCATTATCCTTGATTCTTTTGCAGGTTCAGGAACAACCGCTCATTCGGTTTTGGCGCTGAACAAAGAAGATGGCGGAAACCGCAAGTTTATTCTCATTGAGATGGAAGACTATGCCGACTCGTTGACAGCGGAACGAGTGCGACGGGTGATTAAGGGAGTGCCGAAGGCTAAAGACGAAGCGTTGAAAAATGGCTTGGGTGGCAGTTTCTCGTTTTTTGCGTTGGGTGATCCGGTGGAGATGCAGGCCATTTTAGAAGGCGATACTCTGCCCACCTATGAAGACCTCGCCCGCTACGTGTTCTACACCGCCACTGGCGACGAGTTTGACCCCGCCAAAATCGACAGCAGCCGTCACTACATCGGCACAAGCTCACAATACGAAGTTTACCTGTTTTATGAGCCTGACCTAACATATTTACGCTCTACCGCCTTCGACCTAGACAAAGCCGATGCGCTGGGCCAACCGAAACCGAATAGCAAAACACGCCTGGTCTTTGCGCCCATGAAATATTTGGACAATGACACGCTACTCAATAAACGAATCGAATACTGTCAGCTTCCCTTCGAGATTTATAAATAAACCGAGTAGGAACAATGATTCAAGCCCATCCCAAGTTATTAACGGTTGATGAATTTATCACCCAGTACGGCGATCAAGATCAGTATGAACTCATTGATGGGGAATTAATTGACGTGGAACCGACCGGGTTGCATGAACAAGTAATTGGCTTTCTGGCTCGCAAGCTCAATGTGGAAATTGACCGTCTCAATTTGCCCTATTTCATTCCCCACCGCTGTTTGATTCGCGTTTCTAATGACACCGCTTTTCGTCCTGATGTCATCGTTTTAGACCAAACAAAGCTGGTTCAAGAACCGCTTTGGCAGTCGCAACCTGTCATTACCTCTGGGGTCGCAATCAAGCTCATTGCCGAAGTCGTCAGCACTAACTGGCAAAATGACTATGCCCGCAAGGTTGAAGACTATGCCCTGCTAGGGGTGCCGGAATACTGGATTGCCGACTATCTGGGTTTGGGCGGTCGAGAATACATCGGCAAAACCAAACAGCCCACCCTGACCATTTGCCAGCTAGCGGATGATTTGTATCAAAAGTCTCAGTTCCGCCCAGGTGACACCCTAACCTCTGCGATTTTCCCTGAGTTGCAGTTTGCAGCCAGCGCCATTTTTGCCGCTGGTCAGTTGTAGGAGGCGTATCTGTGGAACTCAAGGATTACCAGCAACATTGTTTAGACGAGGTCAGAGCGTACCTCGGGCACTTGGCGAAATTAAAAGCCAAGTACGATCGCGATGTGGCTGAAGATCCTGATTATGCTTTTGACTTTCCGCGACAGGCTTGGAGCAAAACCAAAGATACGAAAACCTTTCAAGGCGCTATTTACCATTCCAAGCGCAATGGCTTAGGTGAACCCCTGCCCAACTTTTGCATCAAGGTGCCCACTGGCGGCGGCAAAACCTTACTGGCTACCCATAGCATCGGCCTAATCAACGCCCACTACCGCCAGCGACAAACGGGTCTGGTGTTGTGGATTGTGCCCACCAACCAGATCTATCGCCAAACCCTCAAAGCCCTCCGCACCCGTGAGCACCCTTATCGCCAAGTGTTGGATGTTAACAGCGGCTATCGCACCAAAATTGTCGAAAAAACAGAACGCTTCACCCCGGCTGACATCACCGAAAGCTTGGTAGTGTTGCTGCTCATGCTGCCTTCCGCCAACCGTAAGAACAAAGAGACGCTGAAAATCTTTCAGGATTCGGCGGGCTTTAATGACTTCTTCCCACCGGACGATCGCCTGCCCGATCACCAAAAATTGCTAGAGCAGTTTCCTAATCTGGACTGCTTTGGTGAAAAACACTCGCTGTTCGGTAGCCAGATCAAGACATCTTTGGGCAACACCCTCCGCATTCTTCAACCCATTGTCATCATTGACGAAGGCCATAAAGCCTATAGCAAAGGCTCTCAAGACACGATTTGCAATTTCAACCCGTCCATCGTCGTTGAGCTTTCGGCCACACCGCCGCCAAATAGTAATGCGTTGGTCAGCATTGGGGGACAAGATTTGAATCGGGAGGAAATGATCAAGCTCGACATTCACCTCACCAATAAAGCCAGCCATGACTGGAAAGATTGCCTGCGAGATAGCATTGCTAAACGTGACGAACTAGAGAAACAAGCCCTCGAATATCGCAATCGCACTGGCACCTACATTCGTCCGATTTGCTTGATTCAAGTCGAGCGGACGGGACGCGATCAACGGGGTGACCTCCATTACATTCATGCCGAAGATGCCAAAAACTATTTGATTCGCGAGTGTGGGATTAGCCCCGATGCGATCGCCATCAAATCCAGTGAAAAGGATGATATCGAGGGCATCGATCTGCTGAGTCAGAATTGCCCCATCTGCTACATCATTACCAAACAAGCCTTGCAGGAAGGCTGGGATTGTTCTTTTGCCTATGTGCTGACGGTTCTCACCAATCCCAGTTCCAAAACTGCCATCACTCAACTGGTAGGCCGGATTTTGCGTCAGCCCTATGCCCGCAAAACTGAGGTCAAAGCCCTCGATGAGTGCTATGTTTTCTGCTTTCGCCAACGTGCCACTGGGCTGCTCGAAAGCATTCGCAAAGGTCTTTCTGGTGAAGGATTAGGCGATCTCACAGGTAACGTTGCTTAGTGGTGCAGAAAAGTCCTGAGAGTATTGATGTAGCTAGATTCTCAGATTGAGAAGGGGAGCCATCTGTGAG
>NZ_JACSWC010000318.1 GCF_016888165.1 Halomicronema sp. CCY15110 | reverse complement strand
CACAGATGGCTCCCCTTCTCAATCTGAGAATCTAGCTACATCAATACTCTCAGGACTTTTCTGCACCACTAAGGGGTAAAGCTTTCAGGCAACTAATCCCCAGTCTTTGCGTCTAGTCCCGTAGCTTTTGAGTTTGACCAGGGGCAATTGGCTTTGCATTAAGAAACTTACTTTACGGCTGGAGGTCCAAAACCGCTCCCGTAGAAACTTGGCACGACCTGGCAAGGGCTTACCTCACAATGCGATCATCTCCTGATGAGTCTCAACATCGTCAAAATCGCCTGGCCTAAAACGGGACTGTTTGCGTCAACTGTCACAGCCATCAAACGTTAGAAATCCGTGAGACTCAGGAACTGGCACTGTCCCCAGTGCAGTCGTGGAAATCCTCTTCCTGTCAGGACTTTAAGCGATTTCTCAAAATTTGGATAGTTGCGTCACCCAGCAGCTATTCAAGTCGGCCAAAAATCGCTGAATGTTATGCTGACAAAGGCTTTCGGCTTATTTGCAGTTAATGTGAGCCGAAAATCTTGTTTGCAAGCTGTTCGCACTTAATCTGAGCCTGTTTGCAAATAATGTGAGCATCAAGGCACTCTTATTCGCAGATAATCTGAGCTCAAAATCGTCTTGTTTGCGAGCACGGGCTCCGCTGTTTGCGAGCCGCTACAGATAATCCCGGTTTGAAGGGGGCGTTATTGTCAGATAATCCCGGTTCAAAAATGCCTTGTTTGCAGGTTCTTAAGATTTCGTTTGCAGGTCACTACAGGTAGCCAACCTCACTGAAGCTGATCGCCAGAACTGGGAAATTTCGGCTTCCAGGTCGCCTGATAATCTCAAGGCGCTTTATCAATCACGGCAACAGCATGGGGTGAATGCCCCAGACCAGCCATCATCAGGAGTCGAGCTGTAATGAATGATTCAACTTTCAAAGTCACCCTGGGCGCATTGTTGGTCGTGTACCTGCTGTTGTTTGTGTCAGTACCAACCACGCCCTGGCGGCAGACGTTTACCTTCGACCTGGCCGAGATTGTCTGCATGGCCCTGTCCCTAGCCTATCTGTACGAGTCCATCCAAGCCCGTCGGGGTATCGGTCGGGTGCAGTCACGGGTGAAATTTGAGCGAAACTGCATTCTGTATGCGATCGCGGGGATTGCTCTAAAGGTGATCTCAAACTCCCAGTTTGTGGCCTAGTTGAGGTGAATTAAAGCAGTTTAATGGGTTGCTTGAGCAAGAGATGCTGGTGCAATCATCAGCCAACTTTATCATCTTCATGAAAAACCTCAAGCTGTGAAGAATGTGAAGAGCTGAATCGCAAGAGTATCTGTGACACTAAAGCTAAAATTGGTAGCTCTAACAGGGGACCCATGACCAAAGTTAAGGCAATGAGGGGACGATCGCTAAAGGCTGAGGCGGCCACGGCTAGAGCGACCGGAGAATTCCGCGCCAGTGTCGTGCAGGTCAGGCAGGCAACCTCTGGATAGGCCAGCTTTAAAACTCGTCCAACCTGCTGGGCCAAGACGAAGTTGATGATAAAAAACAAGCCGATCGGCACCAGTAACCGCAGCAACAGGTCTGGACGTTGGATCAGCGTTGCCCCCTCAGCAGCAAAGATAGCGGCGATCGCCAGGTTGAGACAGAGAAGTTGAGCGATCGCCACCTTCGGCAAATGACCCGCTAACCAGGCGTTTCCCTGCCATCGCACCAGGAAGACCCGTGACAACATCGCCAGAGCTAGTGGCACCAACAGCACTATTGCGACTTTGCTACCCAATACCCAGAGATTCAGGCTCACCAGGGACTGGGCAAACACCGCCAGGTAAACGGGCAGCAGCACCATCTGCAAAACCAAGTTCAGCGGTAACAATGCCGTTGCTAACCCCACGTTGCCCTTGGCGATGCCCGTAAACACCAGATACCAGTCGGTACAGGGGGTGACCATCAGCATCAACAGTCCAACCCGCAAATCGGGGGCATTGGCAAGGAACAGTGCCCCTAAGCCCCAGGCCAGCAGTGGCGTCCACAGGAAGTTGATGATCAGGCTGGTGAGGGTTACCCGATAGTTGCGGAAGGCGCTGCCAAAGTGTCGTAGCGAAATCGGCAAAAATGCAGCATAGAGCATACCCATCAGCAGTGGCGTGATCAGGATACTGGCCACTGCCGATACACCGGCTATCTGAGCCAGCCCCAGTCCTAGCAGTACGGCAGTGAGAATCAAAAAGGGCTGAAAGCGTTCAAACCAGGTCATAGCTAGTTGGGGCTGATTGGCTCAAGAGCAGTATAGGGATGTAAGTTTGACGGCTACACCAGTGCTGAACCGGCCCTTGCCCCCAGGCACAAAATTATTCAGGCAAGACTCTCTATTATTCAATTATTCTGTATATTAATTGAATAATAGAGAGTCTTGCCATTTATGTCAGCCACAAATCGCAAACGGCAATTGCTAGAGCAGTTGGCGACTCTGGCCAAAGCCCTGGGGCATGAGTACCGCCTGGAGCTGTTGGAGTTGATTGCCCAGGGCGATCGCAGTGTCGAGAGCCTAACCCAACTGATGAACCTGCCTATCGCCACGGTGTCTCAACACCTGCAACACCTGCGCCGCAGTGGACTGGTCACGACCCGCAAAGCGGGGCGCTATGTGTATTACCACCTGGCTGATGACGAGGTGGTGCAGTTGACCCGCTTTCTGCGACGGGTAGCTGAGCGGAATCTGGCCGAGGTGCAGCAGCTGATGACGCAATATTTCCAGGGCGGTGATGGTCTGGAGGCCATTACCATTCCCGATTTGGTAGACCGCCTCCAGGCAGGCAGCGTCACCCTGCTGGATGTCCGGCCTGCGGAGGAGTACGCCGCTGGTCATCTGCCGGGGGCGATCAATATTCCCCTGGCGGAACTGACCCAGCGATTACGGGAATTGCCCGCTGATTGTGAGGTGGTGGCTTATTGCCGTGGTCCCTACTGCGCCCTGTCCCATGACGCGGCGGCGTTACTACAGCAGCAGGGATTTACCGCCCTGCGGTTGCAGGAAGGCTATCCCGAATGGAAAGCCGAAGGCTTGCCTGTTCACAGCTAAATCGCTCAGTAGTCCGTTATGGCCCATTGAATCTGACCTAGGAGACCACTCACCATGCTGGAAGACACCCTGCTAACTCAAGAACCGCTCATTCGCGCTGCTTTCTTCTTTGGCATCTTAGGGATCATGATCCTCTGGGAGCGGCTCTCCCCCAGTCGTCGTCTGTCGGTGTCCAAGCCGCTGCGGTGGGGCAGTAATTTGGGGTTGGTGGTGCTGAATACGGTGCTGCTGCGGGCAGTTTTTCCCCTGGCAGCGGTGGGGTTTGCGGCGATCGCGGCTGAACAGGGCTGGGGGTTATTCAACGTGCTGGAGCTACCGGGGTGGCTGGTCATCCTGCTGTCGGTGATGACACTGGATCTGGTGGTCTATTTGCACCATGTCATGTTCCATGCCCTGCCCACCCTCTGGCGGTTGCACAAGGTGCATCACGCCGATCGCGACTTTGATGTCACTACCGGACTGAGGTTTCACCCGATTGAAATTTTCCTGTCCATGGGGATGAAAATTGTCGCGATCGCCCTGCTAGGTGCCCCCCCGGTGGCAGTGCTTATTTTTGAGATCCTGCTCAATGCCACCGCCATGTTCAACCACGGCAATGTGAGTTTGCCCCGTCCCCTGGATCGACTGCTGCGCTGGGTGGTGGTGACTCCTGACATGCACCGGATTCACCATTCAGTCATTCCTCAAGAAACCAACAGCAACTACGGGTTTAACCTGCCCTGGTGGGACTACCTGTTTGGTACCTATCGAGCCCGTGCAGCCAAGGGCAATCAGGGAATGACCATTGGTTTGACGGAGTATCAGAACACGCTGCGGGTGGCTCAACTGCCCTGGATGCTACTGCTGCCGTTTGGCAGGCAAGCCGATGACACAACGCTCTCATCCCGCCCAAAGGTGGGTTGATGTTGTCGCAACACCCACGTCAGACTCTCCTACTCGCCTTGTGATGAAGCTCTCCCCACCTGGCAGAGCCGAGGTGGGGGTGTCCTATGCTAATCTCAGACTATCCTGAGTCCAGAGATCACACAGACAAGCCCAACTTCTAGGCGACCGTCCAGAACGTTTGCTGGAACGGTCCTCACGGTCATTGCTGCGCGTGAGCTTAATGATGCCCCTGGCGGCGATGTTGTACGACCCATTCAGATCCGCATTGATGCGCTTACCTGACGGGAACGTTGCCAGAGCATAGTTTTTGGAATCTCGCTTAACGATGCCAGAACCGTCATAAGCCATCTTCGAGGTATAGGCGGCAACGACATCAATCACTTTGCCGCCAGCCTCTCGCCACTTCATCTCGGTGTAGTCGCGGATTTTTGCCTTGAGCCAGCCATGAAAGCGTTGACGCAGGTTTGAGCGTTTTCGCCCACCCGTTGCCTTCCAGCCTTTCATATTCTCGAAGACGATGGCCTCTGAGTTGAACTCACTGGCAATCTGGACAATCCGCTTAGAAACGACGTGCCCAATCTGGTTGTTGATGTTCTGGCATTTGCGATAGGTATTGGCGCAGAAGCCTTTGTGCAGCTTCCCACCTTTACCCATTGTTTTAGAGGCCCGCATCGAAACGGACTTGAGCCGCTTGTCTCGACGGTCTATGTCTCTTCCAGGGTGAATGAACTCACGATGGATTACAGTACCGTCGAACGTTACGACCGTGACCGTTGCCGTGGTATTGATGCCCAAGTCAACGGCGACAACATTTTCGTCAGGTTTCCGCTTTGGAGGAACACAGTGAAACGGAACCGAGAGATGGCAGGCTTTGCGGTTGAAGATTAGAGACGGCGACAGCATTTTGTTGCCCGGTACTTCATGGCGTTCTCGAAGTCCACTAATCTGAACCGTTGTCCAGATCCAGTCAGACCCTGTAAACACCTTGATCTCAACCGCGTCGTAGCCATGCAACTTGTAGCACTGGCCTTTGTAGAGGGTAGGGTAGCAGCATGCATCCGCATTGAGCGTAGGCGGCTTAGCATCCCGTCGTTTACGGGATAGACCGCTTTGCCAGTCTCGATACCGAGTTATGTAGCTGCTAACCTGCCCTATCGCAAAGCTGATTGCAGCCCTGCGATAGTAGCTGGGGAACTTATGAAACACCCGGTTAATCTGCGGATATTTCACAATGGCCCGATTTGCCGTCGAGTGCATCAATCGCTCTACAGCGGGGATCTGCTCATCCGGCGATAAAACCCCTAACTCTGGCCAGTGCGTCAAGACAATGCCGACCAAATATCTGCACACCCGACGATAGACATTCACCGTCTCGCCGAACAGATGACGCTGTTCAGCGGTCGGGTTTAATGCCCATTTGTCAGTGCGAATAATTTTGGAAGGATTTTTGACTTTCATGCCCTTATAATATCACAGTGACAGCATTTTGTTTTGACTGAAAGCATTGATAGATGGCAAATAAGCTTAGGTCGTTCTCTCATAGTGTCGCCTTGCTCAAGGTGCATATCGTGTTTGTCACGAAATACCGGCATCCCGTCATAACTGACGAAATAGAGGCCGACATTAAGGCTTTGACTGAAAGTATCTGTGCCAAGAACGACTGCATATTGGAGGATGCGAAGGCAGACCTGGGCGATAAAGACCACATCCACTTATTGATTGACCTGGCTCCAAAGGTGTCAGTCTCCAAGCTTTGCAACACCCTCAAAACTGTTACCAGCCGAGAGATTCGCAGACGTTACGCTGAGCAGTTAAAACCGTATTACTGGAAGCCTGTTTTCTGGAAGCGTGGGTTTAGTGCCATCTCATGTGGTGGTGCTCCCTTATCTGTTCTGAAACAATACATCGAGAACCAGGGCTATGACGATTAAGACTTCGCTGCTCCTTGACCCCCACCTGTATCGAGGTGGGGGAATGCGTCGCTATTTTCGTTCAAGCGGGATTTAGCCAGTTAGCACGGGGCTCGCCAAGCAAAATGAGAGAGCAGTTGAGTTGACGGGCGACCTGGTTAGAGATATCGCTGATGCGGATATCGCCTGTGCTGCTGCGTCGGCGATAAGTGCGCATAACGACAAGGTCACAAAATTTAGCTTCATTCAAAATGGCTTGGGCAGTGTCAACCTGGCATAGCACTTTGAGTTGGAGGTCAATCTTCTCAGCCCGGTCTCCAGCGAGGGCTTGCATTCTCTTCTGGAGATCGATTTCCCGATTGATGGAAGCTTTTCTCGTGGTGACATGGAGCAGGATGACGCGAGCATGGCTGTGCTGGGCGATCGCGAGAGCAATTTGCACTTTGTGGGCTTCGGCGGCGGTAAATTGCTTGATGGGCACCAAACAACTAGTCATTTTTCGGGGCGACATGCGGAGATAGGAAATGGCCAGGGGACAGTGGGTAGACCACAGCACGCTGTCAATCAAGGTGCCAAACAGGCGAGCAGTCAAGGTATGGCGTTCACTCCAGCCCATGATGACCAGGTTAGCCTTTTGCTCTCTCGCGGTGCGGCTGATGCCTTCAGCGACGCTATTGTCGATACGCAATAGTGGATCAACCGCCACATTCAGAGATTGCCCAATTTTGGTCGCGTTGACCAGTAGCGTTTCGCGCTGCTGAAAGATGCGGTTCATGCGGGGCGAGTCCATTTGCGACTGGGCGTTGGCGATCGCCAATGGCTTGATCACGCCTTTCCGGTACTCCGCGATCAGCGCGGCCAGTTCAATCAGGTATTGCTCCGTGCGGGGATTGTAGACGGGAACGACGATGGTAAACGGACGATCAAGCGTTTCTGGCCCGGCTTCAGCGGTTTCAGCAGGCAGTTCCGTTTCGGGTACGGGCAGCGATCGCGCCGTTTGCCGCACAATCAGCGGCCCCAAAATAGCCGTTACCAGCATCATCACGACGACGGCATTGAGCACCGCATCAGTCAGGAGCCCAGCCTGGTGACCGACCAGTGCTGCCGCCAGGGTCGTGGCCACCTGAGGAATGCTCATACCCCACATGGTCAGCATTTCCAGGCGACGGAAACGAAACAGCTTTTGGGCCAAAAAGGCGGCGAGAAACTTGCTGATGAGCAGGGCGGCCAAAATGCTGACGGAAAAGCTCAAGGCTCTCAGGCTGCCAAAGAAGGCCGGCACATCAATCAACAGACCAATATCCACAAAAAAGATCGGGATAAAGAGGACATTACCGACAAAGACGATTTTCTCTTTTACCAGGGTGTTACCCACCACTTCATTGACGGCAAGTCCGGCGAGAAAGGCTCCCACAATCTTTTCGACGCCAATAAGTTCTGCGCCGATGGCCGCGACAAAGATCACCAGCAGAATGAACAAGAACTGATTGCCCTGGTTGTCGCCGGAGCGCCGAAAAAATTCACGCCCTAAGCGATCGAAGCCCCACAGAATGATCAGGGTGTAGACGGCCAACCCACCCAGCAACTGCCCCAAACTCGCCAGGGTGAAATCGCCCGTGCCAGCGCTGATGCAAATGGCTAAGACAATCAGCGCCCCAATATCGGTGAAGATGGTACCGCCCAGAGTCGTGATCACGGCGGGATTGCGAGTGACCTCATACTGGCGCACGATGGGATAGGTGAGCAAACTGTGAGAGGCAATCAGCGACCCGATCAGCACTGCACTGACCAGGGGAAATCCGGCCACCAGTCCCAGTCCCGTCCCGGCCAGCAGCGGTAAGCCAAAGGTCAGACTGCCAAAGCCTGCGGCCCGATACTTCATTTTCTGGAACTCGGCCATGTCGATTTCCAGACCCGCGACAAACATCAGGTAGAGCAGACCCACATCCGAGAGGAGCTGCATCACCGGGTCTTCGGTGTTGAGCAGGTTTAACCCGTGGGGACCAAACAGAATGCCTGCGGCGAGGAGCCCCACCAAACCCGGTAAGTTAATGCGCTCAAACAAGAGCGGCACGATCAGGATGACGGCGACCAAAACGGCAAACGCTACGATCGGTTCGCCGTTTAAGTGCTCAAGCAAAGTGGTCATGGAATAGGTATCTGGGTAGAGGACTGAATTCAGGAAAGATGGAATCGGTGATGGGGCTTAACCCTCGATCGCCGGATTTGGGGGTATGCCTTCGGTATCGATTAACCCATTGCGCAGGGCAATGACGACCGCTTGAGTGCGATCGCGCACCTCCAGTTTTTGCAAAATCGCGTGGACATGAACGCGAACCGTACCGGCGGCGATGTAAAGGGATTCGGCAATTTCAGAATTGCTTTTGCCGCTGGCGATCAGCGCTAAAATCTCCCGTTCTCGCTGGGTCAGAGGGTTATCGGGCACCGAGGCGGATGGAGGTACTTTAGCCGGGGGCTGCTGAAACTGGGCGCGAATCTGCTCGGTGGCCTGAGCATCCCACCAGGAAGCCCCGGCGGCCACTGACTGAATCGCCAAAATCAACGATTCGGCGGCCACCCCTTTCACGCAATAGCCCTGGGCCTGGGCTTCAATCAGGCGGTTGATCAGCGTGGGTTGAGAATGGGAGGTCAATACCAGAATGGGTAACTGGGGCAACAGTTGCTTGATTTGCCGACAGGTTTCGACCCCACCGATGCCCGGTAAACCCACATCCAAAATCACGATGTCAAACGCCTGCTGCGTCACGCGATCGAGGGCGGTTTCACCGTCTTCGGCTTCAGCCACGATTTCGAGCATCGGTTCTTGCTGGAGTCGCGTGGCTAATCCCAGCCGAAACAGCTCGTCGTCTTCAACTAATAAAATTTTGAGGGGAGGGGTCATGCCGTCGATTTGCTCGTAGCGGGTAAAGGCAACTCATTTACGCAGGCGGGGAGCCGAAACGCAAAGACTGCGCCATTAGCGCGAGACTCTGCCCAAATTTTACCGCCGTGGGCCTCCACAATTTGACGACTGAGATAAAGTCCTAACCCGGTGCCTTTCGCTTGGCGATCGCTCTGCCCCTGATAGAAGCGATCGAACAAATGCGGCAGCTCATCAGCGGGTATGCCCTGCCCCTCGTCGATGATTTGTACCTGGCAGTGACCGTTGGCCGTGCCCATTACCACCTGCACCGAACTCCCCCGCCGGGAATGGTTGACAGCATTCGACAGCAGATTCACCAGCACCCGCGAAAGCTGCAAAGCATCGCCATGGACGCAGTAAGACCGCCGAAACTCCGAAGTTTCGTCCTTGACCCGCAGATGGATTTGGCGCGAGGTGGCCAAGGGCACCACATCAGCGACGGCATCCTCCGCCAGGGTGAGCAGATCGAGCCGTTGGCGGTGCAGCCTCAGCCCTTCGGCATCGTTGCGATAAACGTCCATCAAGGTTTCCACCAGTTGCAGCGTCTTTTGATGGCTGCGGGTCATCACCTCAAAAACCCGGCGTTGGGGCAGCGAAACCGGGCCAAAGTTTTCAGTGCGCAACGCCCGCAACGTCTCCAAAGCACCCAATAACGGCGTCTTCAAATCATGGGTGAGGGTCGAGACAAAGTCTTCCCGCATTTGGGCGAGCTGTTCCTGCGCCTGGAGTTGTAAGCGTTGCCGCGTAATCGCCTGCTCGTAGGATTGGAGGCGATCGCCGAGCCAGCCCGTAACCCCCAGCGCCAGCACGGTAATCACTCGATTGGCAACGGTATCCGGCGTAATGGCGGCGACCCCTGGAACAAACAGATTGAGCAAGGTAAAGGCGATCGCCACAGCGGTTACCCAAAGGGTGGCGCGACGACTGAGCCGAGTGCTAGCAATCAGCACCGCCCCGACATACAGATAGCCAAACACATAGGGCGGCGGCGTACTGTACTCCAGCAAGATGACCAAGACGAAGATGACCCCAATCAGCCAGTGAATGCGATGACAGGCCTGGATCAACTGATCGAAATAGGAGACAGGTCTAGACCTTGGCATAGGAGCAACTGGGTGGGTGGTCAATAAATAGGGAATAACTTAATCTATTTGTCAATCTATTCTAAGAGCTGAATTGAATAAGTAGCTTGAATTTATATCAGATGATATAGGCATTTATTGATTTCATCTAAACACTTCTAAACGCCTCTAGTCTGGTTGCCTAATCCTGGCAATATAAATCCTATATAAACACTGTTCTATACCTTGTCAAAACAGCTTTAGAGGCGGAATAGTGAGGGTGTAATCAACGTTCGTTTTTAAGGCTGATGGATACGGGATTGAACGTTCAAACGTTTTTAACGTTCCAACGTTTGAACGTTTAATTTCCCTTTAGTTAGTTAGGAGTTTTTTCATGGCTCAGGGATTTTTTCAACTCGCGATCGCCTTGGCGATTCTGTTAGTAGTCGCGCCGTTTTTAGGCAAATATATGGCGCGGGTGTTTATGGGGCAGAGGACGGTGCTTGATCCCGTTGCCAGTCCTCTAGAGCGACTGTTGTTTAGCACTGGTGGTTTTTCAAATCAACCCTCCATGACGGGGGGGCAATATATCAGAGCCATTTTGGTAAGCAATTTGGTGATGGGAATTTTGGTATTTCTCATCTTCATGCTGCAAGGGGTGCTGCCGCTGAATCCGACTGGTTTAGATGCACCCAACTGGGATTTGGCACTGCACACTGCTATTTCGTTTGTCACCAATACGAATCAGCAGCATTATTCTGGCGAAACCACCTATACCTACTTTTCACAAGCCGGGGCGCTGGGCTTTTTAATGTTCACCTCAGCGGCAACGGGAATTGCGGTCGCGATCGCCTTCATCCGAGGTCTAACGGGGAATGCGCTAGGCAACTTTTATGTTGACCTGACCCTATCGATTACCCGGATTTTGCTGCCGATTTCGATTGTGGGGGCGATCGCCCTCGTGATTGCCGGAGTGCCAGAAACCTTCGCAGGTCCCGCTGTCGCTCAAACGTTAGAAGGGGCGACTCAATATATCGCCCGTGGCCCGGTGGCCCACTTCGAAATCATCAAGGAGCTGGGCGAAAACGGCGGTGGTTTCTTCGGCATCAACTCGGCCCACCCCTACGAAAACCCGAACAACTTCACGAATCTGCTGACCAACATCATCATGCTGGTCATTCCGGCGGGGCTGATTTTGACCTACGGCATCATGGCGGGCAAACCGCGTCAGGGCTGGTTCATCTTTGGCATGGTGTTCGTCTTCTACGCTGCCCTAATCGCGATCGCGGCGGTGGGCGAGTTCCAGGGCAATCCGCTGGTCAACGGCATTCTGGGCGAGCAAGCCCCCAACCTAGAAGGTAAAGAGGTGCGGTTTGGCTGGGCGCTGACGGCACTCTGGGCCGTTTCAACCACCGGAACGATGTGTGGTGCCGTCAATGGCATGCACGATTCCCTAATGCCCCCTGGTGGCTTTGCCACCCTCTCTGACATGTTCCTGCAAATTGTCTGGGGTGGTCAGGGCACCGGCACGGCCTACCTGTTTGTCTTTCTGATTTTGACGGTGTTCCTCACAGGCTTGATGGTAGGCCGCACCCCCGAATTCCTCAGCCGCAAAATTGAGAAGCGCGAAATCGTTCTGGCTAGCATCATCTTGCTGGCTCACCCCATCGCGATTCTCATTCCCGGCGCGATTACCCTGGCTTTTCCTGAAACCTTAGCGGGCATCAGCAACCCCGGCTTCCACGGCATTTCCCAGGTGATCTATGAATATGCCTCCGCTGCGGCCAACAATGGCTCCGGCTTTGAGGGGCTGGGCGACGATACCCTCTGGTGGAACCTCAGCGCCAGCTTCTCACTGCTGGTCGGTCGCTATATCCCGATTGTTGCGCTGATTTACCTGGCCGACAGCATGGCCCAGAAGCAGCCCGTCCCCGAAACGGCGGGCACGCTTTACACCGACAGCGTTTTGTTCACAGGCGTGACCGCAGGCACCATTCTCATTCTTGGGGCACTGACCTTCTTGCCGGTGCTGGCGTTAGGGCCAATCGCGGAAGGCTTTGCGATCGCCAAAGCTGCTGCCGGAGGGTAAGAAAACCGTTGAAACGTTCCAACGTTCTAACGTTCTAACGTTCTAACGTTCTAACGTTCTAACGAACTCAAGCTATCGAAGCTGGGACTGTAAATACGTCATAAACCGACTGAGCTGACAACTGCATTTTTCTACCAGATCAAATAACTGCTCAAATTCGGCTTGATTAATATGACCCGCATCGAGAGCGATATAAGCCTGCGATCGCAACTCCCCCGCCGATGCCTTGGCAATGCCCAAATAGTTGATAAACAGCTTCGGTGTCCGGCTTTCAAACCCTTCCGCAATATTCGACATCACCGAAACCGCCGCCCGTCGCATCTGATCTTTGAGGCCAAAATCCCGTGCGAAATGCCCCTCACTCGAAACCCGATAAACAAACCGAGTCATTATCCGCGCCGTCTGCCAAGCCTCAATATCCTCAAACCTCCGAATCGTGCCCATGTTGTACCTAACCCTGAAATCATGCCCCTAAAATTCCCCCATTTACCCACCGTTAGAACGTTCAAACGTTAGAACGTTGCAACGTTTAAACGTTCTAACTTTCCCTCCCTCATTCAACCTTTAGTTCTTTCATTCCATAACCGTCATGACTAGTTCTACACAACACCACCATCAGCCCGGTGGACCCCGCGAAGGGCGACGACATACGCCGAAAGTGGATATGTCGGGCCTTTACCAGCGGGCTTTCAAAGAAGCATTTTTCAAGCTTGATCCGCGCGTGATGGTGAAAAACCCCGTCATGTTTGTGGTCTGGGTGGGCACCATCATCACGGTTCTGCTGACCTTCAATCCTGGGCTCTTTGGTCCGGTACCGGATAATCCGGTGCTGTTTAACGGCCTGATTGCCATCATTCTGTTCTTGACTATCGTGTTTGCTAACTTCGCCGAAGCGGTGGCAGAGGGGCGAGGTAAGGCTCAGGCGGATGCGCTGCGCTCCACCAAGTCAGAGACGACCGCGCGCAAGATTTTGGCCGATGGCTCCACCGAGGAAGTGTATTCCACCAGCTTGAGCCGGGGCGATCGCATCAAGGTCATCGCCGGTGACGTTATCCCTGCTGATGGGGAAGTGCTGGATGGCGTCGCTTCGGTGGATGAATCAGCCATTACTGGGGAATCGGCTCCGGTGTTGAAGGAAGCAGGCTCGGATGTGGCTAGCTCCGTCACCGGCGGCACCAAGATTATTTCGGATGAACTGACGCTTCAGGTGACCGCTGACCCTGGTAAGGGCTTTATTGACCGCATGATTGCCCTGGTCGAAGGGGCTGAGCGCAGCAAAACCCCCAACGAAATTGCCCTGACGGTGCTGCTGGCGGTGCTGACCCTGGTGTTTTTGATTGTGATCGCCACCCTCCCGACTCCGGCAGCCTATATCGACAGTCCCGTCAGCGTCGCCATTTTGATTGCCCTGCTGGTGGCGCTGATTCCCACCACGATTGGGGGATTGCTGAGCGCGATCGGGATTGCCGGGATGGATCGCGTCGCGCAGTTCAACGTGGTCGCTACCTCTGGTCGAGCGGTCGAAGCTTGTGGCGACATCAATACGCTGGTGCTGGATAAGACCGGCACCATCACCCTGGGCAACCGTTTGGCCGAAGAATTTATTCCCCTGAATGGCCACAGCCCCGATAAGGTGGCTTCGGTGGCGCTGGCTGCCAGCATCTTTGATACGACTCCCGAAGGCAAATCCATCGTGCGGTTGGCACAGCAGCAGGGAGCATCCCTGGCGTTCGACCAGCGCACAGCGGAAGCGGTAGATTTTTCCGCCCGCACCCGCATGAGCGGCACCAACCTGCCCGATGGCGGCGAAATTCGTAAAGGGGCAGTGGATGCCATTCGCGGCTTTGTGCGATCGCGCGGCGGCCACGTTCCAGAAGGGCTGGATCACGCCTTTGAAAAAGTTTCCCGTTTAGGCGGCACACCGCTGGCGCTTTGCCAGAATGATGACATCTACGGCGTCATCTACCTCAAAGACATCATCAAACCCGGCATTCATGAACGGTTTGACCAACTGCGGCGCATGGGGGTGCGCACTGTGATGCTGACGGGTGACAACCGCATCACTGCCGAAGTGATTGCCCGCGAAGCCGGAGTCGATGACTTTGTCGCCGAAGCCACCCCCGAAGACAAAATCCAGGTGATTCAAGCCGAACAGGCCGAAGGCAAGCTGGTGGCGATGACCGGCGACGGCACCAACGATGCGCCAGCGCTGGCCCAGGCTAACGTCGGGGTGGCGATGAACTCTGGGACCCAAGCCGCCAAAGAAGCCGCCAACATGGTCGATCTCGACTCCGACCCCACCAAGCTGATTGACCTGGTCACCATTGGTAAGCAGTTGCTGATTACGCGCGGCGCACTGACCACCTTTTCCATTGCCAATGACATTGCCAAATATTTCGCCATCATTCCGGCGATGTTTGCGGCAGCGGGCATCGGTGCCCTCAACATCATGGGTCTGAATAGCCCCCAGTCGGCGGTACTGTCTGCCCTGATCTACAACGCGCTGATTATTCCCGCCCTGATTCCCCTAGCTCTAAAGGGAGTGAAGTTCCGTCCATTAACCGCCAATCAACTGCTACAGCGCAACATGCTGATTTTTGGCTTGGGGGGTGTCATCGCGCCCTTTATCGCCATCAAGCTCATCGATCTCATCGTCGGCAGCGTTGGTTTAGCGTAGGAGGTTTTACACGATGACTCTTTTTTCTTCTCAAACTTCATCGGATTTCTCATTACCCGATGATCGACCTTCAGAAGCCCAAGCGATCGCTGTCCCTGAACTATTAGAGGAGCGTGTGTCTCCGGCCAGCCTACTGATCGTGCATCACGAGACGGCGACCCGACTGATATTGACTGATTTTCTGCAACCCGAAGGCTACCACATCTACGGGGCAGCCGATTGGGAAGCTGCCTTTGAGCAATTGCAACAACAGGCTATTGACCTGATGATTTTGGATCTCGCCATTTCTCAACAAGCTGAAGGCGGGCGCTTAGGGCAACTGCTCTCGCTCTATCCCCATATTCGGGTCGTGATGATTTGCGACCATTGCAGCCTGGAAGATGCCGTCAATGCCATGAAACAGGGGGCGGTAGATTTCATTCATGAGCCCCACGGCTACCTCCAACGCCCCTTTGAACCCGATCGCATTCGCACCGTCGTCGCTGAAGCCCTGAATCATCCCCCTGCTGCTGGAGTCCCCACAGGCGACTTCGATGAGCTGATCAAACTGGCTCGTCAGTGTGCCCGACAAAGCGAATTTGACCAGGCCCGCAAGCTCATCGGCGAAGCGATGAAGCAAGCTCCTGAACGGCCAGAGTCTTTAACGTTGTTGGGTTTGATTACTGAATGCTTGGGCGATCGCTTAGAAGCCCTCAAACTCTACCGAGCTGCACTAGGACTAGATCCAACCTATCAGCCCGCTGAAGCCAATCTGCATCGTGCCACCACCAACTTGAGAGCGCGCCCCTGCTTTGACGATGCCCTTTAACTAAACGTTGAAACGTTCGAACGTTGGAACGTTTAAGCAACCTACTACTTGGAGATCCGCTGATGAATAGATTTACCTTGCGACCCCTTGAAACTTGTAACGACTGGTTAGAGCACTTACAGCAACGCCGCGCCCGAATTGCTGTAGGACTTTTCATCGCTCTGTGCTTAAACCTGGCGATCGCGCCTGCCCTCTATGCCGCTACCGACAGTCTCGCCCGAGGTAATGCCTATGCTCTTGGGCTGCTCGGTCTGGTCGTCATCGGACTGGCCGCGTATCTCACCACCGTCATTTTGAAACCGGAGAAATTTTGATCATGTTGAAAAGACTCATTAATCAGATTCGCGAACAGATCCGTCTGGGGCGACTGAAGCGACAGATCCGGCAGGCACAACTTGAACGGTATCGCGATCGCCATCGCCGCCGCCATCAGGATAAATTCTCGAACGTTAAAACGTTCTAACGTTCCAACGTTTTAACGCTCCGATCCCTTTCCACAAACCCTAATTACCCCTAAAAACCATGATTCAAGACATCACGACCAGCATCCGCACCACGGTCGTTCTCTGGCTGCTCACCGCCCTGATTTACCCCTTGCTGATTTTGGTAATCGGCCAGGGTATCTTTCCCGCTCAAGCTAACGGCAGCCTGATTGTGAATGATCAGGGTCAAGTCATCGGCTCTACCCTGATCGGTCAAGCCTTTAGCAGCGAAGAATATTTCTGGAGTCGCCCTAGTGCCGTCGATTACAGCATCGGTGAAGCGGCTGCCCCTACCGGGCTATCAGGCGCGACTAACCTGGCCCCCAGCAACCCTGACCTGCTGGCATTAACCGAAGAAAGAGCGGAAATTTTGCAAGCTGCCAACATCGCACCGACCGCTGACCTGCTCTATAGTTCCGGTTCTGGTCTGGATCCCCATATTTCACCAGCGAGCGCGATCGCTCAAATTGACCGCATCGCCGCTGTTCGCAACCTTTCACTCGACGACCTGCAAACCCTCATCACACAAAACACCGAAGGACGATTCTTAGGCATCTTTGGTGAGCCCGCTGTCAATACGGTCACGCTAAACCTCTCTCTAGATCAACGTTAAAACGTTCCATCGCTCCAATCCCTCCCTCTTCTTGCTATGTATAACCCCGCTGCGATTCCCGTTCCTGGAGGCTTCGCCAACGCCTCTGCCAGTTACCAAAAACCCCACCGCCGAGGTAAACACAAAATCTTCATTGGCATGGCTCCCGGCGTCGGCAAGACGTACCGCATGCTCGAAGAAGGGCACGCGCTCAAGCAAGATGGCGTCGATGTGATTGTGGGATTATTAGAAACTCACGGTCGGGAGGAGACAGCTCTCAAGGCAGAAGGGTTAGACCTGATCCCCCGTAAACGAGTCAATTGCCGAGGAGTCATGCTGCAAGAAATGGATACAGAAGCCATTCTGGAGCGAGCTCCTCAACTGGTACTGGTGGATGAGTTGGCCCATACCAACATACCGGGTTCTCAACGGGAGAAACGCTATCAGGATGTCGAACAAATTCTAGACGCTGAAATTGACGTTTATTCAACTGTCAATATTCAGCACTTAGAGAGCTTGAATGATCTGGTGCATCGCATTTCTGGGGTGGTCGTGCGGGAGCGCATTCCCGATCGCGTGATTGATGACGCGGATGAAATCGTCGTGGTCGATGTCACCCCAGAGATGCTGCAAGAACGGCTTCAGGAAGGCAAAATCTATGCGCCTGAAAAGATTGACCAGGCCCTGCACAACTTTTTTCGTCGCAGTAATCTGATTGCCTTAAGAGAATTAGCCCTGCGCGAAATTGCCGACAACATCGAAGAAGAATCGGTTGCTACCGATCAAAATCCTCACTGTAATATTCAAGAGCGGGTTTTGGTGTGTATTTCAACCTATCCCAATTCGATTCAGCTTTTGCGGCGAGGGGCTCGGATTACCAATCATATGAATGGTCGACTGTTCGTTTTATTTGTTGCTCCTGAAGGCAAATTTTTAACAAAATCAGAAGCGCTGCATATTGAAACCTGTGAACGTTTATGTCAGGAGTTTGAAGGGGAATTTCTTAGAAAACAATCGCCGGATATTGTGACCGCTATCGTTGAAGTTTCGACTCAAGAACGCATCACTCAGATTGTTTTAGGTGAAACACGTCGATCTCGTTTTCAATTGTTATTCAAAGGCTCTATCGTGCAGCGACTAATGCGAGCACTACCTCAAGTTGATCTCCATATTATTGCCAATAACTAACCAGCTTGACTATTTTTGAGTTTAATAATTAAAAAATATTTAGAGATGTACTTTCTTGAAATATTACTGAATTCAAGCGTGTATCTTTAGACAGAAGACCTTGTATGTCTTCTGTGATATATTCATGTTCTGTCTTTTGAATTGCTGCCCAGTGAGTCAAGCCTAATGAAGGTTGGTTTAGAGCAATCCGGATTCTAGGCTGCTTAGTTATTTTATATGTTGTTTTAACTTTTGGATTCTAGATTTGAGATGTCATTATCCAGTACAAAGCCGTTGACCTATGTGCATCAAATGTATTTCAACAGTGCTTACTTAGGAACTCGGCTTAGTGCAGTTCAACTGCCAGAGCAGTGCTATTTGTTAGGTTTAGTGCGAGGAGATCAATTGTTTGATCTGAGGGATGACCCTGAAATTACTGAGCAGGATTGGGTTGTCGCGATTACCTTAAATGAGATGTTATTGCCAGAACTGGAAGTATGTTTGCAACAATCTATTCCTCAGAACTAACAACAGAAATCGGGGATTTGGAGGCAGCTTGGCGAAATTTCCATAGTTAATGATTGACGTGAGATCAGCGTTTATGATGATGAATGACGAGGAATTCGGGGGCCTCTTTATAACGAGAATTTTGCACCATGTTAGAAAAATTTAGAGAATTTGTTGAGCAAATCCGAGAACAATTCCGCTTGGCCCGTTTGCGGCGTGCCCGCCAAGATGCTGAGATGGAGCAGTTGCGCGATCGCCACCGCCGCCGGCATCCTGATGGCGATGACTCAGACTCTCAGCGGTCAGAGTGTTGGGGACGGAGCTAGCGCTGGATGATAAGGATGATAACAGAACTAGTAACCAGGAATGACTGGCCGCAGCATTTACTAGGGAGAGCAGGTTAGTGGCAAAAACTCAGGAGATTGTTGTCGTTGGGTGCGGACGGTTAGGTTCCCTACTGGCCAGCTATCTAAGTAACGAAGGGCACAACGTTGTGATTGTGGATGCTCGCGAGGCTGCTTTTGATCAGTTATCGGCTGAGTTTAGCGGCTTTACGGTCGTCGGTGATGCAACTGAAATGGCGATTTTAGAACAGTCTCGAATTAACCGAGCGGACTGTTTGCTAGCCGTTACCGACCAAGACAACATCAATTTAATGGTGGCTCAAGTTGCCCGCACGATGTTTGAAGTATCCACCGTCATTGCTCGGGTCTATGACCCCACCCGAGAGGCTATCTACAAAGAGTTTGGTATCGATACCATTAGCCCGACCCAGCTTTCTGCCGATGCGTTGCTCAACATTTTGCACCAAAGCCCATTAGTGATGCCATGAGAGTGATTGTGATTGGTCAAGACAAGCTGGCGTACTTTTTAGGCAAGCATTTTGTTGCTAAAGGGTATGCTTTAACCCTGATTACCGCTCGGCGGGAGGAAGCATTGGCGCTGTCTCATAAATTGCAAGCGACTGTCCTGCATGGTGATGGCAGCGAACCCGCAGTATTAGAGGATGCTGGGGCTTACCGAGCCGATGTATTGTTAGCCTTGACGGGCCAAGATGAAGACAATTTGGTGGCTTGCCAGATTGCTCAAAAGCGTTTTGGAGTGCCCCGAACGATCGCGCTCGTGAACGATCCGGCTAACCAAGCGGTGTTTAAGCAGTTGGGGGTATCGGTCGTCTTCTCCGCTACCGAAATTTTAGGCCAGCTCATTGAGCAGCAAACGGATTACAAAGACATTAAAGCGCTGGTGCCCGTGGCTGATGGAGACGTGCATCTCGCGGAGGTGACCCTTCAGGCCGATAGTCCAGCGGTTGGTCAGAGCTTGAAGGACTTGAATCTGCAAGCGGCCATTATTGCCTGTATCGTGCGTCAAGGCACAGTCATGATTCCGAAAGGGAATAGCCAGTTGCAGGCAGGCGATCGCCTGATTGTCATCAGTCAAGCCGGAGCTTACGAAGCGGCGTATCAGGTGATTATGGGAGACATCAGTTAGATGGGCCGCTATCAAGCGTTTCTGCGTCAGCGTTATCGGGCCGTCGGTGGTTATACCGGATTGGTTTGTCTCATTGCTGGGATCGGTATTTTGTCCCCGCTGCTGGCGTTGATCTTTTATTCCGAAGAATGGGTACTGGCAGGCGGTTTTCTCGTGCCGGGGCTGCTACTGTCAGCATTTGGGTGGGCGGCTTGGCGCTGGCTGACGCCGAAAACCGGACGCAGTTTGACGCTGCAAGAAGGCTCTGTCATTGTGGTGCTATCTTGGCTGCTTGTGATTCTGGTGGGTACGGTGCCGTTTATCTGGATCTCCGGCCTCACCTTCACCCAGGCTGTCTTTGAGTCCACCAGCGGCTGGACGACCACGGGCCTTTCGGTCGTCGATGTGACCCAGGCTCCCCGCTTGATCTTGCTGTTTCGCAGCATTACAGAACTCTATGGGGGAGCTGGGTTAGCGATCATTACCCTGAGTGCGATCGCCGGTCCCTCGGGTTCTGGGCTCTCCAGTGCCGAAGGGCGCAGTGAGCAATTGGCTCCCCATGTTCGTCGTTCCGCCAAACTGGTCCTCAGCATTTACTCCGGCTATGTGGCGATCGGTATCCTTGCCCTCCGCATTGCGGGGATGGACTGGTTTGATGCCGTTAATCACGCCTTTGCAGCATTATCAACCGGGGGGTTCTCTACCCGCCCTGACTCCATTGGCTACTGGGATAGCGTGCCGGTAGAAGTCGTAACCTGGGTGCTGATGCTGCTAGGCAGCTTCAACTTCGTGCTGAGTTACCTCATCCTCCGGGGCAAATGGTCGAGCCTCTGGCGTGATGGGCAGGTGCGGTTGCAAATAGTGCTCATTGGTGGCAGTGCGATCGTGTTGTGGTTGGGGATCACTGGAGCAATTTACGGTTCTGTCGGCAAAGCATTTCGGGTGGCAGTGTTTGAGCCCATTTCAGCCTTAACCACAACCGGATTTTCGACTGTGGGCTATGGCGACTGGAGTGGTTTGGGCTGGCTTATTTTAATTCTGTTGATGCTGGTTGGCGGAGGAGCAGGCTCAACGGCTGGCGGCATCAAGCAAATGCGGATCTATATCCTCTATCGCAGCCTGTTATGGGAAATTCAGCGAATGCTGATGCCCGATCGCTTAGTGAGTGAACCTAGAATCTGGCAGACCAACAATCGCCGCTTCATCAGCGATGAGCAAGTTCGGCAAACCGCTCTGTTTGTCTTTCTCTATCTGGCTACTTACGGAGTCATTAGCCTGATCATGGCAGGGCATGGCTATTCCCTTGACGAAAGCCTGTTTGAAACTGCGAGCGCCATGAGTACCGTGGGTCTCTCGGTTGGAGTGACCGCACCGGATGCCCCCACAACTTTGCTATGGACCGAGATTGTCGCGATGTTTTTAGGACGGCTAGAATTTTTGACCGTTTTAGTGGGCTTGATTCGTCTTGTACGAGACATCCGACCAGCGATCAGTCACGACTAGATCTTTAGCGTTTCGGATTATTCTGGTGCCACAGTTTCAGGCTTTTCTGTCGTGTTTTACTCCCTCAATCAAACGACAGCCCCCCCAGTCTCCCTACGCGGATTGTTGCAACTTAAGCTGTCGTTTCACATGCATTTGAACAGCCTTAGCGGCGGCGGCGGCGATATCATCCCAATCTTCGGGTGTCAGCGCAGCATAAACGGCTTGTTGAAAAAGTGCCAAAGCATCTGCCGATAACGGCTCATTCTCTGTTGTCGCCAAGTCCTCTGCCAACACCAATTTGAGTTGTGCCTGAATGTTAGGACTGGGCTGCTTCAGCCGTAGCATTAACCGTTCTTGTCCCACGCTCCAAGCCGCATCAGTGCCCACGCCTAGATTGCCGTCCGTGAGTAATTGCCGAAACTCCCTCAGCACTAAATCTCGTAACCGCTGGAACTGATGAAAACTGTGCGGATCCGCCATGAACTGCCCCAATCGCGCCCCGAATTCTGGCCCTGCGCTGATGTCACAGTGAGCCTCCTCCTCAATTCGTGCCGCCTCCAACGCCCATTGCGGATCTCGCAACTGGGCCATGAGATCGAGGGCTAATCGAGAATCATCGGAACGTTGAGAGGCCATAGTCTTTCACTACCTGTTCAAAGCAGGATACTCAAAATATGTGAGCGCTTCTTCATCCGCATCAATGCGGTCATCCAGGTCAGGATCAAGCCGCATCATATTTTTGCGCTCATAAAACCCAGTGGCTCCAGGGAGAGCATGGAGTCCCACCCGACCTCCATAGCCTAACTCAACACTCCGGAGCCGAGAAAAAGACAGCAAAGCACTGCCTACCGTCTTGAACTGAGGTGGGTTCTGGATGGGGAGCCGATTCCACGGCGCGACCGATAACGCGGCCACATAGACCAGCCTTTGACCCGGATAAAACTGTGAGGAATGCCACTGGGTCTCCAACATCATGAGACCGTGGGTACGACCCCCATACTCAACGGCATAGCCTTCATAATTAGCATTGCGAATGGTGAGGCGCTCTTTGAACGCCCAATCCCAGTATTTATCTGCTTGGGAGAATTGTCGGAGCTGAGCTTGCCAAAGCGACTGAAAATCCGCCACATGCCTCGGTTGTAAATCCAGTAACCGGGCTTCAACAGACTGCTGATCGTGGCCTCGAACGAGACTGACGGGCAGTTGCACCATCGCTCAACAACGACAAAAGATTCACCTTCCAGCATATTGCCGACAGGCCCCTTTTCCCTATCCAGAAACATGCACTCTTTTTGGCACCCCACCGGACTCCTCCAGATGCCGAGCGATCGCCTTCGCGCTCTCCACACACCGCTCATCCCAAGACCACCGTTGTGCCTCCGATAACCTACCAAAGATATCGGTTCTGCATCCATCCGGACATATCACCGGACCAGCATATGATCGAGAGGATAAGTCATAGATCTGCTGCAAATGCGTCGTCACCTCAGTTCAGGACGCTCAATCAATGTATTGAACGACCTCCTCAGTTTGGAAGCGCACCTTAGCCATATCAGCATATTTATCGTCAGCAGCCCGATAGCCAGCGGCACAGAGCACCACTGCCCCATAACCCTGTTCGGGCAGTCCTAGAATCTCATTCACCTGGGCTGGCACAAATCCTTCCATGGGACAGGCATCGACCCCCAGCATCGCTGCACTGTAAAGGAAAAAGCCCAGAGCAATATACACCTGCCGGGCTGACCAGGCATTGGGATCCAGCGGAAATGGAGGCTCCTTCAGAAAGCCTTTAATCATGTTCTCCAACCCTTGCAGATTTTCTTTAGCGGTCTGGCGAACGTCGGCCATGCGATCGAGGTAGGGGGCAACATCGCCAGCATTCACATCCTGTTTGATGGCCAAGACGACGAGGTGAGAGGCATCCACCACCTGAGACTGTCCCCAAGCCGCCCCCTGGAGCTGCTGGCGAATTTCGGGATTGCGAATCACAAAGAACTTCCAGGGCTGTAGCCCAAAAGACGAGGGCGCTAGCACCAGGCTCTGCTCCAGGGCGTGCCAGGTATGGGCGGGAATTTTTCGAGCTGGGTCGAATTTTTTGGTGGCATAGCGCCAGTGCAACTGCTGCAAGACTTGACTGGCATCCAAAGGGGCGGTGGCCGCTGGGGAAGTTGATGTCATCGGTAAATTCCTCCTATGGGGAAAAGTATACATTTCGATTCACGATCGCTAAAAGCCGCTTGAGGAGAGCAATCAACGTTTCCGTTTCGGTTTCGCTCAGCTCTGTCAAAAGCTGATTTTCGCGTTCAAACAGCACAGGCATAACCGTATCAACGCGCTGCATCCCCTGATCGGTTAGCTGCACCATGACACTGCGACGGTCATTGGGATCTCGCAGACGGGTAACTAAACCCTCTTTTTCCAGACGATCGATGCGGTTGGTCATCGCGCCTGAAGACAGCATGAGCAAGCCATACAAATCTGTGGGCTTGAGCTGATAGGGGGGTCCTTGCCGCCGCAACGTCGCCAACATATCAAAGGACCAGACATTCAGGTCAAAGTCGGCGAGCACTGTTTCACGCTGCTTTTCCAGCAGGCGAGCGAGCCGCAAGATCCGCCCCACCACCGCCAGGGATGAGAGATCCAGGTCGGGGGCTTCTTGCTGCCACTGCGTCAAAATTTCGTCGATGCGGTCTTGTGTCATAGCTCAATTATATCTCGATATCGAGATTCTTGACATTTATCTTTGGGTCGAATAACTTGATGCCAAGATAAATGTGTCGGGCGTTCAACCGCTCGAAGGAGATCATGATGAAGGTATTTTTAACGAGTGCGACGGGGTATATCGGCGGTGCGGTGGCGAGATCGCTCATGAATTCAGGTCATGCTGTGGTGGGACTGGCGCGATCGGCGGCAGCGGCCCAGCGCTTGCAGGACGCTGGCATTCAACCCCATCGAGGCGATTTGACGGATGCCGCCAGTCTACAGGCGGCGGCAATCCAGGCCGATGCGGTCATTCACACTGCCGCCACCAACGATGCCGCGATGCCCACGGTGGATCAGCAAGCCACCCAAGTCTTGTTGGCTGCGTTGGCGGATACCCCAAAGCCGTTTGTCTATACCAGCGGCATTTGGGTGATGGGCAATACGAAGGGACAGGTGGCAGATGAAACGTGGCCCTTTGACCCCACCCCGATTGTGGCGTGGCGACCGGCGGTTGAAGAGTTGGTGTTGGCGGCGGCACAAGCTGGGGTGCGATCGCTCGTGATTCGTCCTGGTTTGGTGTACGGCCACGGGGGCGGGCTGCTCGCAATGTTGCGGCAGACAGGCCAAGCCACGGGAGCCGTCCCGATGATCGAGAGCGGCGACTATCACGGGGCGTTTGTGCATGTGGATGATCTGGCGCGGCTGTATGTGCAAGCGATGGAATCGGCCCCCGCCGGAACGGTGCTGATTGGAGCCAACGATGCCGCCATCACGATGGGTCAGGTCGCTGATGCGATCGCCCAATCCCTGGGTATGGATGGACAGGTGCAGTCTCTCAGTTTGGCTAATGCTCGCGAACGGTGGGGTGCCCTGGCTGATGCTCTAGCGCTGGATCAGCAGGTGACGAGCGATCGCGCTCACCAACTTTTGGGCTGGCAGCCGACAGCGATCTCAGTGCTTGACGATCTCATTCAAGAATCTGATCGCTCCGAGGCGATCGCGGCTTAGTGCATGAGCAGGGCGGCGGCGCGTCATCGCCTCCGTCTTGCGGTTCTCGCTATCGGAGGTGTGTCCCATGACACCGAATATTGTATTGATCGAACCAGACGCCCCGCTGGCAGCAGCGCTGGTGCCCAACCTAGAGGCGAGTCGCTACCAGGTGATCCACGTCGCGCAAGGGCTGGTGGGATTGCATCTAGCGCGTCACCTGCGCCCTCACGTCGTGCTGGTCGCGTCGCAGTTGCCCGACCTGACGGGACGGCAGGTGTGTCAGCAGCTTCAGGTCACGGAGCCGCAGTTGCCCATCATTTTGCTGAATGAGGCGACTGAGATTTGCGATCGCGTCAAGGGGTTGGAGGCTGGGGCGCATGATGTGCTGGTGAAGCCCTTTGCCACGGCAGAACTCCTGGCCCGAGTGCGATCGCGGTTACGCCGGAGTCGCTGGGAAAGGCCAGACCCCATCCTATCGTTGGCGGACCTGGCGCTGAATCTCGACACCCGCGAAGTTTACCGCTGTCAGCGCTTGATCGAGTTGACAGCGAAAGAATTTGACCTGCTGGCTTTTTTGATGGCCCATCCCCACCAGGTGTTGAGCCGACGACAGATTCTCGATCAGGTTTGGGCCGACACGGTGAAGGTCAAGACCAATGTGGTGGAAGTCTACATCCGTTACCTGCGGCTCAAGTTGGAATGGCCCGGTCAACCGCCGTTGATTCAGACCGTCCGGGGCGTGGGCTATGCCCTGCGATCGCCCCAAATGCTCCCAGTCGCCCCCAGCGGTCAGATCCGCCCTGCCGTCGACGCGCACGCTCCCTCTCTCCCGCTACACTCCCATTCTTCAGGACTGAATTCATGAAATCTTCGACTGTGTCTCTGGGCGATATTGCCCTCACCGCGATCGCGCCCCTGGCCTGTGGCACCACCTACATCGTGGCGACAGAATTTTTGCCCCCCGGACATCCTTTGCTGGTGGCGGCGCTGCGATCGCTTCCCATCGGTCTGCTGCTCACCCTCACCTTTCGCAAGCTACCCCAGGGCATTTGGTGGTGGCGCATCCTCATTTTGGGCGGGTTGAACATTGGGGTGTTTCAGGGGTTGCTGTTTGTGGCGGCCTATCGTCTCCCCGGTGGTGTCGCCGCGACCGCAGGGGCAATTCAGCCGTTGTTGGTCGTCTTATTTTCCTGGCTGATTTTGCAAGAAAAGCCCGCTAAAGGAGCCTTTCCCGTCGCGATCGCGGGCTTTGTCGGTATTGCCCTGTTAGTGCTCGGTCCCGCTGCCCGACTTGATCCGGTCGGCATTTGCGCTGCCCTGGCAGGGGCAGCCACAATGGGCCTCGGCACAGTATTGGTGAAACACTGGTCGCGACCTGTGCCGTTGCTGGTCTTCACCGCATGGCAACTCACCGTGGGCGGGGCTCTATTACTCCCCATCGCTCTCATCGTCGAAGGCCCCTTCGCCACCTTGACCCGCACCAACCTGCAAGCCCTCATCTACCTGGGCGTTTTCAGTACCGGATTCGCTTACCTGCTATGGATGCGGGGTATTGGTCAACTTTCCGCCGCTGCGGTGTCCTATCTGGGGTTGCTGAGCCCAGTGATGGCGACATTGATCGGCTTCCTGTGGCTCCAGCAAGCCCTTACGCCAGTTCAACTGGTCGGCATCACCCTGATTTTTGTCAGCGTTTTGTTGGGGCAAACAATCAATGCCCATCCCCACTCCGCGCCTGCTGCGATGCCGTGTCCCCCCCATCCGGTGCATCCGGCCAAATGCCCGCTGCCCTAGATAGTCGTCACTACACAACCCATTCCCATGGCAAGACCTGAAATCTTCTACAGTCCCCACCTGGCCCCTGCGATCGCTCAAATCAGGCAGCAGCGGGAACGGCTGATCGCGTCAAGAGCATTACTGGTCGTCATTTCTGGCATTGATGGTTCAGGCAAGGGCTATATCACCGACATAATGGCCGAGTTGCTGATACGGCAGCAGCTAAAAACCGCTGTTATTAATATCGATGGCTGGCTGCATTTACCTCACCAGCGATTTAGCAACATCAACCCACCCGAGCACTTTTACCATCACGCCATTCGCTTTGATGAGTTGTTCGCTCAACTGGTGTTGCCTCTGCGAAAACGCCGTTCCCTTGAGTTAGAGGCAGATTACACCGAAGAAACCGCTACAGACTACCGCAAGCACGTCTATCAATATCAGGACATCGACGTCATTCTGCTGGAAGGGATTTTCTTACTGAAGCGGCCATTTCAGTCCACTTACGACCTGTCATTGTGGATTGAATGCAGCTTTGAAACGGCTCTGAAGCGGGCGATCGCGCGATCGCAAGAAGGACTCTCCCCAGACGCAACTGTTGCGGCCTATGAAACCATCTACTTCCCCGCTCAACGCCTGCACTTTGAACGGGATCAGCCGCAGCCAGCCGCCACAGCCATGATCTGTAACAGTCGTCCCTGAGGCTCCTCCGGTGTGCGGTCAGAACCGGGAGCTGCAACGATCGCTCACCCAACCTGTATTACCGCTGATGAAACGGAGTTCAGCCATGACCGTCCTGACCTTTCAACTTCGCCTTGCTGACTGGGTAACAGTTTGTCGAACGCTACCCGCACGGCTGGCCTCCGTATCGCTACTATTAGCGCATCCCACCCGATCTGCATTGCGCCAAAGGTCCTGTGAACCATGATTATTCGTCTTTACCAGGAGGCTGATCAGGCTGCTCTACTGGCAGTGTGGTATCGAGCAGCGGCGATCGCTCACCCCTTTCTGCCCGCCGAGCACTTTGAGCAAGAGCGGGCGGCGATCGCCACCCAGTATCTGCCAGTGGCCGAAACCTGGGTTTATGAACATCAGGGAGAAGTGGTGGGCTTCATTTCTCTGTTGGGACAAACGGTCGGCGGGTTCTTTGTAGACCCGGCAATGCAGGGCCAGGGGATCGGGCGATCGCTGATGGATCATGCCGTTCAGCTTCGAGGCCCCTTGGACGTTGAAGTGTTTGAGCAGAACGCGATCGGGCAACGGTTTTACGATCGCTATGGGTTTGTATCGATGGGTCAGTCCTGCCATGGCGAAACTGGACAAACGCTCATTCAAATGGAGTTAATCGAAAACGATGCAATGGCTCAATGAACCGCCCCATTGGCACCAAGACGGCGTTGGCGTAGCCGCTCTAGAGGAGCATCGCTTAACCGTCAAAACCGCTCCCAAAACGGACTTTTGGCGCATTACCCACTACGACTTTATCCGCGATAACGGCCATTTCTACTTTGAGACAGTGAGCAGCGATTTTGTAGTAGAAGTCGGCATTCGTGGCCGCTATCGGGATCTGTACGATCAGGCGGGCATCATGCTGCGCGTTGATGACCAGCACTGGATCAAAACCGGGATTGAATACGTCGAGGGGGTGCAAAATCTCAGCGCGGTTGTCACCCACGAGTACTCGGACTGGTCGGTTATTCCCCTCACACATCCTCCTGAGGTCTTGCGTTTGCGGGTCGAGCGGCGGCAAGAAGCGATTCATATCTCGTACCTGGACAAAGCCGGAAGCTTCAATAGGTTTAGACTGGCGTATCTGCCTGCGGAGACGCTTCAGGTCGGTTTGATGTGTGCTTCCCCCGATGGCGATGGCTTTGAGGTCACCTTCGAGGGCTATCGGTTGAACTTAGACTAAAGCCGGACATAGCCTGAAAGAGGCCACGGGAACCAGAATATGGTGGCTGGCGCGAAGTCCTGCATCTCATTGTCAAAGGCTTGAGCAACACAGAAAGCGGTCAACAGTTTTACCTCAGCCGCAATACTATCAAGCATTTTGCTGATTTCAGTGAGGCGCGATCGCCCAGGCAAATCCGAGGCGGAGCACATCGATAACGTCACCTTTGAGCAGCCACCGTTGAAGACCTCGACATCCCGGATCAGAGCCTGGATGCGGTGCTGGGACTCAGCATTTTGCATTTGTTGAAAGACAAAGAGGCGGCCATCGATCGGGGCTACCAAATGCTCAAACCAGAGGGCATTTTTGTTACCAGTACCAGCTGCCTGAGCGATACCATGAGCTGGTTTAAGCTGATCGCACCTGTTGGCCGACTGTTTGGTTTTTTCCCTTCGTCGCCATCTTCACCACCCAGGCGTTAGAGAATAGCCTGACCCAGGCCGGATTTGAGCTGGACTACCAGTGGCAACCGGGTCAGGATAAAGCCGTCTTCATCGTGGCTAAAAAGCCTGGATAAGTGCGGAGGGATTGGGGGCATTGCGCCTTACCAAGGACCGGTCTCTGCCAAAAACCGGGAGTACTCAGGCGTAGACCAGGTTAAAGGCAAGCTGCCCTCTACCCGGATGCCCTGGGTGAGATGAAATTTGAACAGCCGTTCCGCGCCTGCATAGGCGGCAATTTCTGGATCCCCGTCCCAAATGACCTCGGCGGTGCCAGTGAGGTAAAGCACATTGCCCTGCTCAAAATCAATGAACAGTAGGCCCGCCCGCGGGTTAACCTCGATGTTGCCAAAGGTGTTGAAGTGGCAGTTGCCAGCAAAGTCGGGCACGGTGAGGGTATCGCCATCGATGCGCACAAAGCCGGGTTTGCCGCCCCGATGGGAGACATCGACGCCTTTGGCGGCTCCAGCCGCGTCATTCAGATAAGCAGTGGCGATAAAGAAGGTGTCGGCCGCCGCGATCGCCTGACGTTCCGCTGCCCCCAAGGTGGTCAGGGTGTGGATGAGCTTGACCGCAGTCGGGTCAAAAGCAGCGAGATCGAACTGGCGCGCCTGGATGTATTTGGGACAGTTGCCAAAGGTTTGGCTGACTTGAACTTCCATGCCGTCGGGCGCGATCGCACTCACTACCCCATTAACACGATTCCGGCGACGAGTGTGCAGTTCGATGCCGAGAAAGCCAATATCGCTACCGACCTGTAGCGTCTCAGCGAGCGGATCGCCGGATAGGGGCTGAGCAGCAATGTGCAGAGTATGATCATTGGGCGTTGAGATAAAGCCCGGTTCACCTACCAGGATAGACGCCCAGGGATTTCCGGCCCTATCCACCGTGCCGACTAGAAAATAAGAAAGCTGCGCGTAGAACTGGCGATGCTGCTCGGGCAAAAATTCGCGAATGATTCGTCGGCCAAAGTTGTCCATCTGCTCTAAAGCACCCAGACGTTCTTGAATCGCCCGCTCCCCACGATGAAAGGGCGATTCTGTCCGTTGCCAACCGGGGATTGCCATGATGTCGGTCTCCTGAATCCTGAAAACAATGGTTTTAGTAGGGGCGAGGTGACCTCGCCCCTACAGGGGTTGGTCTGATCTTTTGAGTTAACGGGCAGGAGCAGTCAACTCCATGCGAATACCGCCGGGAATGGCGAACATCATGTGCTGAGTGGGGCCACCGCCCAACGGTTCTGGCGCGAATTCAATCTCGACGCCTGGGGCGATTTTGAGCTTTTCGTAAATGGCCTTGAGGATTTCGATGCCGTCTATTTTGAAGGCAAAGTGATGCAGGCCGATGTTGGTTTTGCGGTTAAAGGGGATGGCGTGATCGGGTTCTATGGCCTGCCAGAGCGTCAATAAACTGGTGCCATCTGAGACAAAGTAAGCGGGATAGTCGGGCACTTCACCGACTTGTTGAAATTCCAGTACGTTTACGAAAAAATCGCGGGTCGCGTTGATGTCGGGAACGGTCAGACCGACGTGATGGATGCCTTGAGTCAAAGCCATGGTCAAAATTCCTCGTAGGGATAAAAGGTCAGTCGAAGCAAGATGAATGTTGGGGAATGGGTGGGTTACGCGGCGACGGTAGGGATGCCTACTTTTTGGCTAAGCTGTTCCACCAGTTGAGGAATGGCCGCATAGGCCGCTGCTTTGGACTGCTGGTGGCGATCGTCGCCAAACTCCTGATATTCAATGCGAATGACGTGGTGTTCGCTCACCCCCAGTAAGCGGGAAGCGGTGATGATGGCCGTATCCAGATGATTCTGTGCCGCGTGCACGCCGCCAAATTCAAAGCCCCCCTCGCCAGAGGCAGTCAAGATGACCAGAATTTTGCCGGTTTGAATGGGCTCAATCGGTTGCTCTCCCCGCGCTAGATCGAAAGAAAAGGTGCGTCCGATACGAATCACCTGATCAATCCAGGCTTTGAGCGCCGACGGCATGCCGTAGTTGTACATCGGGGTGCCGATGACGATAACCTCGGCGGGCTCTAACTCTGCCAGGAGTTCGTCGGATTCTCGCAGGGCGGTGACCTGTTCGAAAGTGCGCTGATCGACGGGTTTGAACGCGGCGGCAATCCAGTTCTCACTCATGGCGGATGGAGGATTAAGCCCCACATCTCGTGTGATCCAGGTGTCGTTGGGACGGATCGTTTGCCAGTGTTCGACAAACGCGGCGGTCAGTCCGCGACTCAGAGAACGGGTGACGCGAGCGCTGGCATCAATTTGCAGAATCGTGGTCATGATGGGTGTCCTCAAATAGTGACTAAGCTGACGGGTTTAATGGGATAGTCGCGCCCAACTTCTTCGAAAAAAAATTAGGGGTTTATAGCCATAACTGACGAAGAAACCGGATTTCTAGCAATGCTGAGGGGCGCGTTAGGGTACTCACCCCCCAATGACTGGCAGTTCTTACGCAGGCTGCAAGCTAGGCAGGCTTTGCTCTAGCACTTGTAGCGCCTCTTGAGTGGACCAGACTGTGTTGGCCAACATGCGATAGTTCACCAGCGCCGAGGCGTAACCGTCACCCTCGGGGACTTTCGCGCCAGCGGTGGCGTCCTTCACCACGGCGACTTCAAAGCCCTGTTCCAGCAGTTCCCGTAAGTGCGATTCCACGCAGAGGTTCGACGACATGCCGCCGAGGATGACTTTGTCGATCCGCTGTTTGCGCAGTTGCAGAATCAGGTCATTATTTTCGGGGCCATAGACCTTGTGGGGACTGCAAATCACCGTGTTGCCATCCTCGATATAGGGCTTGTAGATATCGACCCAGTCCGCGCCGGAGCCCTCCAGCCCCTCTAGCTGCAACGGGCCGGGGCGATCGAACATGCCAATGCTGTGCATGAGATTTTCCAGCGCCCCTTCAAACTTCCAGCGATGATCCGCCGGGAAATAGTAGTGCGGCGAGATGAACAGGGGCAGATTGTAGGTTTTAGCGGCTTTCATCAAAGCCTCAATATTGGCGACGGTATTGTTTTCGGTGACGCTTTCGCCCACCACTCCCCAGGCAACGCCACTGGGGCTAAGGAAATCGTTTTGCGGGTCGATGATGACGATCGCGGTTCGTTGGGCGTCAATGGTCATGCCGGGATTCGGTAAAGCCATAGTGAAAAATCTCCTAAAGTGGTTAGTGGGTTAATGACGGTTCATGAGAACCTGGGCGCAGAACACCTGCCTGCCGATGAACGGCAGAGAGGCGCCCTGATGGAGTCACCGACTCTGAGGTCGGGACGATTCACGGCAACGTGAACGCGGGATCGAAGCCAGCTTTGAAACGTTTGAATAGCAGGCACTTCGAGAAACTTGACAGAAAAATTTAGTGCTGACCGGGTAGGGTGACGGTGACGGTGGTGCCAGCGGTGGCGGCTGACTCGATCTTGAGCGATCCGGCGTGGGCGTTGATAATCTGTTGCACGATCGCCAATCCCAGTCCGGTGCCCGTCGCTTTGGTGGTGAAAAACGGTTCGGTGAGCTTAGCGAGCTGTTTGGGATGAATGGGGCGACCGCCATTGTGAACCTGGAGACACCTGCGATCGCTCCCCCTGGATACAACGCTGATGTGGACGCGATCGCCGTCAGAGACTGCCTCACAAGCATTGGTCACCAGGTTGATCAGCACCTGTTTCAGCTTGTCGGGATCAGCGGTTATGGTGATTGGGGTCCGGCTCGGCCAGAATTCCAATTGACGGTTACGGGCGGCGGGAGTATGCCGCAAGCTTTCCAGCGTTTCCGCCACCAGTTGATTGAGGTCAACGGCTTGCCGATGCAAGGTTTGGGGCTTGGCGTAGAGCAAAATTTGATCGAGCAGGCGTTGCAGGCGATCGCCATCCTCTACCGCTAAAGCCAACCGTTGCTGGGCAGGTTCCGGCAGGTCTTGACGCTGGCAATAGTCCAGCCACAGCCCGAGGGTGGTCAGGGGATTTCGGATCTCGTGAACAATACTGGCGGCCAGGGTGCCGACTGCGGCCAGATGCCTCTGTTCTGCGAGTTGCTGGCGCAGCGATCGCACCGCTTCCCGGTAATGAGCCACCTCCGCAGAGAGGGCCTGCTCGCGCTGAGAGATGCGCCGGGCTAAGTCCCGTTGTGACGCTGGGCTAGGAGGAAAGAACGGATAAACCGGGGTGGGGGATAGCGGTACCGCTAATGTTTGGCCGCTGCGGGGGAGCGGGGGGGCCGGGGGCCGATTGGCGATCGCCAAAGCCCCTGATGAACCGGATAAGCGGGTGGATTGTGTCATGACTAATGAGCGTCACTTCAGCAACGTCTAGAAAGTTGGCAACGGAGCGCGGGTAAGCGGATAAAACTCTGGCAATGGTTACGCAGTAGTCAGTTGCGCCGTCGAATGAGAAACCGCTAGCCGCCCAAAATCACTGTTGAAATTGGGTTGGAGAATATCCATGCCCACCTGCACAGCGGGACGCTTTTTCATCGTTTCAACCCAGCGATCGACGTTGGGAAACGCCGCGAGGGAAATGCCCAGGTAAGGGGTTTTGGCCGCCGCCACCCAGGGAAACGTGGCAATGTCGGCGATGGAGTAATCGCCCGCGATGTAGGGATGGTGTTCGAGCTGGCGATCGAGCACGTCGAGCAGCCGCAGGGTCTCCCGGTGATAGCGTTCTACGGCATAAGCAATCTTTTCGGGTGCCGCATTGTGGAAGTGGCCGAGCTGACCAAACATCGGTCCCACGCTGGCCATCTGGAACATCAGCCACTCCATCACCTTGGCGCGACCGGCTACGTCCGTGGGCAGCAGCTTGCCCGCTTTTTCTGCCAGATAAATCAGGATGGCCCCGGATTCAAAAATGGTCAGGTCGTTGTCGCGATCGCGGATGGCCGGAATCTTGCTATTGGGGTTAATGGCCTTGAACTCGGGCCTAAACTGGTCGCCTTTGCCGATGTCGATTTTGTGGATGGTGTAAGGCAGTTCGAGTTCTTCGAGCAGAATGGCAGGCTTGCGGCCATTGGGGGTGGTGTAGGTATACAGGTCAATCATGGATCAATCTCCTTAAGGTCAAGAAGCAGATATAGATGGATGGACGTCAGGGTTCTGGTTCATCAGAACGGCGGATCTGGCACTGGGCTTGGCCGTAGATGCTGACGAGGTAAGGCGTCACGAAAGATAAGGCTCCCGATAACCAGCGATCGCGGTCCATTTCGCGTTGCAGTAAGGCTTTGCCGTGGTTCATAGCAAACACCAGAGAACCGATGATCAGCGCCATGCGCACCGCCTGCGGCACAAAGGCAGGATTTCGGAGGCTGTGGCGGTAGTCCGCCAAGGTGACGGTTGTAGGATGAGCGCGAGACTGGGCGGCTGTCAGAACGGAACTGGAGCCACAGTCAGTCGGGAGGCTTTCCCGTTCTCCACCCAGGTAGAGCGGCAGGGTATGCAGTCCGTCGCAGGGAGTCGTTTCAGGCGTTGGGGGAGCAGCTAGCATGACAATTCTCTTAACTTGGGCTCAGAAATACAGGTCGGTCTACCGTTTCCAGCGGAACTTGCGCTCAGACTCGTGAATGGGGACGTCGTTGATGCTGGCTTCCCGTCGCTGCATCAGGCCGTTAGGGGCAAATTCCCAGTTTTCGTTGCCGTAAGCGCGATACCACTGGCCCGAGTCGGTGTGGTACTCGTACTCAAATTTCACGGAGATGCGGTTTTCGGTGAAGCTCCACAGGGTTTTCTGTAAGCGATAGTCCAACTCGGTGCTCCATTTGCGGGTAAGGAACTCGCGAATCTGGTCACGACCTTGGATGAACTCCGAGCGATTGCGCCACTGCGAATCCACGGTGTAGGCCAGAGCAACTTTTTCAGGGTTACGGCTATTCCAGGCATCTTCAGCGGCTTTTACTTTGGCCTTTGCCGTTTCCAGCGTGAAGGGCGGCAGCGGTGGCCTGCTTTCAGCGGCGTCAACGGCGAGTTGAGCGGGGGTAGCGAGTTCAGGCATGGAGGTGTCCTCCTTTGAACTAATGTAGAACGGTCTGTCTAAGCTGAGTATGTAGACAAGTCTGTATATTGTCAAGCGGCATATTCTTTGTTTCCTGACTTAGGAGCATTTTTAGCTCCTAAGTCAGGAAATGTAGTCAAATTTCTGAGGGTGATCTGGGCTAGTTAAGTTGAACAGAGGAGGTCTCCCCGTACCATAGAACCCGGCTCAAGGCAGGCAATTCGAGGATGTCGCCCGCGCTGGCAAAGATTGGGTTAAATACAAATCTGAAGCAAAAGTGCTACTATATAGACAAGTCTGTATAGATTTGTTTCTAATATGCCTCGTCCTAAATCATCGGCAAAGCCCTCGGCCCGCGATCGCATCATGCAAGCCGCCTCCACCTTGTTTTATCAAGAAGGAACGCAAAACGTCGGCATTGATCGCATCATCGCTGAGTCAGGCGTGGCGAAAATGTCTTTGTACAACCACTTCAAGTCCAAAGACGCCTTGATTGCTGCCTGGCTGCAGCAGCGCGATGCTAATTGGCGGGAATGGTTTCAGGAAACGGTAGAAAAACAGGCGACGGCACCCACCGAACGCCTTCTGGCCATGTTCGATGCTCTAGAGGAATGGTTCTCTCAACCTGACTTTCGCGGCTGTGCCTTTATCAATTCTTCAGTCGAACTGGTAGATCCTGAGCATCCCGGCTATCAGGTGGCGATCGAGCACCAACAGGCAATTTATGACTATATTCTGCAACTGGTGAAAGCCGCCGAAATCGATGATCCTGACGCGGTGGCTGAGCAATTGTTGCTGCTGCTGGAAGGGGCGATCGTGGTCGCCATGATGCGCCGGAATCCTGCGGCAGCAGTCCAGGCTAAGGCTGCTGCTGAAATGCTCATACGGGCGGCTTAATTTTCCCGGCTGACTTCTTCGCAAGACCGGAGAATTGGTCTAAACGCCCTTGCCTCACCGTTCAAAGAGCGGCATCATCAACCGGATCGCTTGCCCGTCTTCCCTTTATCTTTTCTTCTCTATAGTCAAGGTAACTCTCAATTATTTTCCCCCTTCTTGTCTCATGCCGGAACTGTCAACTTAACTTTCGTGGTAGCCTTTGCCAGCATCTGTCAGGGCAAGTCCATGAGCGTCAGTTACAAAT
>NZ_JACSWC010000317.1 GCF_016888165.1 Halomicronema sp. CCY15110 | reverse complement strand
CGACGCATTCCTGACCGTGGCACCTTAGCGTGCGAAACCACCGCTTGGTACATCGAGCGCAATCGCTTACACAAGTCATTTACGGGCAAGAGCCAAACTTGACCTCTGGGAGGCAGATGTTCCAATCTTCTTGCCAGTGTCGTAATACAAAACGGAGCACTACCACCAAAGCCGTAGTGCTCCGTTCATTAATTCATAAAATACAGAGATGTGTGGCGTCTCTCCGTAGACTGCTAAAGGTTGGTGCAAGTTTGAAGGACTTGTCGATCCGTCGCGGTTACATCGGCAAGACGATGAAAGCCCGTTGGCACCCATTGGCTAGCGGTGGCATTTTCTGAGGCAACTGTAGTTGCAGTTTCGAGGGTCATCGCTAAAGGATGTTTCGTCTGCGCGTAGCTGTCGATGACCGTGAGGGTCATGTTTGTACTGTTTGTTTCACCATAAAAGCAGTCAAATGAAGAGGCGGGCTGATAAAATCCGCCGTTGATGTCATGTCCAGAAACCTGCATCACCATATAAGTTGTGCCGGGTTGATGTGCTGTGGGGCTTTCGCCAAACACATAGACACCGTCTGCTAAAGGAGCTGGGGCGGGATTAGCGATCGCTGTCCCCATGGTCGCCATGAGCGAACCGACAATTAAGCTACAACCCAGTGCCGCCGCCAGAGGACGCCGAAATGGCGCGATTCGGAGCTGTTTGGAGACTGTTTGGACTTGGGCAGATAAAGGCGATACAGAGAACATTGGCGCGATAGTTTGTGGGTGCAGTATTAATATCAACGGAAAGTTGGCAAATTCCAGTGATACGACTAAATTCTTTGATTGATCTTCGTCCGACAACTGGGTGATTGACATCCCACGAAGGTGTGATTTTGATCAGGGGTGCCACTTTTAAGTTGCTTGTGCTTGCAAATTTCATGTCAGTCAACCATTTACGCGATCTCTTGCACGCCCTGGATGGGCAAAGCTATAAAGCCTACAAGTCCTTACGGGGCAGCCATTCGCTAGCTGATTTCACGCTGCATATTGACTATGTGCAGGGCGATCCGTTTGCGGCACCAAGTCGGGTACGAGTTGAGGTGCCGCAGGCGATCGCGCAGTTTCCCAGTTCGCTATATGATTCCTCGCCGCGTCGCATCGCGCTGGAAGATTACCTCATCCGCCAATTTGATCGGCAGATTCAGACAGTGGGGCGGGCTACGGGCTCTGGCAAAAGTGGGTTGATTGAGATTGTGCGGCCCTCTCAGGCGATTTTGCCGCGCAGTGCGGCGCACATTTCTGAGCAGATGGTGGAACTGCGCTTGGCGGTGGGGTTGCCTGCGTTTGGGCGGCGGATTGCGGGGCGACAGGCGGCCATCCTGTTGTGTGAGCAGTTGCCAGAGTTGATTGACCAAACGCTGTTTTATGCCCAACTGGATGCCGCCGCACTGCAAGCCCACTGCGACTGTGCCGAGGCCGCCGACTATTTGCGCCATCAGTTACGCGATCGCTGTCTGGTGGCGTTTATTGCCGATGGGGCGGTGCTGCCTCGCCAGAGCGGAGTGGATGATCGACCGTTACGCCAAGATGCCGTTCCCTTTCAGTCACCCCCTTCGTTGCAGACAAGTTTGCGCTTGCCGGATGGTGCAATGGTGACTGGCCTGGGCATTCCCCAAGGGGTGACGTTGATTGTGGGGGGTGGTTATCATGGCAAATCGACCCTGCTGCGGGCGATCGAGGCGGGCGTTTATAATCACATTCCCGGTGATGGTCGGGAGCGGGTCGTGACGGATGCGGCGGCGATGAAGGTGCGCGCTGAGGATGGCCGCAGCGTCGTCGGGGTGAATATTTCACCCTTTATCAATCACTTGCCGCAGGGGCGATCGACCGTACAATTTTCGACTCAAGACGCCAGTGGCAGCACGTCGCAGGCGGCTAGCATCATCGAGGCAGTTGAGGCCGGAGCCGCCGTGCTGTTGATTGATGAAGATACCTCGGCGACCAATTTTATGATTCGCGATCGCCGGATGCAGGAATTGATCACGAAGGCCCAAGAACCCATCACCCCCTTTGTGGATAAAGTGCGCCAGTTGTACACCGATCATGGGGTTTCCACCATTTTGGTGATGGGGGGCAGTGGTGATTATTTTGATGTGGCGGATACCGTGATCGCTCTGGATAATTACCGTCCTGAGGAGGTGACGGCGCAGGCGCGGGCGATCGCCAGGGCGGATCAAAATAATCGCCAAGCTGAGGGGGGAGCGACCTTTGGCGACATTTCGCTGCGAGTCGTGGCGCCTGACAGCATCGATGCGCGCAAAGGCAAACGCGCGGTGAATCTGAAAACTCGCACTACGGATGAAATTAGGCTCGGCCTCCATGAAATTGATCTCTCAGCCGTTGAACAGCTGGTCGAACCTGGGCAACTGAAGGCGATCGCCGCTGCCATGGTGTACGCCCAGCAATACTATTTTGATGGTCAGCGATCGCTGACGGCCGCACTAGATCGGGTGCTCGGCGACATTGCGACCCATGGCTTGGATTGCTTAAGCGATCGCCTAAGTGGCGAATTTGTCGGTTTCCGGGCGCTAGAACTCGCCGCCGCGCTCAACCGCCTGCGTACATTAGTTATTGACGGCTCCCCTAACGACCATGCCCCCACCGCTGAGCACCGTGGCGAGGATGAGGCCTAAGCCGCTGGCATTGCGGGGAATGCTCCTCGTCTGCTGGACAACTAGTCAGAGATACGCTCAGCCTACACCGTACCCATGCCGAAGAAGGGGCAGTCCCAACCCTCATTCACCCAGCTACCCAGCTACCCATGCACTGACCTCAACCGGGATGTTATGTTCTCGCCGATCCCTAAGCGGGACATGGTGGCCGCAGCCTAGGGTTCGCGGTTGAACACCAAACTGTAAACGGCTAAGCGTTTAATGTCTTCGTATAGCGCTTGTTGGCCATCGGCGGCCCGCCGGATATCGTTGGCCCCGACTAAAAACAGCGCCCAAAGGGCCAGCACAATCATGAAACGGCTGCAAATGGCCAGTGGACAGAGAAACGAGGGTTTAAACATGATGAGAACGTCCTTGGGGGCGTGGTCAGGACATCGGTGATCTTGACTATCAGACTGTTAATTAGCATGCTAGCGAGTCGACTGCAGCGTTTGCATTAAAAAATATTCAGAAAAATTTTGACGACAGCCCACTGTGAGCGATGGGGTCGCCGCCCTGCGACTCTGAGAATTGCGGCTCTGCTCATTGCCAGCCCAGTCATCAGAAATTCCCTTGTCAGGTTAATCAGGTTCGCGTCTCAGTCGTTTGGGCGGGCGATCGCCTGGGTTGGGTTGCTTCAGGTACCACTGTCGCCAGGTTTGTGAGGTTCTCAGGGCGAGCCAAAGCAGCAATAGAGCGATGAGGCCCCCTTGTTCGGGCGCATCAAACGCAAACAAGACTAAGCAGACGCAGAGAAAATCTTCGGCAAAAATGACCCACACTTTGGGACGCTTGAGGCGATAGATCCAGCCTACTTGCACCAGGTGAATGACCAGGGCTAATAGCCCACCAAGCAGGCCTAAAACGATCACCAGGGCATCGGCAATCTGGAAAGTCCGTGCCACGGCAATACCCGCGATCGCGCCCACGATAGGACTGAGTAACAACCCCACACTACGAACCAACCGCTGCATCAACGGCTGGGTCGAAAAGATCAGTTCTGCCAGGGCCCAACTCACCAGCGCCCCGACCACAACCGTCGGGGGAAGTTGCGATAACCCCGGCATGTGCGACCACAGCTCGTCGGACAGCAGGCCAATCAGTAACAGCGGTAAGGCAATGCGCAAACCCGCTGCGGCTGAAACCGACAATACCGCTAGCAATTCAGTAATAATCACGGACAGGCTGAACTTAGTATGCTGAGAGGTGGGTGCCTTCCAGCATCAAACATGGTTACTTTAAACTTCTAAGGCGCTCTGGGTTGTCCGTCAAAAACTATTGACATAAGTCAACCTGATATTGACCCCAGTCATCGGCTCCCCCGACGGCTCTGCTAACGACACCCAATCGCCTGTTCACCCCTGATTCTCAAGGTTATGCCATCACCGCCACCGCAATTGCTTCCGCGATCGCCTTACAACCCTGTATGGAACTTAGTCACGATTGTTGTCTTGCTGTGGGGCATTCAACTGGTAAATGTGGGGCTATTTGACGGTCGGCTGATTCTGAATGGAATTTACCCGCGCCAATTAGATGAGCTACAGGGCATTTTGTGGGCTCCCTTTTTGCATGGTGATTTTGGCCATCTCTTAGCAAATACCTTTCCCATCATTATCCTGGGAGGGTTGGTGATGCTGGGCCAAGCCGAAGATTTTTGGGTCGTGACGGGCTTATCAGCTCTGGCGAGTGGCCTGGGCACCTGGTTAGTGGGTGCGCCTAACTCTATCCACATCGGGGCTAGCGGCGTGGTGTTTGGCTATTTTGGCTACTTGCTGCTGCGCGGTTATTTCGATCGCAGTGCCTTTTCCGTCACCGCCTCCCTACTGGTGATTATTTTTTACGGCAGCTTTCTCTGGGGAGTCTTGCCCACTCAACCTGGCGTCTCTTGGGAAGGACATTTATTTGGATTCATTGGCGGCGGGGTCTCTGCTTGGCTGCTGTCTAAATCAGCTCGCTGAGCGACCAATTAAGCGACCCTACGGTGAACTCAGGGATCAGGGCGACATACCAATTTTGGCCAAAGCAACGCTGTACCTGCCAGTGGATAGCCAAGACGGCGGTTCCAACTGATGGAATCTTCATGCCTAAGCCCCGCCGATTTACTCCGGATCGGTCGCCTCGACGGGTTCCAGTTCCACCATGCCGTCGGGTTGTAAAGTCAGGCGAAATTGGGCGACGGGCTCATCGATCGCCTGCTCAACATCAATAGGGATGAAGGTCAGCTGGGGTAGCGGCGTACGGTCAATATTTTCTAGAGCGGCGTCATTTTCGTATTTGTAACCCAGAATGTCGCCGTCCGTAGACACGGCGATGCGATAGATTAGCGCCTCATCAAAGGCTAAGCCGCCGTCGTCCGCTAGCTCTTCCAAGGCCGCTTCGAGGGTGTTTGTGACTTCCGCTTCGAGGTCGGTGAGCAGATCGTCGTCAGCGATCGCGGGTGCTGTCGCGAGTCGTCCCAAGGCAATCCCCGCCGCCACGGGATTGGCTATCTCTTCACTACCGGCGAGTTCGTCAGGCTGGGCGGTTGCTTCGGTGTCCGCATCAGTCGCGGTTTCGGCATCGGTCGTCGTCGTCTCACCAGCCGGATCGGCAGTCGCGCCGTCGGCATCATCAGAGCCGGGCGCGGCGGCACCCCTTTCGGGCACACTGGCTGAGTCTGGGTCGACCAGTTCGGATTGCTCTTCGCGATCGCTACGCTGGGGCTCAAACTCGGGCACGGGCAGCATAAAGAGCAACATCGACGCCACTGCCAACGTCGAGACCCCCACCGCAGCGGGAATCAACCGCTGCGCCGCCGGTTCGGCTGGGCGGGCATGGCGGCGATGGAGGGGCGCGACTTGCAAGGCCATGTCAGGCAAGGTGAAAGTGTCGGTCAAGAGCTGATCAACGGCTTCCACCAGGTCAAAAAGCTGGACTGCATTAAGGGCGATTGTTTGCTGAGTTTCAGCCCCGGTGTTGTCAGTCAACGTCGCGACTAACTGATGGCGATGATCGTCCGTTGGTTGGAGGACGACGGGCTGGTCGGCAGTGGGGGCCGTAGCGAGCGGGTAGGGCACGCCACTGAGCAAAGATTGGGCATAGTCACTGACGGTTTTGACCAGCGCATTCAAAAATTCTCGTCCCCCGCTGAGGCGATCAGATGTCCCCGGAAAGGAACATTCCGAGTTCAGCACCACAGTGAGGGGGGATGTGGGGTCGGACTCTTCCCCAGTCACCAGACCTTCCACAATCAAATTGCAGTTCGGCAAAATGTATTGACGCTGTGCCGTCATACGACTTCTCCATCAAACAGACTATTCCACAGGCGCTGCGGCCCTTGAGTGCCAGTACAAAACAGTAGTCGGGTGAGTAGCACAATGGCTAATTCATCCAGCTTTTCATCGGTGTCGTAGGCAATTACGCCGGCCCGTTTCGGGTTCATCCGCGCCCGAAACAGACTCCGAAATCGCTGTAAATATTCCGCTAGACGGAAGTGATGTTCGAGGGCGAGATTTTGATCTTGCAACTGCTGGTAGCCCAGTAAAAGTTGGCGAATGAGTACGGTCAATCGCTTTGCCAGGTAACAAATCACCAGGGTCAGGGCTTTGGCTTGGTCGATAGATAGCGGGTCACGCTGGCTTTGGCGTCGCATCGGATTCGTACCCCGGATGAGCCAGAGTTTCACCCGCCCTGGAATGACGGGCTGTAAGCCGAGCTGCTCAGAAACTTTGAGGAGGGCTTCTGACCCGGCGACATCGAGGGCTTCGATCGCCAAAATCAGCAAATCTAAATCAGTCCGAACCCGGCGGGGACAGTCCTGCGACGGGAGGCTGGGCGTGGCTAGGGTTTCTAGAATCGAGGGCGACGATGACGCCAGCGGGCTGTCGACTTGCATATCCTCAAAGTTCAGTAGGTCGGCAACATTACAATACCCGTGATCAAGCGAATAAATGACGCCCGCTGATTAGCGGGATCACCGTCTTAGCTTTGACACACAAGCGCTCAACATACCGCAAAATGGTCGAATGTACCACTCTTGTTGGGGAGCGATCGCGAAACTTCATCCCGTAGTTGAGCCCTGACCATAGACGCAGCGATCGCGAATAAGTGCCGCCGTGACTATTCGCCCACCTGCACCATATCCTGCACGTACCAGTCGTCGCCCTCGCGCACGAGTTCGTACCGCATGGTGAGATTCGTATCGTAGGACAGGGCGTCATTACGGGCTCCCAATTCAAAGAACTCCGCGACTTCATTGACTTCGGCCTCGACAGTAATGGCTTCAGCGGTCGGATCATCGGGCTCGACGCTGATGACGTTGACCGAGTGCTCAAAAGTGTAATACCAGTTGTCGCGTTCGCCGCCCGCCGCCCGATTTTGCCACTGGGAGAGGACGGGATCGACCAATACCGTTTCTAGCACGGCGGTGTTGTGCTCTGGCCCCATGGCGAGGCGCTTGGCCTCTAACCAACTGGTGATGGTGCGTTCCGCAATATCGGTGACGCCAATGGTGGCTTCCGGCGGGGCCGCCTCTGGCAAGCTAATCGGGGGGGTCGACAAACTGATGTTGAGGGCGGGTTGCTGGATTCTGGGGCCGGAGAATAAGCCGCCAATCCAGGCAAGCGCTCGTACCGTCACCATGCCCAGAGTGCCCATCGCCAGGAGTCCGACAATGACCACCACCGCCAGGCGACCCCAACGAGGCGATCGCGACGGTGGGGATGGATTGGGCGGCGCTGATCGGGGCGATGGGGCCGGAGTGGGAGACACCACCTGAGCCGATGGCCGATAGCCATTGCTGGATGCCCCGGTCGAGCGGGGGGGTGACTGGGGACTTTGCAATTGCCCGTCTGGAGACAGTTGAGAAACCCGCTCAGCGACACTTAAATCAGTCTCCCCGCTCGTCCCCAGCGTTGCCGCTGCGCCCGCTGTGGCTAGTTTTTCATCCACAAAGGTGAGCCCTTGGGCCAAGGTGGCATCGGTCGTCGCCTCGGGGGCTGCCCCTGCCCCCGACATGGCGGTCGCCGCAAAGGCCGACTGGGGTAAGGCCGCATTGGCAGCCAGCGACAGATCGGGACGCTCACTGGTGTAAAAGGGGGCGGGGGTAGACGGCGGTGACGCTGGCGCGACGGGCATCGTCTCTAAAAACGACTGCACTTGCGCATCGGCAAAGTAATCTTTCAGGGCGGTTTGCTGGTCGGTCAAATCTCGAAAGTGGGTGAACACCTCTTCTCGCAGCCAACGTTCTGCATAGAGGCAAAGTCCCGGCAGTAAATCAGGTGCGCCTTGAGAATGCTCACGGATAAAGGCCAGGGGTTCATATTCTTGACTGCGTTCGAGGGCATGACCGGCCTCCTCGGCTTGGCCCAGCAGCAAAGCGCACACGGCCTGTTCTAAATGCACGTCTTGCCGGGTGCCGACCTGTTGCAAAAGCTGTTTGGCGCGACGCACTAGCGCAGGCTGATGAAAGGAGAAGCCGCGCGCCAGTAGGGCATATACCGCTAAATAGGTCGCCACTGCTGAAGGTCGGCGGGCTTCTTTTTCAAAAATTTCTTGCTGCTCAGCGGCAGTCAGGTAGCCGCGCAGTTGCTGAATAAAGCGGAGAAAATCATCGGTGGAGAGGCCGGAGCGATCGTCCCCCGCTCCATCAATGCCGCCCCGGTCTTGCAGCATCGCCTTCAACAGTTGAAAGCCTTGGCGACGTTCAGCAGTCTGCTCTAACGGTCTTGCCACCAATTCCAAAACCCGATAAGGCCGCAACTTATCCAAATCGGAGCGCAATTCAGCCTGAATGGCGGGAAAGTTATCTTCTTGCACCAGTAGTGTCAGCCCCGTATCCAGCGATTCGGCAGCGTTTTCATACTGATTTTGCTGCCACTGCTCACGTCCCAGCTCTAAGCAGGCCAGGGCGAGGGACAGCACCACATCGCCTTTGACCCGGGCCGGATCGCCGTAGCGCCCATCGACCAAGGTGTCACTGCCATTGCTCATAAAGGGCCGCCCCAGTCGAATGGCCTGTTCGTATTCGCCCAACTCGAGCAGGATCAGCAGCGCCCCCACGAATTGGTCGTTGCTAATTTCAACGGTGGGTGTGTAGGGCTCAGGGGTCGGGGTGGGGGTATTATCCGCCGCCAGCGATCGCAGCGTTTCCTCGCCGACTTGAGGATTAAACTCAGCGGCCTCGCCCTCACCCTGAGCCGATTTAAAGGCGTCTAACGCCCCTGGGGTGTAGGTCCGAGCCAAAAATTGGGCGTCGTAGCTCTGGCGCTGCTCTTCATCCGCCAGCGAGCGATAGGCTTCGTCAATTAGGGACTTGCGCGACTCGATCGCAATTTCCGAATATTCCCGCCGGGGCAATTGCAGCGTGCGATCGCGATGGGCCTGTTTCAGTTGTTCTGGGGTGGCCTGTATCGGTAAGCCCAGTATTCGGTAGTAATCCAGTGGAATTCGCACTGTCATCTTGTTATATGCCCGCTTACCGTCAATTCATCGCGTCTTTTCCGACGTGCTATCGGCGACTGCCCGCTGTGCCCGCAGTGAATGCCCTGAGTATAAAGTTATCGGCTGGCCACCGGCTCGAAATAAACGTCCCTCATGATAGGTCGGTTATTGAGTTCTTAACAGTCCAATCTATAATTTAAGGCCGCTAATTTTTCTATTCTCAAGCACTCATCACCAATCTAGGGAAGGATGTCGGTGTCGATCGGTATAGAATTGTTGAGCTTATCAAGGATGGGCGATCGCCCTCCTTTCCCTGGTGAAATCTTGCCTGCCAGTAGCGTCAGTCCATAGACGATGACCAACTACTGACCGATTTTGTTTATTGTGTAAAGTTGGAACTGCCGTAAGGATACGTCAAGCTCATGGCCCAGGAACGGACCCTACCTGTATTTGATGCTGCCGATGCCCTTGTGACCCGCGAAGAAGGGCTCACAGTCTACGAGGACATGGTGCTCGGTCGTTATTTTGAAGATAAATGCGCCGAAATGTACTATCGGGGTCGCATGTTCGGCTTTGTCCATCTCTACAACGGGCAAGAAGCGGTTTCGTCTGGGGTGATTACGTCCTTGCGATCGGATGACTATGTTTGTAGCACCTACCGCGATCACGTTCATGCCCTGAGTGCTGGTGTGCCGGCGAATAATGTCATGGCTGAGTTATTTGGCAAAGAGACTGGGTGTAGCAAGGGGCGCGGCGGCTCTATGCACCTGTTTTCTGAGGAACACAACCTGCTGGGTGGCTTTGCCTTTATTGGCGAAGGGATTCCGGTGGCTTTGGGGGCGGCCTATCAAGCGCACTATCGCCGGGTGGCCTTAGGTGACCCTAACGCTGACCAGGTGTCGGCTTGTTTCTTTGGGGATGGCACTAGCAACAACGGCCAGTTCTTTGAATGCCTCAACATGGCGGCGTTGTGGAACTTGCCCATCATCTTTGTGGTGGAGAACAATAAGTGGGCGATCGGCATGGCCCATGAGCGGGCGAGTTCTCAAACGGAAATTTATAAGAAAGCCAGTGTCTTTGGGATGCCGGGTGTGGAAGTCGATGGCATGGATGTGTTGGCGGTGCGAGATGCGGCAAAAACGGCGATCAGCCGCGCCCGCGCGGGCGAAGGACCGACCTTGATTGAGTGCTTGACGTATCGCTTCCGGGGTCATTCTCTGGCTGACCCCGACGAACTGCGTTCCAAAGAAGAGAAGGAGGAATGGCTGTCTCGGGATCCGCTCAAGCGGTTTGAAACATACCTGTTGGGACAAGATTTGGTGAAGGCCGAAGAGCTGAAGGCCATCCGCGATCGCATTCAACAGGTCGTGGATGACGCCGTGACCTTTGCCGAGCAAAGTCCGGAACCGGATCCCAGCGAACTCCGACGCTACATCTTTGCGGAGAATTAGGCGATAACGCCACCGCTCCCGGCCAAGTGCGATCGCCCCACCCAGCAGTTTTCATCCCCTCGACCTCTAATTTTCCAAATCACAATCCTATGGCAGAAACACTCCTATTCAATGCCCTGCGCGAAGCCGTTGACGAAGAAATGGACCGCGACGATACGGTGTTCGTTCTCGGTGAAGATGTTGGCGTTTACGGCGGCTCTTACAAAGTCACCAAAGGGCTGTACGAAAAATATGGCGAGTTCCGCGTTCTCGACACCCCCATCGCTGAAAACAGCTTTACGGGCATGGCGGTTGGCGCAGCGATGACGGGCTTGCGGCCCATCATCGAAGGCATGAACATGGGATTCTTGCTGCTAGCGTTTAACCAAATTGCCAACAACGCGGGAATGCTGCGCTATACCTCCGGCGGCAATTACAAAATCCCCATGGTCATTCGCGGCCCCGGTGGCGTCGGTCGGCAGCTCGGCGCTGAACACTCTCAGCGCTTGGAAGCCTATTTCCAAGCCGTTCCTGGACTCAAAATCGTGGCCTGTTCCACCCCCTACAATGCCAAAGGCTTGCTCAAATCAGCGATTCGGGATAATAACCCTGTCCTCTTTTTTGAGCATGTGCTGCTCTACAACTTGAAAGAAAACCTGCCCGATCACGAATACCTGGTCCCGCTGGATCAGGCCGAAATTGTCCGTCCCGGCAAGGATGTGACAATTCTGACCTATTCTCGGATGCGGCACCACGTCACTCAAGCGGCGAAAAAGCTGGAACAAAAAGGCTTTGATCCAGAAATCATCGACCTGATTTCGCTGAAGCCGATAGACTTCGACACCATTGGGGCGTCGATTAAGAAAACCCACCGGGTCATCGTGGTCGAAGAATGTATGAAGACGGGGGGGATTGGCGCGGAAATTGTGGCGTCGATTAGCGATCGCTTCTTTGACGAACTGGACGCCCCGGTGCTGCGGCTGTCTTCCCAAGACATTCCGACCCCGTACAACGGTAAACTAGAGAGTCTGACAATCGTGCAACCTCGCCAAATTGAGGAAGCGGTTGAGAAAATGATGGCACTGCAAATTTAAGGACACCATGGGCAGACAACGGTTGCTGCTGGCAATGATTTTAGGTTTGGTCATTGGCGCAATCTTCGTGATTAGCACCATTCCCACTCGACTCGGGTTAGACCTGCGGGGCGGCACTCAGTTAACCCTCCAGGTCGAAACCACCGATAAAGTGCCGACCATCACCGAGCAGGATATGGAAGCGGTACAGCGAGTCATTTCTGACCGGGTGAACGAGTTGGGCGTATCCGAAACCTCAGTCCAGCAATTAGGGCAGAATCAGCTGCTAGTGCAGTTGCCAGGGGTCAGCGATCCCGAACAGGCCCAGCGGGTGTTAGGCGAGACTGCCCAGCTCGAGTTTCGCCCCCAGAGCTCAGGCACGGAACAGCAGTTCCAGATTGAAAACCAGATTTTGCAGCAACATCAGCTGGAACTGCTGGCGCTGCAAGAAGCGGCTAATACGGGTTCACAAACCCTGCTAGAGTCAGCCACGGGTGAACCGGGCACTGCCGCCACTGAAGACGAGATTCAGCAGCAGATTCAGTCCGTTCAGCAAGCCATTCAAGACAGCAATCGCGCCATTCGCGACCTCTTTGCGCCTGCCGATTTGACCGGCCAAGCCTTGACGGATGCCTTTGCTAGACCGCGTCAGAGTGGCAATCAGTGGGAAGTCGTCATTCAGTTCGATTCTGCTGGCGCGAATCGGTTTGCCGAAATCAGTCGCGATATCGCCGGTACGGGACGCAGTATTGGCATTTTTCTTGACGATCGCCTGATCAGTGCCCCCAGTGTTGATGTGCAATATGCCGAGACGGGCATTACCGGCGGCAGTGCCGTGGTTTCGGGCAACTTTAATGCGGATTCCGCCAGCGATTTAGCCATTCAACTGCGCGGTGGGGCGCTGCCGCTACCCGTCGCCGTGGTGGAAACTCGCACCGTCGGCCCCACCTTAGGTCAAGATAGTATTCGCCGCAGTCTGTACGCTGCCATTGTCGGCCTCGTGCTGGTGTTGATCTTTATGGCGGTTTACTATCGCCTGCCCGGTGTGCTGGCAGACATGGCGCTGGTCGTTTATGCCCTGCTGACCTTGGCCGCTTTCAACGTCTTTGGCGTGACGTTGACTTTGCCGGGGATTGCGGGTTTCATCCTCAGTATTGGCATGGCCGTCGATGCGAATGTCCTGATTTTTGAGCGCACCCGCGAAGAGTTGCGCAGCGGCAAAACCCTCTATCGTTCAGTGGAATCAGGCTTTTACCGCGCGTTTTCCAGCATTCTCGATAGTAGCGTCACCACACTGATTGCCTGCGCTGCCCTATTTTGGTTTGGCGCTGGTTTAGTGAAAGGCTTTGCCCTCACGTTGGCGATTGGCGTGGTGATTAGTCTGTTTACCGCGGTGACGTGCAGCCGCACACTGCTGCTCTTTTCCTTGAGCCTGCCCCAATTCCGCAAACCTGCCCTCTTTTGTCCCGGCCTGTCCACTGCACCTGCGAAGCCATGAAGTTAGACGTTATTCGACAGCGATCATTTTGGTGGTTGATTTCTGGCATTTTTCTGGCGGCTAGCCTGATCGGCATGATTATTAGCTGGCAACAGTTTGGCGCGCCGCTGCGGCCTGGCCTGGATTTTGTCGGGGGTACCCGGATCCAAGTCAGCCGTGATTGTGGTGCGGCTGATTGTAGCGCCCCCATTGATTCGGCAGATGTGCGATCGCTCCTGGCTGACCAGGGCTTAGAAACCGGGGTGATTCAGGTTACGGGCACCGAAGGGCAAAGTGTTTCGATTCGGACCCGCAACCTCAATGTGGATGAAGAAGCCACCCTCCGCACGGCTTTAGACGACGAGATTGGCCCCCTCGACAACCGCTCGGTGCAGATCGATTCGGTGGGGCCGCTGGTGGGTCAGCAGCTATTTGCGTCTGGCTTATTGGCGCTCATCGTCTCGTTTGCGGGCATTGTCATTTATCTGAGTTTGCGTTTCCAATTAGACTATGCGCTGCTGGCAATTGTGGCGTTGTTGCACGACGTGATCATCGCCATGGGGCTATTTGCTTGGCTCGGGCTGTTGCTTAAAGTTGAGGTCAACAGTCTATTTATCGTCGCTTTGCTCACGATTGTCGGTTTCTCGGTGAACGATACCGTCGTCATTTACGATCGCATTCGCGAAAATATCAAGTTGCACCCCGAACGTCATATCAACGACCTCGTCGATGATGGCGTCAATCAAACCTTGACTCGCTCGATCAACACCACTTTGACGACCATTTTGCCGTTGATCGCGATCGTCCTGTTTGGCGGTGAAACGCTCAAATTCTTTGCTCTGGCCTTGATTGCAGGCTTCTTGGCCGGTGCTTACTCCAGTATTTTTGTCGCCAGTACCCTCCTCGCTTGGTGGCGAGTGAAATCGGGGAAAGCGATCGTGGGGCTTACGGAACCGCCACAACCCGCCGAAGAAAACCTCTGAAGCTGAATCGTGTCGATTGACCCCGCATCACAGAACCTTGATCAAATGCTGGCGCTGCGCCGCCGCTGGCTCAAGCGTTGGTGGCTAATCACTCTAGCCTTATGGGCCTCAGTGGGGGCGATGAGTGTCTGGAGTCTGCGTGGCACCTGGCAGCAACTCGCTGACTACTTTACCTGGGCAGCGTTGCGATATGGCCTCGCGTTTAACCGTCTCGCCGCGATCGGGCTAGGACTCTGCTTGGGCTTAACCGTGGCCCTATTGGTGAAACAAGCTCGATTTTTATTGTTTGGCCTCACCGCCACCGAACGTCAGGACCTGATGAAAGCGCTGAACAAACGCCAAACTTAATCGCTGTGTCAGTACTTCTGGGGAGCAGTGGCGACGTAAATTGATCGCAGCAAGCATCTCATTGTGGAAAAGGATGTTTTACAATAGCAAAGCCTGGAGAGGTGGCAGAGTGGTCGAATGCGTCCGACTTGAAATCGGATGTCCCAAAAGGACCGTGGGTTCGAATCCCACCCTCTCCGTTGTTCTAGCGTTCGCTATTTACACTATTTGCTGCGAATATTGTGATAGTCGTTAGATTTTTGAGTCCAAATTGAGTCCAGGTGACCAGCTACTAGAACGAGAGTCAGCCGCTTACACGAAGGTTTCGATCTGGCGGCGGGGTGGTAGTTATAGTCTACGGGCTCGGCTACCTGATAAAACTACTGGCAAAGTGCGGCAGCAGTGGATTGCTACGGGCTGCAAAGTGACAGCGGCGGGGCTGAAAATTGCTCAGGCCAAGGCAGCTAAGCTTGAAAGCGATTTGCTGTTTGAGCGATTTGACTGGGCGGATTGGGGGAAGTCCAGTGGTGGTGAGTCCAGAAAACCTAAAACGGCTCATGAGTGGGTCGAGGCGTTTCTGGCGTGGAAGGGGGAAACGGTGAAGGATACGACTATCCGCAACGACTACGAACCCTACACGCGGTTGATTGACTGTCAGCAGCCCATTACAGCCGCATTGCTAACGGAAGCCTGTAGACAGGGCACGACACCGAATTCTAGGGCACGGAAAGCCTGTGTGAGGTGTCTGAAGGAGTTGGGGCGCTACGCTGGTTTGGAAATTGATTGGACGGGGTTGGCGGGCAACTACAGGCCCGAGGCGTTTGACCCGAATGAGTTGCCCACTGACGAGCTAATCGAGCAAACCTGGGAGCAAATTGCCAGCCCGATGGTGCAGTGGGTGTATGGGGTTAGCGCAACCTACGGCATCCGGCCCCATGAGGTGTATCACCTGGATTGCTCACGATTGGGCGGTGACGATGTGCTGGTGGTGCTGCGGGGCAAGACGGGCCGCAGGGTCGTGTATCCCTGCAAGGCGGAATGGGTCGAGGCGTTTCGGCTCTGGGATGTGCATGCGCCCACGGCCAGGGAGGGGACGCCCAACAAACGCTTGGGAGAGCGCACCAGCAAGGCGTTTAAGCGCTGGGATGTGCCCCATATTCCCTATGCGTTGCGCCATGCCTATGCGATTCGGTTGGCACGGGTGGGGGTGCCAGTGGCGATCGCGGCCAAGTGGATGGGGCATTCGGTCAGCGTCCACACTCAGACCTACCACGGGGCCATGTCGGAGCGAGAATATCAGGAGGTCTGGGAGCGAGTTGTGAAGGGCGGCCAGTAACCTTACTTGGCTCGGTTTTGTCGAATTGCTTGTCAAACCGAATCTATCTCATAGAGACACATGAAAAAAGAACAAAGTAAAATATTCCTTAATGACATTTTGAACTTAGGCAACCTTGACAATGTGAAGATCCGTTTTAATCTGATGTTTGAGGGTAATTGGAACCCTATCGAAATATTTAAGGATGGAAATACTGACATTTTATTGTCAGGGCAATATTGGAATTATCAAAGAAAAAAATCCTTTAAAGAAGGACAGGTGACAGTGGGCTTTATAAGGCTCGGCAAAGATAATTTGTGGCTACTCTTCCATGTTGGACGAATCACGAAAGACCTCAATAAGCTCAATGCAGTTGGTTACGAGTATGAAGCGCTCTCAGAGTTTGAAAAATACTTTGGTCGATTGATCGTAAAGTTTAAGAATAAATCGCAAACGATGATCAGACTAGCTAAGTCCGTAATCGATGAGTGTGAAGTAGTACAAATCTTGCCAGATATCTTCGATAACGATATCTTTCCCGGATACGACCACGTCAATATTTCCTGGGAAGAGATGAGCAGAGTGCTCACCAAGGAAGGTTGGAAGACAGCCTTAAAAAATCAAAAAGGTGTTTACCTGATAACCGACTCTTCTAATGGGAAAATGTATGTTGGCTCTGCCTATGGCGATCAAATGCTGCTTGGGCGTTGGGGAACGTACATAAATACGGGTCATGGAGGAAATATTGAGCTAAAGGGATTGAGTTTTGAACATATCAAAAACAACTTTAGATATTCGATATTGGATATATTCAAATCAACTATTAACGACCAAGTCATCATCGCAAGGGAAAATTGGTGGAAATGTGTTTTGCATACTAGAGAGTTTGGCTACAACAAGAATTGACTCAAGAACCGAAGTCTCAAAACTGAATGGTTTTGCAATACAGAATTAACTTGTTTGCCCTGGTTTTCAGGGGTATTCAAGTCAATTGGATGGTTCCGCTTGAGCGACCAACACACTCCAGACAAAGCAAGGGTTTATAAGAATTGGGTGAACGGCACATCAGGTGTTTCAAGCCATAATTCGGAGGCGATCGCGTCTGCTGCAAAACTAAGCCTACTCCAAACCCTCCCATTGCTCAGGTGGCATGGCTAGAACGGCTTCCCAGCGCTGCCAGTTGATTTGTAGGTTTCCGGTGGGGGGCACAAATCGATAGTGCGTCCCCAATTGCAGGGTGCAGCGCTGCTCAGTAGCCCTGGCAGTTTCGGCCCGGTCTACCAGTTGCTTGATCTGGTGTCGGCTCAGGCTGATCAACGATTCGGCCTTGTGGGGACTGACCCAATCTTCGACCGAGAGGCCCGTAATTTTGAGGATTGCCGCCAGTTGCGCTTCCAGGGTGGCAATACGCTGTAGCAGGGGTTGCGGTGCGGTCATAGTACCTCCAAAATTTCGGCAATAGGGCGGCGATCGCTGACGAGCTGCTGCACGGTGGCAACCTTGGCGGCGGGGATGTATTTGCGGGTGCGCTTACCTTGCTGTTCAAAGCAGTAGTAGTGGCTGATGCTGGGAGTTTTGCGCTGTTGATTGCCCTCACGGGTTTCAATCCAACCAGACGCGGGGCGGCGTTTGCCTTTGGCCTGGGCCTGTTTCCTGGCCTTATGCTCTGGGGGTAACTTTTTCAAGATCTTCAGTGCGCCTCGATTCAGTAACATGCGACCTGCGCCATCTTCACGAATCCAGACGCCGGACTGATCGACCTCGATGGTGCCAGCGATGCCGGAAAACTGAACCCGGTCGCCCGCTTTAAACCCTGACAGCAGGGGGCAAACAAAGATCAGGAACTGCGGGGACACCGCGATCTCTGATGCTTGGCCCTCAAACTTGACCCAGCATTCAAAGTATTGGTCATGGTGCAGCTCCACCTTCTGGATAACGCCGACTGTCCCCTCAATGACTCCAGATAGGCCCAGTGGGTTAGCTTTCCGGTTGTGCTTGGTGTAGTCGGTCTGTACACGATCTCCCGCTTTGAAAGGCGGTTTTGGGGGTAGCGGCGCTGGCGCTGCACCATCCACCTCATAGGCGTGAATCTCGTAGGACTCTACTTCTGGCAGCAGGGCGGGTTGCCTGTAGATGGGTGGGCCTGGTGGGCGCGAGTCAGCGATCGCAGAGTGCGTTAATGCTGACTCTAGGGCGTACCCTTCGCCTTCATCGTCCCAAGTGACCAGACAGTACAGATGGTCGCCACATCCCGCCATCGGTCGGTAGTCGATGAAGGTGCCGTGGCGGACCAGGCAATCTAGGCGGTGTTCTGGAAGCCAGTGGTCACTATTGGAATCTTCCATCACGCGATCGCCCGGTCGAAACTTCAGCTCTGGAGCACGGGGCCGGAACGCCGACGGATGAGCAACCCACTCCACTTCGTTGGTATACAGGCTGCGAGTAGGCCGACAGACTTTTTCACCGGCCTTGATGGCTTCCCAGTCGGCGGCGGGGTCGTTTAAATAAGCACTGAAAGCATCCTGAGTATTGATTCTGGCGACTTCTAAGGTCTGCTCGAATAAATCATCATTCGGCTGACGGGGGCGTGTGACTTTCACCCGGTCGCCGGTTTTCAGTGCGGCGGGGGATATTGACATGGGCCGTGGTTCTGAAGATGAATCTGGCGTTGGTGCATTGCTGCGCGAATGCACCCTACGAGTTGCTGGTTGCATGGTTTACGGCTCCCTGAGAACTCTGTGTAATAGGTCATGTTCGACGCGGGTAATCCCTTCCTCGGTGAGCGACAAAACTGGCTCTCCTTGCTCAAATCGTTTGACCGTGGCGTGTCCGGCCAAGATGTTTTCCAGCAGTCCGAGCTCCAGGCGCAGCCGCTCGGCCCAGGCGATCACGTCAGCGGCGGTCTGGGGGTTCAGCTCTCTCAAGCGCTGTGCTTCGTCTTCACTCAGAAAAATGGCCATTGCTCAGGCTCCAAATAGGTTCAACTGCCCTTCGCGCTCCAGCTTCAGGGCTTTCTTGCGAGCCATCTGGCTCAGGTCATAGCGACAGTGGCACGGGGCACACAAAGCTTTTAGGTTCGACCGTTCGCAGTTCTCGGGTCGGTGGTCGAGGTGGGCGACGGTGAGGACAAACCGGGTGGGTTTCTCCAGAAACTCGGCGACGACCGGGCATTCACTTAACCGACCGGTGGCAATCCGCTCGGTGAACTCACTAGCAGGCTCCCCAGAACGGCGGCACTCACGGCCACACTTCTCACACTTCCACTCGGCCTCTTGTTTGACCTGGTAGGCGATGGCGTTCCAGTTCTGGGGGTAAAGATGACGCTGCATGGGCATTACACCACCTCCCCGTCGATGACTTGAAAGCCCCAATCGGGGCGCAAAGTCGTGACCAGTTCCTCGATCAGGTCATGCCATCCGGCATGCCACTCAGCATTTAGCCGCTCTCGGGCGTAGGTGCGATCGCCATTCCACAGAGAGGCGTCAATGACCTGGGCCAACTTCAGGGAATCGGGTGGCTCTGGGGGCTTCGCCGGGGGCCTGCCCTTGGCCTTGCGCTTCGCCTCATTACTGGTGAAACCTCGCTGTAGTGCGGATCTCAGGAAGCCACCGGGGTTACGAATTTTGCCGCGATCGCGTTGTTCTTCCAGGGCACTGAGGGCGTTTTCCACCAGCCGCGCCGCCGCCGCAACTCCTTTGTGTTCTATCAGCGCCGCTAACGTGTCTTGAATGGTTTTGTTCGGTCTGACTCCTGAGTCTTGGATAAACCCTGAAAACTGCTCCAGCGCTTGATCTGGAGAAACAACAGACCCCGCTTCAACGCCAAACCTGGATGTACCAATACCTTCCCTGTCAATTCCGAGAACAAAACAATCCTCTGTTAGATCTGTTTGTTCTTTTAAAAGATCTGTTGATCTGTTTGGTACATCGGCTTTGACCCAATTCCAGGCGTCAAAAGCGTTAACCTGCAAGGCTTCTGAGGATTTTCCACAGCCCTCCTCATTTTCGCAACTTTGCGACTCCCATTCGCACATCTGCGAGTCATTTTCGCAACTTTGCGACTCCCATTCGCACATCTGCGAGTCATTTTCGCAACCTTGCGACTCCCATTCGCACATCTGCGAAACGTCATGTGGAGCAAGGACTTCAGGGATGGCAACGACCATCTTGCCTTTGTTGAGATCAAGCCTGCCTGCTGCCTGTAGCGCTCCGATAGCGCGATAGTAGGTCGCCTGATGTACGCCCAACTCCCGACACAGGTTATCCACGTCTACGGCCAAGCCTGAGCCGGGTTTGAGCTTGGTTCGGAAGTAGGTAAATATCAGCCCTCTGGTGGTAAGAATGCCGTCCTGGTAGTCGCGCTGGGCCTGCTTCCAAGTCAGCGCATAGAAGGGCGCGTTAATTCTCGGCATGGCTCCTCCTTCGCTGCTGCGCCAGGTATCGCATTGCCGTCGTCCTGAGCAGTATTGCTATCCGCCTACTGCCTCTGTCGGTTCTGAGGTGTTTCATGATGGAAGGTGAAAGTGTGTAAAGCACGAAACGTCCCGCTCTGGTTGCCGCCAGAACGGGATTTTTTTAGGCTGCTGGAATGACTGCCAGATTTTGTAAATACGCGGCTAGAGCTTCTTCGACCAGGTCACTAGCGGGGCGTCCCTCCTGGGCTGCCGAAACCTTGGTTGCAGCCCAGATGCCGGGCTGCAACCGGATCGTCACGTTCTGACGGAGGGGCTTTTTACTGCGGCTTAATTTATCCATTGATAGTTTCCTTTCAATCAATCAATCAGTAGTATATTACGCAATTGATTGATTGCTTAAATTTTTAGTTTATGCTGCGAAAATTGATTGACCTGGGTGTGTTTTCGGTAGTTGCAGAAGGATTCTCTGAAATGGATGAGGTTGTATTGAAGCGATATGCCGAGGCGGTCAAAGAGGCTAGAGGCAAGCGATCGCAGCGGGATTTTTCGGAATTGCTAGGGGTGTCTCAGTCCACAGTTCACAATTGGGAGAATGCCAAAAATGCCCCCGACCTGGACGGCTTGGAGAAGATCGCCAGGATTCGGGGGCAGTTGCCAGAAGAATTAATGACTGAAATTTATGGACGCAAAACTGAGGCCAGCTTGCAAGAGCGGATTGAAGCGATGGACGATAAAGAATTAGCGTGGCTCATGATGCTGCTGGCTCAACGGGTCGCAGGAGGTCGGGTGGACACTGATGAGGAGTGAGGTAGATTAAATCGGTTCTGCTGCCGCCCTTTAAAATCGTTTGACTTCTCTGCGAATAAACACTAGCTCTAGTTGACCTCCAACCGCCTGGACTAATCGCATCAGGGTTTCAGTTGTGGGGTTGCCGCTCTCAAATGTTCGACCTAACTGAGATCGTCGCTGCACGGGCTTGATTAGCTTGCCAGTTTCGGCACTTTCAATCTCGCAGTAGGCAGAAACCAGGGAGGCTAGCCAATCCTCTCCCCATTGTTTTTGAGCTTCTTGGGCGATGGCGTCAATCAGTGCCTTGGCTTGCTCTGCCGTCCGGGTCATAGCTTCTGTAGTGAAACAGTAGGCTAAAGATAGCATCTAGTTACCTCTTTAGTGCTCTGCTGGTACTCAGGTGGGGGCATCGATGCCCCCACCTGGTCGGTTTAAGCTGTGGCTTGCTGAATCAGTGCAATGAGGCAATCGCAGTCTTGGGAGGAAAGCTGTCGAGGACTGGTGCGCCCATGAAATTCAGCCTTGATTAAATTGCGTACAGACTCTTGATCAAGACCAACCGCTTCACGGGCTTCTTTGACTCGATTAGCGCGACTCTCTACGCTTTCTTCCATCGGGGCTCCATCGCTCAACCACATCAGCATGGTGTCCGCTAAATTCTCACCGGGGTTAGCGTGGGTTGTGCGGGTCAGAGCGGGACATCGGCTCTTGGAAATCGTGAGCATGTGGTTGAGGTCAAGCTCTCCAGCGATGTCAAATTCATACTCAATGCCGGATGCCTGAATGGGTGCGGTGCCAACTCTTTCGGGCATCGGCTTGCCGTTGCGGGGGCTATCCACTAAAACCCATTCGGTCTTTGTCCGCATGGTGACTATGACATGGGCCGGACTGCTCAACATGGCGTCGATCAAGGCGCGTTCTAGGGGGCGAACTTTGCCCCATGCGGTAAAGCTATTCTTGGCGTTGCTGGTTTCGTTCAGTTCCCAAAACCATGCATGACTGAGGCTGTCGATCACAATCACTTCATACTCGGCCTTGCCTGCTTCGCGGATGGCTTCGATGTATTGGTTTGGGTGGAAGTCGGTCAACTCGCACACGTCGAAATCAAAGCGATCAGCGTACTTGCTGGCGCTGCCGTGTTCGGTGTCAACCAGAGCAATGCTGCTGCCTAAGTGGTGAGCAATATTGAGGGCGCTGTATGTCTTGCCGCTACCACTGGGGCCGCATAGAGCTAGTCTCAAGCGGGCTTGGTGTTTCGTCGCCTTCTTAAACATGGTCGGTAACTCCTAACTGTTCTGGGGTGTGTTGGGGGTGATCACGGCTTATCGGGGCGATACTCCTGCGGAGTCGCGGCGCGATCGCCCTGGGGTTTAGTGCATGGTCAGCAATTTGCCGATGCGTTTAAGGCTGTCGGGGTCGGTTTGGATGCCAGGGCCGGGAGCTTTGGTGGCCAGGTCGCAATGGGTCGAGATTGGGATCATGTCCCAATTGCAATGCTCACGGGCTGAGAGAATCCAGATCACTTCAGGGCTGCAATAACCCAGTGTCCAAACTCGCTGCTCCGTGTACTGGTAACTGCCGTCACAGTCGGATTCTTGGCAGTAAGCGGTGTAGGTTACGGTTTTGGGTTGCATGGTGGTGGCTCCTTAATGGGTTTTAGTGCTTCAGGATTTGCAGTTTGATGGAGCCGTAGTGCTTGACTTTGTGGGTCTTGCGCTCAATCAGGATTGAGCGTGTCCTGATGTGGCTTTCTATCGGCTCTCCGTCGTCGTCTAGGAGTGCGGTGGTTTGCTCCAGGGCAAATATCCAGCCTTTGTTGCCGTTGGCTCTGGTAATGCTGGTCGGATAAAAGTAGGCTTTTGCCCAACCTGCAAGAATCTTCTTTGCCTCTGGTGACAGGTCATTGAATCGGCGTTTGTCCCAACCTGAGAGCCTGGGTGGTGTGGTGCAGAAGTGAAGCATGATTGTCTGATTGTTCTGAGGTAGGCTGGGGGAGATCGCCCTAGTCAGAGCGATCGCTGTGGCTTAGTCTTCTGGGTATGGAATCTCTAGCGGTTCCGGGTCGCTGCTGGTGTAGTCGAGGTCAGGAATGCCCCAATCTGGATGATCCTCAGCCTGGTAGATGGCGTTGCCTATCTTGCTGATGATCTTTTCTGGGGTGAGGTAGTCGTGTCGATATTCGATGTCGATCGTGATGGTCAGCGTGAATTGATGACGGTTTGAGTCAGTTTTCATCTAAAACAAGTCCTCACAGCTACAGGGGTTAGGGTCGTCGTAACCGCCTGAGAGGTAGGCAGGGCTAAGAATGCGATACTCAAGCTGTGAGCGGTTTTCTCGCTCGTGCTGGGCTTTCAATTCTGCGAGAACGGTTTGGATGCCCCAACGTTTGAGAATCTCGGAAAGCTCTAGGCTGTCCCATCCCCACTGCTCAATCTGGGCCTCGTCTTGGGCCTCGCGTTGCTCTTGCTCTCGCTCGTAAGCAAGCTCTGTGGGTTCCTTAACTAGAAATGCGTTCATAATGTGATTACCTCATGTTCTGGGGTTCCCCTGTCGGGCTTTGGTCGGCATGACAGGGGGTTAACTTTTGAGCCTTTTAACGCCATGCTCAGGGCGGCAAACCTAAGCGGCTGCGGGGACTGGCTCTGCTTTCATCTCGGCATTGGTCAGCAGTAAACCTGCGGCTTTCTGTGCCTGTCCTGCGGCTTTAATGAAGGCTCTCTTGTCAGACTTCAAAACCTGCAACCAGTTGTCTAAGTAACTGGCATGGTTTTCGAGTTCGCTACTCATCCCAATCTCGTTACAGACGAATGCAGCGCTAAGCTCGGCGATCAGTTCTTCATAGGCATAGGCTTGTGAGCCAAACTGATTGCCCAACTTGCGGTCTAAGCGGCTGGGGTGTCCTGTCCAGTGGGAAAGCTCGTGGATGAAGGTGGCGTAGTAGGCTTCGGCTCCGGTGAAGTCCTCATACCGGGGCATCTGGATTTTGTCGGCACTGGATGAATAACAGGCCATATTGCCGCCAAACTTCACCACGGCATTCTGAGCGGCGATCAGCGCTTCGGCATCTTCAAGCCTCGGCTCGGCGTTGGTATTGACTAAGCCTTGCGCCTGAATGACATCCGCGATCTTGCGATCGCTCTCGCTGTCATCAACACAATCCAGGTTGAACACGTTCAGCCATCGGAATGAGTTGAAATACCGTTTCTCAGTTTCTCCGGTGTCCTCGTTGGTGACTTCCTTACAGGCGGTGCCTCCCCATAACAGCCAGGTGGCTTTACTGCCCTTACGGATCTGCCATCCCTGCTCTTTGGCCTGGGCAAAGCCGATAAACAACGGGCTGGAGTAGTCGTGAATCAAACAGTCAATCGCCGCTAACAGCGGGTTTGTTCCCTGGTACTGATGCCCGGTAATCGCGTTGCCGTAGCCTGCGGAGTGCCAAGGCTTCTCCCAAGGCTTAACGCCCTGCTCCATCAGGCTTAAGAGCTTATCCGTCAGCAATTGGAATTTGTCGATCGATGCTTTCTTTTTCATGAAAGTGTCCTTGTATGTTCTGGGGTTTGTCCCGTGTGGTCGGTCACGGGGGGCAGTTTTACGCCATGCCCAGGGCGGCAAACCTAAGCCGCATAAATGGCGGCTGGCTCACTGGCTCGGCGTAGTGGGATAACTTTCTTCGCGGTCATGTAGTCGCGGAGTGAGCCGAAACCAAGATGGGCTAAAACTGCGTAACCGTGCTTACAACAGCCTCGGCCCCAAAACTCAAGCTGATTATTGAAGTCGTCACAGGTGCAAAACACGCCATTTGAGCGAGTCTCAAGGGGGTATGTAGTGCCATTGGACTCATTGCGGACGGTGTAGGTATTGGGACGGTCTAACCGCTGCGTGACCTGCAAAGCTCTGCTCTGAGCCTTGCGCCACTCGGCAAAGTGCTGCTTAAACAAGCGCTTGCTAATGAAGGTGGGGCGCTGTCCTTTCACCCAAACCCAAACCACTTTGAAGAACTCGCGGATTGTGACCTGAGCCGATTTAGAAAGCCCTAACATCCGTCTGACTGCGGCGGCTGAATAAAGAATGTTGCCCGGTGTAACCATGCTCTTGCCTCTCGCTCGCTAGACCAATTGTACTATAAATCCATAGCTTTTAAGGCATAGACAACATGAAGCTTGGATGAAGGCAGAAGCCAAAAAGCCCTAAAATAAAAGAAGAATAAACACATTGCGGCCATGACAACGCATAGCTTAAAAGCTATAATAAGTACAGGTGAACGGGGGAGGTGAGAGGCGCGAAGGGCGACACATAAGGCAAGCGGGGGGTGAAGCGCAAAGCGCGAGGCACCGGAACCGAAGCCGGAAACCTGCCAGCGGGGGCAACCGCACGAACGGCGCAAACCACCACCAGCCCCCCAAGCGGAAACCGACCGGAGTAAAGGTGAGAGCTGGGCGATCGACAGCAGCAACCGAGCAACGGCAGCAGACGCCAGCGAGGGCAATGGCAACCCAACCCCGACGGGGGAAACACCCACCCAACTCAGCAGGGCAACGGACTTGATAAGGCACCCTGCAAGGGCACTGGGAACCACAAACTAAACGCCCCAGAACAATGACCGGAAAGCAACTGACACTAACGACGACAAACCCACACCTGAGCAACGCCTATGCGCGGCCCACACAAGGCGGCGTGGTGACGCTGAGCGACGAAACCCCACAGGCTGTGATGGCGCTGCAAAGCCTGACAATGGGCAAGATAACCGCTGTAAAACGCCTGCCAGAGGGACGCTTGGGGCTGCTGTGGAGAAACGCCCCAGAACTGCTGACACTGCCACAGCCACCCAGCCAGGGAAGCCGTACCGAAGGAAACCGGCTGCCCTGGTAGCAGCGCCCAGGCCGCCCCACCGGGCACCCCGCGCCGACCATGAGCCACCAAGCATCCGCTGTTCTCCCCGGTTCGGATCGCGGGGCTGACCGTAGGGAAGCGCCGCCAAGATAAAGGCTACGGAGGCCGGGCATTGCCGGGCCGACACACCATGAGAATTGACTGCTATCGTCTCGAATCAGTACAGGGGGGACGTGAGGCGCTGTCCCTTGCGGCGTAGAAGCTTGGGCGTGATAGCGTTAATTTTCCTGGGGGCGGAGCGAACCGCGAACCCGCGCCACTCGCACACCGAAGCCGCCGCCCCCCTACCTTCCTGATTCCCACGCCCAAAGCGCGCCGTCAAGGGCAAGCCGAAGCAATCAGAGCGCCACGGGCGCAACACCTGATGTATGTAGCCTGTGGCCCACGCTCAGCGGGGCACGGGAGGCGCTAGAGGGCGGTGCCGGGTTAGGGACACCAACTTTGCTCAAGACAATCGGGTGCTGAGGCCAGAGCTAGCGAGGAATGCTGGGGGCTGACGGGGGGAAGACACCATGCTGACCGCTAGCCCTAGTGCTGAACGGCCCGAATTGGCTTGACCGCTGGCGGGGGTGGCCCGACCGCTGGGCCTGGGCCGAAGCGGGAACCCCCAGAGTCTTAATTGCGATCGCCGTCTGTTTTCGGTGAGTTTGGCGTGAAGGGAACCTCACCTCTGGACTTCAGGCTTTCTAAGTACATCTCAATCGCGATCGCTGCAACAGTTGCAATTTTCTGATCACGCGCCTCTGCCCACGCTTCGAGATCAGCATGAACGGTATCGGGCAAGGTCACATGTACTCTTTTGGCCACTTCAATCATTGATTCCATTGCCCCAAATGTTACTTGATAGCTGCATCGTCGCAACTACCTAAACTTCGTATTATATCGCTAGCTCCTTTTAAGTTGCTTTGAAAGCCCTAGAAAGTTGCTAGAAAGTTGCTATTATCGAATTCAAGAAACGATTCGGAATCGTTTCAGAAACGTTTCAGAAAAGGAAGCTATGTACTCAAGTGCCGATATTGCCAAGCGCCTGGGCTGCACCATCCAGGCGGTGAACAAGTACCGTCGCAAAGTTGAGAAACAGTTAGGGGAGCCGTTAGGCAGTCCTGACCCGGCTGATGGTCGCCGCACGCTCTACAGCGAAGATGAGATGTCGCTGATTGCTGAATATGCGCCCAAAATTCCGGTCACGGCTGCGCCGGAAGACCAGGTGCTAGAGGCGGAGCTGCTGGACGGTGACGAAGACACCACCGAGGTGATCGCCCCCCAGTCCACTTCCCTAGCGCTGCGTCATTCCACCCTGCCCGCCCGACAGCGACAGCGCTTCGACCTGGCCGCCGCTCAAGACAATCTGACCGCGATTGAGCAGCACACCAATACCACAGCAGCTCGGGCTGACGCTCTCCTGAGTGATCTGGCCGTGACGGAGATGGCAGCAGCGATCACGGATATCAAACAAACCATTTCCACCATGAAGGCGAACGCCTTGGGGGACGCTGCCGCCCAACTGGGAAAGCCCCCAACCGATGGCAACGCCGCTTAACGTTGGCGATCGCGCTGCTGTCGATATTGCTTTGAACCCCCGGTTCAGTTTGGACGCCGTACCGGGGGCCGTCCACATTCACACATGGAACCACTCAATTATGAAACGACTCCGCCTGGCTTTACTCATCGCCGGGGCGATCGCTCTGGCCAGTTCACCCGCGATCGCCAATGACATCGAATTTGGGGGCGTGACCATTCCGAGTCAGCAAACGCTGTCACCGGCGACCCATGACGATATCGCCTTTCGCCCGGCCTGCTCTCAGCTCGTGCCAATCCAGAAGGGTGAGTGGGTGTTCTGGACTGTCACCCTATCCGATGGTGAACAACGGACGCTACAAACATTTCCACCGATGGCTACAGAAGATGCCTACCTGTACCTCGATGCCCACGGCCTATGCAAATTGGGGGGCGCGATCGTCCCCCTGGTTTACACGTCGCAAGTGCCACAGCGACAAGTCGCCCAGTTCACCGTCACCCCTGATAGTGGCGACATTAGCCAAGCCGGGCAAACCATCCAGACCGTGACACCCCAACCGCCCGGCGCGAGTCCATGGCTGGCCATGGTTCTGGGTGCAGCTGTGCTGCTGGTAATTGTCGGGCTGTTGGTTCAGATGTATCGGGGGAGTGGTCGCCGTCCGGCGAAACCATCATCAACACCCAAACCGACTCAGAGCAGTGCTGCTGACACCTTAGCCGACCTATTTGGAGGGAATGACCATGCGTAATCCCATGATGTTGCTGGCCTTTCCCGCTGCCGTGCTGGTGATCGGGGCGATCGCCACGGCATTCGACTCAGAGCGGGCTGATCGACAGCAGCTCCAGCAGTTCACCGCTAACGCTCAAGTGAATGCCCAGATCCAACAGGATCGCCTGCTGGCAGAATCCCAACTAGCAGAAACACGCCTTAACAGCAGAGCTTGTGTGCTCTCTGACAAGCCATTACAACCGGGCATGACGGTCTCTAACCTCACCGCTGGCAGCGCCGTTTGTGATGCTCAGGGCACAACTGCGATCGTCGCCGCCGATGGCCGATTAGACGACTTCGCCCGCACCAATAACACCGCCGTGATTAGGAGCTTTTTGGGATGGTAACCACCAATAAATCGGAACAACACAACGACCCGAAAAAAGTAGACACCCTGATTGGCTGGCTGATTCTGATTGGCTTTGGCGGCGTGGTATTTGTGGCGTTGTGCCAAAATATCGCCCCTTACTCAACCGTGATCACCAATGCCATTAGCGGGTTTTGGCTGTTTCGATGGGTCGGCATTCTCGCCAAAATCACCGGGCTGATTTTTGGCATTCTCACCCTGGCAGCGGTGCAGGCTGCCGAAGTCTGGCCACTGTTGTTGCTGGATACGCCTGCCGAAGAACAGACCGAAGAATGGAATCAAAAGATGCGGGTCGCTTGCACGGTCGCTTGTGGTGGTTATGCCATCGACGCCACTGCCTGCGCTCGGTTCTGGCCTGCCTTGAATGTGGATTTTGCTGTGTTTCGGTTCGCGCCCACCTGGGGAGCCGTGGCCTGGGGCAATATCGCGATCGCGGGGTTCACCCTGTTTGGTTTAGCCGCCTATGTATTCCTTTGGCGCTATATCCGCAAAGTGATGTAGCGCCATGTCTTCAGCCCCTCACCGCAGGGGCTTTGTCGTTTCAGGATTTGAACCATGACCAAAGAACAGTTGCTACTCGCAACGAAAAACCGCGCCATTACTCGCTGCTGGCTCTCACACACAAGCTATGGGCAGATTGCCGCCGCTACGGCGGGCCTGCTGTGGCCCATTGGGACGGTGGTGGCGGGTACCTGGGGTATTGCCGCAATGGGGGGCTTTGCGGGCGTCATTCTGATTGGCTCTGTGATGTCTGCCAGTCGGGAAGCGGACGCCATCGACCTCGAAGTGAGTCAGGGCAAATTTACCAAGCTGGGTGACTATCTGACTCAAGATGATTTGCTCGACATCAAACGTAGAGCGATCGCGATGGGGGTGGCCACTCCAGAAAAAAAGATGAGCCCCCAAGCGGGGCAGACTCAGGAACCGACATCTGGGAACAAGACCCCAGCACCGGAGAATGGCGACGGTGCGAAACTACCCCGTGCGATCGCTCAACTGGATGACGCCGCGCCTCACCTGTTCATGGTCGGTCGCACTCGTGAGGGCAAGAGCGAAACCCTGAAGCATCTCATTGGTAGTGAGCAACGGGTCTGGTACGTGACCAGCAAAGCCACCGACCGGGTACCGCAGCATTGGCAAGGCTACCGGGTGGGAGGGCCGCAATTGGGAGAGCAGATGACCTGGCTGCTGGATCAGTGGGAGTCCTCACTGTTGAGTCATTTAGAAGGCAAGGACAGCGCTCGCGAGTGGTTCATCATTGATGAGGCGATCGGCATTCTGCAAAGCCTTAAGACGAAGGGACACAAAGCGATCGCCGCTCGCCTGGCTGGCTTCGTCGTGGAATGTGTCACCTCTGGCGCTGCCGTCGGTAGTTTGGTTGGCATCCTCACCCAATCAGGGAACGCGGGGCCACTGGGCATTGATGAGGACTTGCTAAAAAACTTCTCTGTCGTGGGCTGTGGCAAGCGCAAGAAAGCGCAGATGATCAAAGCCTTTTGTAAGCTCACTGATTTGCGCCTGACGACTGAACAAGAAGCCGGAATCTTAGCGTTAGAGGGCTACTGGCAACTTTGGGAAAATAACGGGCCTTGCCTCTCCCAAGTGCCGCTCTCCCAGCTGGTGCTGAAAGATGTGTTGCCCTGCCCGACCAATGACAAGCAGAATGATGCGGTGCAGAATCCCGATGAGGCGATCGCCCTCATTCGGGAAGTGCTCAGCAAGTCAGAATCCCCCCTGACCGCTGGGGCCATTAAGCAGCAAAAGCGACTGTTTAAGAACCACATGAGCCTGCCCGATCTGGAAGCTCTGCTGGCGCAACTGGTGACGCGAGGCGTGGTCGTCATGACCGCAGAGACACCGCCGCGATATCGCCTGTCTACGCCCCGTCTTTAGGGCGTCTATGCTCTGTCTTTGGGCGTCTTTAGCCGTCTTTGGGCAACGTCTCGGAGACACCGGAAAGACGCTCCAAAGACACCCTGAAAGACAGCCGCGATCGCTGGTGAGGGGGCTGACTTTGAGCAGTCATCGCCATACAGAAAATGGTTGCCGCCTGCCTCATCAGCGGTCGAGCAATATACGCCATCGTTAGCCCAGATGCGATACCAGTGGAAAACATGCCCCCAAGCATCCATGAGCATGAGCACTGCAACGATGCCCGCGGCAACCGCGATCGCTTTCTCGGCATGACGCTCAACGCACCTCTCAGAGTTCTCAGTCCTTGTCAGTTTCTAATACTGCTCGGTGTATAAGTTTGCACATCCTCGGCCCTCACCCCCTCAGTCCCCCTCTCCCAAAAATGGGCGAGGGGGAGGCCAGTCAAGATTTTCCAGCTCTTCTCCGCCCGTTCTGAGAGAAGGGGTTGGGGGATGAAGGGAAAGCCTGCACAGCAAAAGCTTCAGGACTTATGTGTACCTAGTAGCCCAGATTTGGGAGAGGGACTTCCGATCAGTATCGAGACTTGGGCTGTCGAGTGCTAACTCACCCATTCCAGCGACGGCTTGCGTTGGGCCTTCATGCAGTCTTTCAGATAGAGGTTGATCAGGGTCTGATAGGGAATGTCCGTTTCTTCGGCCAGGGCCTTAAAGTAATCCACCACGTCTTCCTCTAAGCGAATGGTGACTTGCTGCTTCAGCTTCTTTGCGTAGGGATTGGGCACGGATGCAGTGAAATCGTATTCCTCTCTCATGGCGCAAGCCTCTGATATTGCTGTTGTTCGGGTTTGGTGGCTTGGTGGGCAGAAATTAGGCGTCGTGCCCTCATCACTTCGTCATGCCCTCATCCCCCAGCCCCTTCTCCCAAAATTGGGAGAAGGGGAGCAAGTAAAGAGTGAGACAGGTAACTCATGACGGTTGCCGATACTGTTAGCGATCTGAGGTGTCCTCGGCGGCTGCGGGGGCAGGGGTGTCAAACTCAACCTTGTCGTAGATGTCTTGTAGGGCGATCGCAAAATCACAACTCTCTAAGGTCACCGTAGCTTCCATGCGATCGTATTCCTGAAAGATCCACCGTTTTTCCCCAGCTTTGACATAACTCTCGACGTGACAAGCATACTGATCGACCAAGAGATATTCTTGAAAGCTCGGCAGGGTCCGATAGGCGGCAAATTTATCCCCTCGGTCATACTCTCTGGTCGATTTAGACAGCACTTCGATAATGACACTGGGGTTCATTACGGTGTCGCGTCGTCCTGGCTGGTAGGCCAACTCCCCGGCAATCACCATGACATCGGGATAGGTATAAATTTTGGGCACCGGTATCCACAGGCGCTGGTCAGCTGCAAATACTCGATAGGGTTGCCGTCTCAGCGCAAAGTTGAGAGCACCGGCCAGGTTTAGCAAAATTTGATTGTGATTGGGCGTGCCCCCGGTCATTGGGACAATGTCTCCGTTGATGTATTCGTGGCGGGTGGCGGCCTGGGTCTCGAATTCGAGGTAGGCGGCGGGGGTGTGGCGCTGTGTCAGTTGAGGTTGAGCAATCATGGGTTACCTCGTGATGGGCTGAACCAAGGCCGGGTTCACTGCTCTCTAGTGTAAGGCGGTCGTGGTGGGAGGTGCTGATGGCGGCTGGCTCTAACTCCACGTAGGGCAGATGGATACTGGCTTTGTAGAGCGATCGCGCTGCAGTCGCTCACGGTTGGCGTTTCATTCTGAAGAGGTGGGGCACTCTAAACGCATTGGGTGATGGCATTGGCGCGCTAGGCCACCGCTGTGCTCTGTAAAGATGTCAGGAACATAAACTATTGAGAAATACCGCCACACAGAAAAAGATTGGGTGTCGGAATGGTCGATTTCTTTGAATCAATGTTAGACGTTGATCCTGGGAATCTTATAACCACAGACCCAAAAGGGCTGCTCGGCCATCACCATGACTGTCTCAAGGGTGTTTGCGTCTCGGATTGATTTCAGCGAACGATAGAGCGGATGAACAGTGAAAAGCAGACCCGCATAGAGTTGATTGATGAACTTCTGGCCCAATCGGGTTGGAACGTCAAAGATCCGATGCAGGTTGTTCAAGAATTTGACATCCTGACATCTCCGTCTGGAAAGACTGCCGAAACGGGAGCGTCCTACCAGGGACATCAATTCAGCGATTATGTATTGCTCGGCAAAGATGGCAAACCCCTGGCCGTTATCGAAGCTAAGAAATCGAGCAAAGACGCCGCGATTGGTCGTGAGCAGGCCAAGCAATATTGCTACAACATCCAGCAGCAACAGGGCGGGGAACTGCCGTTCTGTTTTTACACCAACGGTCACGATATCTACTTTTGGGACTTGGACAACTATCCGCCTCGAAAGGTGGTCGGTTTTCCCACGCGCGATGACCTTGAGCGGTTCCAATATATCCGCCGTAACCGAAGACATCTGACCCACGAGCTGATCAATACCGACATTGCCGGTCGCGACTATCAAATCCGCGCTATCCGTGCCGTTTTGGAAGGCATTGACCGGCAGCAACGCAACTTTCTGCTGGTGATGGCGACCGGCACTGGCAAAACGCGCACCTGTATTGCCCTGGTCGATGCCCTGATGCGTGCTGGCCATGCTGAAAAAGTGTTGTTTTTGGTCGATCGCATTGCGCTGCGGGAACAGGCGCTGGCTGCCTTTAAGGAACATTTGCCCCACGAGCCGCGCTGGCCCAAGGTGGGCGAGAAACTGATTGCCAAAGACCGCCGCATCTACGTCTCGACCTATCCCACGATGCTCAACATCATTCGGGATGGGTTACAGCCGCTATCGCCCCATTTTTTCGACTTGATTGTGGTGGATGAAAGCCATCGCTCGATTTACAACACCTATCAGGAAGTCCTGAACTATTTCAAAACCATCACCCTGGGGCTGACGGCCACCCCCACCGACATCATTGACCACAACACCTTTCAGCTCTTTCACTGCGAGGATGGTCTGCCCACCTTTGCCTACACCTTTGAAGAAGCGGTCAATAACGTTCCTCCTTACCTGTGCAACTTTCAGGTCATGAAGATTCAGACCAAGTTTCAGATGGAGGGCATCAGCAAGCGCACGATCTCGCTGGAAGACCAGAAGAAGCTACTGCTAGAAGGCCAGGAAGTCGAGGAAATTAACTTTGAAGGCTCGCAGCTTGAAAAGCAGGTGATCAACAAGGGCACCAACACCCTGATCGTCAAGGAATTCATGGAGGAGTGCATCAAAGATCCCAACGGGGTGCTGCCCGGTAAGACGATATTTTTCTGCTCTTCCAAAGCCCATGCCCGGCGCATGGAGGAAATTTTTGACGAGCTGTATCCGCAGTACAAAGGCGAGTTGGCCAAGGTACTGGTCTCGGAAGATCCTAGAGTTTACGGCAAAGGCGGGCTGCTAGACCAGTTCACCAACAACGACATGCCTCGCGTGGCCATCAGTGTGGACATGCTGGATACCGGCATTGACGTGCGGGAAATCGTCAATCTGGTGTTTGCTAAGCCGGTCTACTCTTTCACCAAGTTTTGGCAGATGATTGGGCGCGGTACGCGGTTGCTGGAGGCCCGCAAACCGAAGCCCTGGTGTCCGGCCAAAGAGGTGTTCTTGATTCTCGATTGCTGGGATAATTTCGAGTATTTCAAGCTACAGCCGAAAGGCAAGGAGCTGAAGCCCCAGCTGCCTTTGCCGGTGCAGTTGGTGGGGCTGCGACTCGACAAGATTGAAGCTGCGAACGATCGCACCCTGGCCGCGATCGCCGAACAGGAAGTGGCCAAGCTCCGTCAGCAGATTGCGGCGCTGCCCCCGAACTCTGTCGTCATCAGGGATGCCGCTGCGGCTCTGGCCCGCCTCGACGAGGAAAATTTTTGGGTCACCCTAAACCATCCCAAGCTGGAGTTCCTGCGGACTACCATCAAGCCGCTGTTTCGCACGGTCTCTGAGGTGGACTTTAAGGCAATGCGCTTTGAGCGTGACCTGGTGGCTTACGGGTTAGCCAGACTCCAGGATGACCCGGCAGAGGCCGAAAACTTGCGGGAGAGCATTGTGCAGCGCATTGGGGAGCTGCCGCTGTCGGTCAATTTTGTGAAAGCAGAGGAAGACCTGATTCGCGCCGCCCAAACCAACCGCTACTGGGCCGAGGGCAGTGAGCAAGAACGGGAACGGGCGCTCGATCAGCTCAACGATCGCTTGGGGCCACTGATGAAGTTCCGCGAGTCGAGTACCAGCGCTGGGCCGGTCTATCTCAACCTGGTGGATGAGCTACACAACAAGGAACGGGTGGAGTTTGGCCCCCAGCACGAATCGGTCAGCATTAGCCGCTATCGGGAAATGGTGGAAGCCGTGATTGCTGAGCTGACGGCAAGTAACCCGGTGCTGATGAAGCTCAAAAACGGTGAGGCGATCGCCCCCGAGGAAGCCGACGCCCTGGCCACTCTCCTCCACGCGGAGCATCCCCACATCACTGAAGACCTGCTGCGCCAGGTGTATCAAAATCGCAAGGCGCGATTCATCCAGTTCATCCGCCACATCCTCGGCCTGGAAACGCTACAGAGCTTTCCGGACTCGGTTAGCGAGGCGTTTGATCAGTTCATCCAGCAGCACAGCAACCTGAGCAGCCGTCAACTGGAGTTTCTGAACTTGCTGAAGACCTTCATCATCGATCGCGAGACGGTAGAGAAGAAGGATCTGATCAGCGCGCCGTTTACGGTGATTCATCCCCAGGGCATTCGGGGCGTCTTTAGCCCGGCGGAAATTACCGAAATCTTACAGCTCACCGAGCGGCTGGCCGCTTGACGGAAAGGCCCTAACCTTTCAGAATTCAAGCCATGCTGCAAAACAACCCTGAACTCAAAAGCCAAATCGACCAGCTTTGGGATAAGTTCTGGTCGGGGGGCATTTCTAACCCGCTCACGGCCATCGAGCAGATCACCTACCTGCTGTTCATGAAGCGGGTAGATGAGCTCGATCTCAAAAAGCAGGCCGATGCTGAATGGACTGGCGAATCTTACACCTCAAAATTTGCAGGCACCTGGATTCCGCCAGAGCACCGAGCAAAACTGAATGAAAACGATTCTGAGGACGAAAAACGTCGGAAGCTTGAGGAAGCAGAGAAACACGCGATCGAAAAAGACGAACTTCGCTGGAACCGATTTAAGTTCTACAGTCCGGCTGATCGTATGCTGCAGCATGTTCAGCTCAAAGTGTTTCCCTTTCTGAAGGATCTGAATGGAGAGGAGTCTAACTTCTCCCATCATATGAAGAATGCGGTGTTCATCATCCCGAAACCGACGCTGCTGGTGGAAGCGGTGAAGACCATCGACCAGATCTTCGCCATCATGGAGCGAGACTCCCAGGAACACGGTCAGGCGTTTCAAGATATCCAGGGGGATGTCTATGAAATGCTGCTGTCGGAGATTGCCAGCGCGGGCAAGAACGGTCAGTTTCGCACCCCGCGCCACATCATCAAGCTGATGGCCGAACTGGTGCAGCCGCAGCTGGGCCACAAAATTGCCGACCCGGCCTGTGGCTCTGGCGGATTTTTGTTGGGGGCGTATCAGTACATTGTCACCCAGCTCGCCATCCGAGCCGGGACCACGGATCTGGCCCCCGATGAAGACGGCTTTACCCGCACCTCAGTAGCGGCAGCCCTCACCGAAGACGCGCAAACCATGCTGCAAAACTGCCTCTATGGCTATGACATCGACGGCACGATGGTGCGCCTGGGCCTGATGAACCTGATGATGCACGGCATCGACGAGCCCCACATCGACTATCAAGACACCCTGAGCAAAAGCTATGACGAAGCGGGGGAATATGACATCGTCATGGCCAACCCGCCGTTTACCGGCAGCATCGACAAGGGCGACATCAACGAAAACCTGACCCTCTCGACCACCAAGACAGAGCTGCTGTTTGTCGAGAATATTTACCGCCTGCTGAAAAAAGGCGGCAAGGCCTGTGTGATTGTGCCCCAGGGGGTGCTGTTTGGCTCGGGCAAGGCGTTCAAGGATCTGCGGAAGCTGCTGGTGGAGCGCTGCGAGCTCAAAGCCGTGATCACCCTGCCCAGCGGTGTGTTTAAGCCCTATGCCGGGGTCAGCACCGCCATCTTGCTGTTTACCAAGGTGTGGGGACCGAAAGAGAAGGTCACCGAGCCCGCCACGGAGCAGGTGTGGTTTTACGAGATGGCGAGCGACGGCTACTCGCTGGATGACAAACGCACCAAGCAAGAGGGCTATGGCGATTTGCAAGATATTGTCGCCAAGTTTCAAGCCCGCAACCCAGAGACGGATACTGACCGAACAATTACAGATGAAAGCAAATGCTTTTTCGTGCCCCGTGCCGATATTGAAGCTGAGGGCTATGACCTGAGTTTAAGCCGCTACAAGGAAGAAGTGTATAAAGAGGAGATCTATGAAGCCCCAGAGGTGATCTTGGAAAGGCTGATTCAGGCTGAGGTGGGTGAAATCGGCGACGAGGATCTAGCCAAGGTACAAAGTGGGATGCTGCGGGAACTGCTTGAGTTGAAGGAGATGATTGGATGAGTTATCCAGCAAAATCTCTTTCTGAGCTCTGTAATATTGTTATTGGTCGTACTCCGGCGCGTAAGGAAGCAAAATATTGGGGAAAAGGAAATAAATGGGTATCCATTTCCGATCTCAATTCAAAAGTGGTTTGTGAAACCAAAGAAGAAATCACTGATTATGCAGTTGAGCAAAAGCGGTGCAGAAAAATTCCAAAAGGAACATTGCTATTTAGCTTCAAGTTAACGATAGGCAAGATGGCCTTCGCAGGCTGCGATCTGTATACGAATGAAGCTATAGCCGCGCTATTAATTAAGGATAAAGACCAACTTAATAGAGACTATCTTTTCTTTGCTCTACAAGTTGCCAAGCTTATCGGCTCTAACCAGGCTGTAATGGGGAAAACGCTAAATTCTAAATCCTTAGCGAAAATAGAAATTCCTCTCCCATTGCTGGATGACCAAAAGCGGATTGCTTACGTGCTTGGCAAGGTGGAAGGGCTAATTGCCGAGCGCAAACAACACCTGCAACAACTCGACGACCTACTCAAAAGCGTCTTCCTAGAGATGTTCGGCGATCCAGTTCGCAATGAGAAGGGATGGATAATGCTTACTGGAAAAGCGTACAGTACTCGGCTCACAGTGGGCGTTGTAGTCAAGCCAGCCTCTTACTATGTAGAAGAAGGTGTGATTGCACTCAGATCGCTCAATATCAAGCCAAATCGAATCGAACTTGACAACTTGGTTTTCTTCTCTGAACAGGCAAATGAAGGGCCACTAGCGAAATCGATTTTGCGTGCTGGCGATGTAGTTATTGTCAGAACTGGTAAAACAGGAACTGCGGCTGTTGTTCCACGTGAACTGGATGGAGCGAATTGTATTGATCTTATCCTTGTAAGGCCCAAAATAGGAGTTCTCAATCCACACTACTTAGCTAGTCTCTTAAATTCGGAAAGGGGCATAGCTCTTGTCGCATCAAAGGAGGTTGGCGGCATTCAAAAGCACTTCAATGTTGGTGCGATGAATCGGATACCTTTTCCCATTCCACCCATTGAGCTACAAGACGAATTTGCCACTATAGTCGAAAAAGTTGAAAGCATTAAAACTTCTTACCAGCAAAGTCTTACCGATCTCGAAAACCTCTACGGCGCACTCAGCCAAAAAGCCTTCAAAGGAGATCTGGATCTATCACGGGTTCCCTTACCTTCTGAAGATACCGACACCACCGCAACAGAACCTCCCGACACCAGCGAACCACCGCCCGCAACCGAGACCTTCACTCTGCCCGCTCCCCCAGAGCTGACCACCCTCCATTCCGCCAAGGGCCGCCAGGATCTAATCAACCAGTGGCTAGCGGCTTGGATTGACCACCTGAATAACGCGCCTTTTTCTACCCAGGACTTTATGGAAGCTGCCCAGCAGCGCTTGTGGAAACTGGCAGAGGAGCTAGAGAACAACGCAGAGGAGCCAAAGGAGGACACAGAGGAATTGCGTACGGTGGAATTAGGTGCGGCGGAATATGACCACCTCAAAGCATGGATATTTGAATCCCTGAAAAGTGGTCGCCTGGCACAAAGCTACGACGATGCCAACAACTGTGTCCTAATCAAGGCAGCAGATAAGTGATGACCGATGCTGTTGCTCCCGGTATGGCCTTCCCCGATTGGCATCCATGAAGCTACTACGCCTAAAAATTACTGCTCATCAGGGCTTTCGCAGCCTGCAAGCCGGGTTTGAACATTACTTTCGCACTGAGTGGGCCTTGCAAGACGAGCGAGGCTTCGCACCCTTTATCCTGGCTGGCCGCAACGGCAGCGGCAAATCCAATCTGCTGGAGGCACTCGCGGCCATTTTTTACCATCTAGAGTGCATCTACCTCGAAGACAAGCCGGACAGTTTCATCTATGAAGCGCAGGCCAATCCCAACGGCTTTCGGAGCGAACAAGCCAGTCCAGACGGCTTTGAGATTGAATACCTCATGCCACCGCCCCCAGACCTGGATCGCGAAGACGATCAAGTCCGCATCAGAATCATTAAACAGCCCGAGCAAGCCCCAGCCTGGACTTTGTGGAATACACGTCAGGAAGCTTGGGAGGAATTGAAAGCGGGTCGAAAGCTGCGGTACACACTATTGCCAGAGTATGTTCTTGGCTACTCCTCCGGAGAGAACGAAATTCTCAGCCTGCCATTTTTCAAAATGCGCTTCATCCAGTTCGACGAATATTGGCGAGCGCTGACCCAGGATTTGTCCTATTCCGACAGGCCTGAATCGCGTCTCGTCTATCTTGACAGTGGCTTTAGTCAGGCGATTTTACTCTGCAACCTTCTCCTCCAGGAAGCAGCGGCTTTGAGCCCCTTTCAGGAAGACATCGGCATTGAAGCCTTGCGAGAGTTTCGCATCGTCATCCAGCTCAGCTTTGAGTTAGACATCGATCAGATATGGGCCTTTGGCAGCCAGAGCGCAAGCCAGCAGCAGTCAGTAGAAGATATTGTCCGAAATCATCCAGCTCTTGATTCGGTTGACGATGGAGTTGGTGGCTATCGCTACCGGGTCAACGTAGTACAACTACTCGACGGCGATGACTTTGACAGCGATGACTCTGACGGCGATGACTCTAACGACAATGAATCTCTTAAAGAGCGAGCTGACAAACTCAAAATCATTCCGCGCCTCAAACGCTGCGCTACCTGCTGGTTTGTCGATGCTGCTACCGACACTCTCTACCTTGACTATTACGTTAATGACGCCACCCGTCAGGCATTCCGAGAAAACTTTGACTTTGCAATCAATGGCTCCCCCATAAGTTTATTCCAAGCATTTCAAGTATTGCTAACGCTCAATCTCTACTCCGTCAGCGACCAGCTAAAGGCAGACCTGTACCAATCCGATAGCCTCTATGTCAGCGAGAGCGTTCCCACCCTTGCCGCCGATGAGCGCATCATCCGCTTTAAGAACGTCTGGCTGACCAAAACCGATGTGGCTGAGCCGGTGTTGCTAAAATCGTTCTCCGATGGTGAACACCAGTTGCTGCACACCCTGGGGCTTTGCCTGCTGTTCAAAAACACCCACAGCCTGTTTCTGCTGGATGAACCCGAAACCCACTTCAACCCCGACTGGCGGGCCAACTTTGTCACTCGCCTCTACGACAGCTTCGGCGACGCCGATCGGCAAGAAATGCTCATCACCACCCACACGCCCTTCGTGATCTCCGACAGTAAGCCGGAAAAGGTTCTGGTGTTTGACAAGACAAATGGCATCGTGTCAGTTAACCACCCTGATTACAACACCTTTGGCGCTTCCATCAACAAGATCACGATGAATACATTCAGCAAACGTGAAACCATCGGTCGTCGTGCTCAGGATGAACTTGGGCAATTTAGAGAAAGGTCGACGAGACCCAACGAGGACAAAGAACAACTGATCACTGAAATCAACCAGCAACTCGGCGACTCTGTGGAGAAAATGCTGCTGATCAAAACCATTCTCGATCGCATGGAGGCTCAGGACTAGTGCTGTTTGCCTATACCTACGTGCCCCATTCGATGGAAAAGATGCAGTCCTTCATCGACTACATCTTTTTTGAAGTTTGGTGCAAAGCTCCTGAGGGCAACCCTTTTGGCTTTGACTTATTCGACGGCAATGCCGAACTCAAAGAAGTCATAGAAGCCTTTCACTACTCCGATGCAGCAGGCGCAGATTTCTTTAACGGCCATGTCGAACGCATCTATAACTTGTTTGCTCCGCTGACCCCTGAAGAAATTGACAAGTTCCAACAGTGGTATCAGGCCAATAACAACATCGAAAGAGTCTGTGCCAAAGATTCAGCTCTTCCCCTGGTACGCTATGCCGACATCAAGACCACTTATCCCACTCTGCATGACAAGCTCGCCTCATTCTTTAAGGGGCTTTACTCTCAAAAGCTCTTGAACCTTGCGGCACTCCGGGAAAAAATCGGTGAAATCGATGACCACTACCATAATTTTATGACGGTCAACAAAGCAGGAAAATGCCCGTTTTGTGGCATTAGCGATGTCTTTGGGATTTACCACAGCAAACGGGAAGCCTACGATCACTATCTTCCTAAAGGTCTTTACCCATTTAACTCAATTAATTTCCGTAATCTTGTCCCAGCTTGTCATCACTGCAACAGCAGTTATAAAGGCACAAAAGACACGGCCTTTACGCCCAAAGATCCAGCCGGAGTGACCCGTCGCCGAAAGTTTTTCTACCCATACACCACTGATGGTGACAGTATTGAAATCTCCATCGACTTCAGCAACCCAGATGTCGATAACCTCGCTGCTTCAGACGTGCAGCTCTCCTTTGGCCCCAGCACCATCAGTGAAGAGTTGGACACTTGGCAAGACGTTTACGGCATTGAAGAACGCTATCAAGCAAAATGCTGTAGCAACGATGCCAAGGATTGGTTAGAGCAGGTCAGGATCCTCCGAGATGAACACGGCATTGAACCGATAGATGCTCTGGCTAGCTGGCGCAAGCAGTCCGAGAAAGATCTGACTGCGAACAGCAACTTTTTGAGGGTCGCCTTTCTGGAAGGCTGCCACCGCCTGGGGCTTTGGAGTCGCAACTCGCCTGCATAGCTGCGGCCCCGACCATTCCTCAGGTGGCCGCCAGGACGGTGGGGCCGATATTGTGAGGGCGATCGTGCGGGTTTTGAGAGCGATCGCGGTTACGGTCTGGAGGATTAGGGGCAGTCGCGATCGCGGTAGAGGATTTAGGTCGTTGAGTAAGATAGAAACAGCGATCGCCTGAGCCAGCCATGAGCGTTAACGCCACCACCCAAGCCGATATTTTGCAGCAGTTACAACAGCGCCGAGCCGATTGGCAAGAGCGCTATGGCGTGACTCGCATCGGCATTTTTGGCTCCGTCGCCCGGGGTGAAGCGACCCCCAACAGCGATATCGACATCGTGGTACATATGACGCCCGACCTGCTCCAGCGGGTACGCCTCAAAACCGAATTGGAATCCCTGTTTGGCAAATCGGTCGATGTGATTCGCTATCGCCCCAGCATGAACCCCTACCTCAAGGCCCGAATCGACCAAGAGGCCCGGTATGTATAACCGTTCGCTGCTGCTGGAATTATTTTTGGAAATCGAAGAAGCGATCCGGCGCATTGAGCGGCGCTTTACCAGCATTCAGTCACCCGCCGACTTTACCCGCGACGACGAGGGGCTCGATCGCCTCGATGGCATTAGCATGATGCTGATCGCCATCAGCGAAAACATCCGCCGCATCGAGAAAACCGCTGGTGATGAATTGCTGGCGGCAGACTCCAGTGTTGACTGGGAAAGTGTCAAAGGCATTCGCAACATCCTAGCCCACGACTATTTCAACATCGACGCGGATGAGATTTATGCGATTTGCAGCCGTGACCTGATGAGTCTGAAACAAGCGCTTGCCCAGCTTCGACAAGCTGTTTTTAACTAGCTCTACACAATCAGGATGACCCTAAAAATTAGCGGTGCATTGCTTCGCTAATGCACCCTACGTTTGCCCTCACCCCAAACCCCTCTCCCAAACCTGGGCTACTAAGTACACACAAGTCATGTTGTAGTAGGATGCTGCCAGAAAACATGGGGTCATCGAGATGGAGAATC
>NZ_JACSWC010000316.1 GCF_016888165.1 Halomicronema sp. CCY15110 | reverse complement strand
TCAACCTACCAGTATCGAGAGTTGAGCGGAGTCGAAACTCGGCTCATGGGGATCTTTTTTGCGCGCAAGTCCCTTAGTAAAAGCGGTCTCAATTTTTGTGGGGAATATCCCACTAGCGGACACAAGGCTGCCCTTCGATCATTGGTAGGTTGAATCGTTTTAGAGGCGGCCTCGTTAGGCAGGCGATCGCGACCGCATCGCCGTTAAATCTCACAGACGATAGACTCAATGCGGTTAACTCACTTCTGTTTCCGGCAGCGCTGAGCGGCCATTAAAGTTACTCATGGCGACTTCTGTCCCCTGCTTCATCAGCATTTCCACGGCGTCCACAGCCCAGTCTAAGGCGGTATTGACCAAGGGCTTTTCATCTGGGGCAAATTTGCCCAGAACGTGGGCGACGACGGCCCGATCGCGATCGCCGTTTTGCTGCGTGCTCCCGATGCCGACCCGCAACCGCTTAAAGTCTTGAGTATTCAGATGAGTAATCAGGGATTTCATGCCGTTGTGTCCCCCCGCTGAGCCGTTGGGCCGTAGCCGCAATTTGCCCAAGGGTAATGCCATGTCGTCGTAAATGACCAAAATTGAGGCCACAGGTAATTTATACCAATCGAGGACGGCACGCACAGCCTGTCCTGAACGGTTCATATAGGTAGCAGGTTTGAGCAGGAATACTTTCTGTCCGGCGATCGCCATGCCCTCCCCGAACTCGCCCTGAAACTTACGATGATGGCTGAGGGGAATTTGCCAGCGGCGGGCCAACGTATCCAAAACGTCAAACCCCACATTGTGGCGAGTCCGAGCGTACTTTTCTCCCGGATTCCCCAAGCCAATAATCAATCGCACGGGTTCTGTCACTTCGTTAGCTCTGAACTCAGCTAGTTCTGCAATGCCCAAAAGAAGCACCAGAGCCGATTAAGGAGATCTCTGGAAAAGAATTTCCCGCTTGTAGGGTGCCATTAGCGCAGCGTAATGCACCACAGCTCGGTATTTTTGTTCCTGCAGATCGCCTAAGTACCGGTCGGCGTAATTTGCTCACCTAATAGACGAACCGAATTATTGATGGCCGTCACTGCGCTGGTGATACTCATTGGAGAGCATCCTTAAGCTGACGGGGTCGAGGCGTCAGAAACGACTTCTTCAGCAGTCGCGTCAGCTTCAGTCGTCTCAGCAGCTTCAGGGGCTTCGGTTGCGGTGGTTACATCCGCCGCTGGCACTTCGTCTTGAGGCAGCGCTTTGGCATCCGGTTTCGCAATTTCTGCCTTCATCGGCGCTTTCATGCTTTTTTCGATTTCGGCTGACTCGCGCTTGAGTTCGGACTCAAACTCTTGCTGCGCCTTTTTGAAGCTCCCCAAAGCTTGAGCGAGGCTGCGACCGACTTCGGGCAATTTTTTAGGGCCAAATACTAATAGGGCGATCACTAGGATCAGCGCCATTTCAGGCAAACCAATGCCAAAAATATTCATCACGTCCTCCTAAATACACAGGGCTGCGACCTACTACACAGTATCGCAGCAAGCCCAGTCGCTAACAGCGACTGACAAAAAGCCGCCACGTCACCGCAAAAACACTGAGGGGCAGAAGAGATTAAGCTTCTGCCCCTCAGCAAATCCTATTGGTAACAGCCGCTCTTAAAGTCCCAGGCTTCGCCAGTCAACATCAACGTTCTGAAGGATGAGAGAGGAATTGTAGAGCTGCAGGATGATAAGAAGAAAGACCAAAAACAACCCCATGAACACCCCCATCACAGGAGTTGTGCCCCAACCGGGAGTGACCTTACCGTACTCAGAGTTAAGGGGCTTGAGCAGATTGCCTAGCCGCGTTTGTTGTGCCATCGGTATCCTAAAACCTATACGCCACTTTATATTCCGTAATATTATAAGATTAGAGTGTCTTAAGAAATAGAGATTACTATGGAACCTGCAACAGTTCTTATTATTTCCGTAGGGGCCGTGATTGTTGCCTTTACTGCCTTTGCGGTCTACACCGCCTTTGGGCCACCGGCTAAGCAGTTGGCTGATCCCTTTGATGAGCACGAAGATTAAGGCACGTCGGTGGTAGGGCTTTAACGATGAGCGCTCTCTTGGTATTGGCAGCGTTCACAAGCGGAAAAGTTGACTCACTCACTGCCGTGATCGATGAAACCTGGAAAGATCTGCTCACCTGTGGCGTTAATGTAGGTGAGCATTTTCCGTGGCTTGCGCCATGGTGGTGGGCGACGTTGGTTGGGGAGCGATTTCACCCCTAAGCTATGGCTTTGATGAGGGGCGGTTGGGGAGCCGAATCACCTGATTAGCGATCGCCGTTCCCAACAAGATCAAAGCACTCCCCGCCACCATCGACACCGTAATGGCTTCTTGAAGCAGCAAGGCTCCCCACAGCATGGCAAAGAGTGGAATCAAATAGGCCACGGTCAGGGCTCGGGTAGAGCCGACGCTATGAATGAGTCGGAAATATAAAATATACGCGAGTGAAGTCGAGAGGATGGCGAGGCCGACTACCGCCAGCAGCACTGGTTGAGAAGGGGGCATCGCGGGTCGCGTAAAGGGCAACAGCGGCAACAGGCAGATGGCGGCACTCAGTTGGCTGCCAGTGGCAATGACGAGAGACGGCACCCCCTGGAGATGGATGCGGATAAAGGGGGCGGCGATCGCATACATCAACGCGGCGCAGAGGCCCGTCGCGATCGCTAACAAAACCTCGGCGGTGATGGCCGTGCCGCGCAATCCGACGAGCACCACCACCCCGCTAAATCCTAAAACTAGGCCCGCAATACGGTTAGGGCCGAGGGGCTCTCGCAGCCAAACATAAGCGACCGCCACCCCAAAAAACGGCACCGTACCGTTCAAAATGGCCGTCGTGCCTGCTGGCAAAGACAAGGAAGAAAAGGCCAACAGTGAAAACGGCAAAGCCGAATTGAGCAAGCCGACCACCAGGAGCGATCGCCAATATTTGGGAATCTGATTTGCCAACCCTTTGTATAACAGCAACGGCAGCAACGACAGCCCTGATAGCACCACCCGCGATTCAATTAACCAAATGGGGCCTAACTCTGGAGCCGCGATGCGCATAAAGAAAAAAGAGCCGCCCCACAGTGCCGCCAGCAAAAATAATTCAGCGATTTGTTTCGGGGCCATTCAAACCTCCTCCTGACATTGAGCCGCTTCCCAACCCAGCATCACCGTTTTGCGCAGCGGCCCCCAGCGATAGCCCCCGATTTCTCCCGTAGCGCGAATCACCCGATGACAGGGAATCAGATATCCCACGGGGTTTGCGCCGATGGCGGTGCCCACGGCGCGGGCCGCTTTGGGCTTGGCGATCCGGTTGGCAATATCTTGATAAGTCAACAAACTGCCCAACGGTAGCGTCAACAACGCCCGCCACACTTGGATTTGGAAGTTAGTCCCTTTGACCAGGACGGTCAGGGGCGGTTGTGGGCTCTCTGTCATCAACGCTTGATTAAGGCGATCGGCAACGGATTGAGTTAGCTCAGGATGCTGGGTGAACTTAGCCTGGGGCCATTGTTGCTGCAACTGGCCCACCGCCTGAATTAAATGGTCTGAGGCGCAAAACTGCAAGTTACAGATGCCTTGCGCGGTTTGAGCGATCAAAGCAGGGCCAAATCGAGTGGCATGCAGCCCGTAGGCAATTTCCATGCCTGAACCTCCACTGCGGTAGTCAGCGGGCGTCATCGCCTCTAATCGAACGTAGGAGCCCTGGGGACGGTGGGGGCTCAATGAATCTGCGTCTAGTATCGCAGCGAGCCAGGATTGGGTATTGAGCAGACGCTGCTTCGTACTTGCCACGGTCAACAATGGCATAAAGTGCTGGGGGCTGACGCCAGCCCAACGGGTGAAGAGCTGTTGGCAGTACTCTTCGCTGAACTGAACATGACCAGCCATGGCGGCTAAGTCGAGCTGCTGAGGGGAATGCGACTGCATGAAAGCGATCGCTGACGCCACCCGCTCGTAGTCTGACGCTAGCGAAAAAGGATCCGACATAAGACATGACATGAACAGTGATTTCCATCCGCTAACGGACTCATAAAAGCAGCGCGATCCAGTTCTTGGGAATTAGCCCCTTGCCGTCCTGAACTGGCCGAAATCAAAACCGCAGCTCGCGATCGCCTCATCCCACTGCCGCCAGAATTGCCAGGTTATAGAGAGACCAACCAGCCTTCAACCTCTCTTCAAGGTTCAGAATGACCTCACTCACCGAGAAGTCCAGCCACAGCCTGAATGCCATCCCGCCTCCAAGACTCGACCAATAGGCGTTGGTCATAAGTTTATGAGGCACTCCGAAAGCGGTAAATAGCCACCCAATTTAGCTCAGAGACCATTCAGGTAGGAAAAACTGACGTGAAACTTAATTTCTCCCAAATTTACTTATATTTCCAGTCAGTAATGTGTTCTAAAACCTAAAACCCTTGCTATATTCGGGAACCATCCAGTCGCAAGCTGTATGGGCTGGGGTCAGGCTCTTCAAGTTCATCAGAGGAAACAACCATCCACGATATGAGCCGCGTCGTTTTCTCAGCAACCGGATTGCCGTTTGTCTAGCGGCAGCCCAGTCAAAAGTCCTGCTGTCGCCGCTACTCGACTGGCGTTACCTGTCTTAGAAAAACGCTGGAAGTAAAGGGTGGCAAGCAATTGTCCGATTTAGAGCCAGTTTTTAGGTCATCTTGGGGATACCTGGTATGATACGCCTGATATTGGTGTGGTGTGGCATGTTGAGGAGTGTAAGATGCTGAATTCTGTGGATTTCAGCGGTAGACCGTTCCATTTCATCGGAATTGGCGGGATCGGGATGTCGGCTTTGGCCTATGTCCTGACGCAGAAGCAGCTACCGGTTTCGGGATCAGACCTAAGACTGAGTCATATTACTCAGCGCTTACAAGAAGCAGGGGCACACATCTTTTGGCGTCAAGAGGCCGAAAACCTGAGATTCTTTGAGCAAAGCCTTTCTTCTACGCCCGCTCAGTCGCTGCCGCAGGTGGTGTGTTCCACTGCGATTAACGAAAGCAATGATGAGTACCGGGCGGCCCTGCAAATGGGCTGTCCCATTCTTCACCGTTCGGATTTGCTCGCTGCGCTGATGAACGAGCAAAAGAGCGTAGCGGTTGCTGGTACCCACGGCAAAACCACCACTAGCAGCATGGTGGGTTATGCACTGCTAGCGGCTAACCTTGACCCCACCATTGTGGTAGGCGGGGAAGTGTCGGCTTGGGAAGGCAACGCACATTTGGGCACTAGCGATTGGTTCGTGGCGGAAGCGGATGAGTCCGACGGTTCCCTCGTAAAGCTAGCGGCCAATATTGGCATCATCACCAACATTGAGCTGGATCATCCTGACCACTACGAGACGCTGGAGGATGTTGTCGATATTTTCCGGCAGTTTACGCAGCAAACGGAGACCATTATTGTCTCTGCTGACTGTGAGACCATCGCCCAATACATTGACGCGGACGTTACTTACAGCGTTGAGGTGGGTAATGCCGCTGACTACACCGTGACGGATGTGGTGTATAGCGCTAACGGCACTCGGGCCGTGGTTTGGGAACGAGGGTCACGCTTGGGCGTTTTACGATTGGCGGTGCCGGGTAAGCATAATCTCAGCAATGCGCTGGCGGCGGTGGCTACCGGTCGGCATATGGGGGTAGATTTTGCCGATCTATCGACTGGGTTGGCCCGGTTTGAAGGGGCACGGCGGCGATTTGAGCGCCGGGGTTTCTACAGTGGCATTCAGTTTGTGGATGACTATGCCCATCATCCGAGCGAAATCAAGGCCACGCTATCGACGGCGAGCTTGCTGAAATCAGGCGATGTATCGTTGAGTGGAAAGATCAACCGCGTGGTGGCGATTTTTCAGCCCCATCGATACAGTCGCGTGACCGCGTTCCTAGATGACTTTGCGGCAGCCTTTGCTGATGCTGACGAGGTCATTGTGACGGATGTCTACAGTGCTGGAGAGTCGGCACCCTCCGACTTTTGTACCAAAAAGGTAGGCCAAGCGATCGCGCTCCATCATCCCCATGTGCAGTATTGTCCCTCGTTGGATGCCGTCAGCACGGTATTGAAGGAACGCTTGCAAACGGGGGATCTCGCTATCTTTTTAGGAGCGGGCAATTTGAATCGGATTATTCCCGATGTGATGGAACCGTTTATGGCTGCCGAGCTGCAGACCGTACAGCAAGCCTAATCTGAGATTGCACCGGATTACTGCGGCCTCAAAGGTAAAATAGGGTGTTCTTTTTGGATGCTACTAAGTGGTGCAGCAGTCCGCATTGCCTCTGAAACAGAGCGTGTCATTAGCAAGTTTTACGTCCTATCGTGTGGGGGGGCTAGCGGATTGGTTTGCCTTGCCTAAGACGGTGGAGGCGATTTCGAAGCACCTGCTGTGGGCCAATCAGCACGATCTGCCCATCACCTTTTTAGGGGCAGGGTCTAACTTGCTAGTGAGCGATCGCGGGGTGCGCGGCCTGGTGATCTGCACCCGCCATTTACGCGGAGTCACCTTTGATGATGAAGCGGGCACCTTGACTGCCGCCGCTGGCGAACCGCTGCCTAATCTCGCGTGGAAAGCCGCTCGACGAGGCTGGCGGGGGTTTGAATGGGCGGTCGGCATTCCGGGCACGGTGGGCGGGGCAGTGTTTATGAATGCCGGTGCCCACGGCGCTTGTACTGCTGATAGCCTGGTGACTGCCGCAGGAGTGACCCCGACTGGGGACGGCATGGACTTGAACCCAAAAACGCTGGAATTTGCTTACCGCACGTCGAGTTTGCAGTCACGTCTCTGTATGGTCACGCAGGCGCAGTTTCGTCTCAGTCCCGGTCATGATCCGGCCCAGGTGATCGCTGACACCCAAGCCGCCCTGGAAAAACGCCGCTCGACTCAGCCGTATCATTTGCCCAGCTGCGGCAGTGTTTTTCGGAATCCAGCGCCGTACACCGCTGGCTGGCTGATCGAACAAACCGGACTCAAAGCCTTTCAAGTCGGTCAAGCGCAGGTGTCGCCGATGCACGCCAATTTCATTGTGAATGTGGGGGGCGCGACGGCTGACAATGTGCTGAACTTGATTCGCTCCGTACAAGATCGAGTCCAGGAAAAGTGGGATATTCGTTTGCATCCTGAGGTGAGGCTGCTCGGTAGTTTTGAGGGTTAGGGGTGGGCAACTGACCCAGATCTGCGCACCGAGATAGCCCTGGCGGAAACGATTCCCCCTGGCGTTTGGTCTTCGACTAGCTCAGACCAAACGCCAGGTAACGGGTTGCGACTCCGCTCAACCCGAACGGTTTTGTCCTCGTTTCTGAAGAGCGTTACTCAAGGACGAGCGATCGCAACTCGGGCATGAGTTGTTCAAATGCGACCCCTCGATGACTCAGGCGATCTTTGTCAGCCCGGCTCATTTCGGCAAAGGTTTTTGCCACGGCTGGCACGTAAAAGACCGGATCGTAGCCAAAGCCGCCAGCCCCCCGTTGTTCAGTCGCGATCGCTCCCCGGCAGACGCCTTCGGTTTGCAAGGCAATGGTGCCATCCGGGCGAGCGAGGGCGATCGCACAGACAAACTGCGCCGCCCGGTTCTCCGCATGCTGCAATTCATTTAACAGACGACTAATCCGTTCATCATCGGTGCGAGCATAACGAGCGGAATAGAGGCCGGGAGCGCCATCCAGGGCATCCACCATCAGCCCCGAGTCATCCGCGATCGCCCATTGGCCCATCGCTTTCGCCACTTCCGACGCCTTGAGCTGGGCATTTTCCAGAAACGTCGTGCCCGTTTCCTCGACATCAATTTCTGGCGGTTTCAGCGCCAGTTCCCAACCCAGGTCAACGAGATAGTTTTGCATTTCCTGGAGCTTGCCCGGGTTTCCGGTGGCGACAATGACAGTAGGCATGGTGAGCAGAATAAAAGGCCACTGTTTGTATAACAGATTGACCGGGGATGGAGCGATTTACGAGCTGAGTAAGACCAGTTTTCGTGGCTATTAGCGAAGAGTCCAGCTTTTCATGGGCACCGCAACAGATTTTTCTGGGACAGCCATCGCAACCTGGCTACTCAAATAACTTTTCAAAAGTCGTGGGGCTGCCTATGATATCGGCTTGTGCAGCCGGAGGTATCAGCGTGGCCCAGTCCCAAACCGTAGTCGTGAAAATCGGCACATCGAGTCTGACCAAACAGACGGGATATTTGGCGATTTCCGTCATTGCGACCCTGGTGGAAACGCTCTGTGCCCTGCAAGCGGCGGGCCATCGGGTCATTCTCGTATCTTCTGGGGCGGTCGGCGTCGGCTGCGCGCGTCTCAATCTGGCCGAGCGACCCAAGACGATGGCGATGAAGCAAGCGGTGGCGGCGGTGGGGCAAGGTCGCTTGATGCGGGTTTACGATGACTTTTTTACGTCGCTGAATCAGCCGATCGCCCAAGTGCTGCTGACCCGCACAGATTTGGTGCAGCGATCGCGCTACGTCAACAGCTACCGCACTTTTCGGCAGTTATTGCAGCTCCAAGTCATTCCCATCGTGAATGAAAACGATACCGTCGCCATTGAAGAACTGCGGTTTGGCGACAATGACACCCTTTCCGCCCAGGTGGCCAGCCTGGTGGGGGCCGACTGGCTATTTTTGCTCACGGATGTGGATCGCCTCTATTCCGCCGACCCGCGATCGAATCCTGACGCCCAACCCATTCACATAGTGGAACACGTGGAGCAGCTGGAAGATTTGCAGGTCCAGATTGGCGATCGCGGCAGCCAGTGGGGCACCGGGGGTATGTTGACCAAAATTGAAGCCGCTCGCATCGCCGCCAACGCTGGCGTCCGCACCGTGATCACCGACGGTCAACATCCCGAAAATCTGATCAAGATCCTGGCGGGAGAATCCCTCGGCACCCAATTTTCGCCGAAAAAGACCGTGGCCAATGCCCGCAAACGCTGGATCGCCCAAAGCCTGATTCCTGCTGGCAAGCTATATCTGGATGCGGGCGCGGTGAGAGCCATTCAAACCGGGGGGAAATCCTTATTGCCCGCTGGAATCACGGAAATTGAAGGTGAATTTGAGCAGCGATCGTCGGTTCAGCTTTGCGACGCCCAAGGGCGCGAGATTGCCCGTGGCATCGTCAACTACAGTCATAGTGAATTGGTGCAGATCATTGGTCACCAGTCGGAAGAAATCCCCAAAATCCTTGGCTACGCCAGCAGCGATACGGTGGTGCATCGCGACAACTTAGTAATTTCACGGTCTCTTTAAGCGTCTTGATGCTAATTCGGGAATACATAGAAAGGCGGGTCGGCCAATATATTGCCCGATTGATCGTTGCAGTCATGGCTGGCGATCGCTGGCAAATACGACAACGTCTTAAGTAACAGCCTGCACCTGCGGTCATTCACAAACCGACCGGGAATGGTAATGGTGTGACACGACAGGCTGTTAGGGCTGCAACATCAGGCGATGAGACTGGGAGATGAGCTGTATGTCGAGTGACAAACCGAAGATCTTAGTAACTGGGGGAGCGGGCTACATTGGCTCCCATGCGGTGCTGGCGTTAGAGGCGGCGGGTTATCCGGTCGTAATTTTAGACAGCCTGGAATATGGCCATGCGGAGTTAGTCCAGCAACATCTGCAGGCAGAACTCATCCAGGGTAAAACCACCGATCGCCCCCTGCTGGATCAGATTTTTCAAACCCACAGTATTGGCGCGGTGATGCATTTTGCGGCCTATATTGCCGTGGGCGAGTCGGTCGAAAAGCCCGCAGAGTACTATCACAACAATGTCGTGGGCACTTTGACTCTGCTCGAAGCGATGCTGGCCGCCGGTGTACAGCAATTTGTATTTTCTTCCACCTGCGCGATTTACGGCCCGCCTAAAACGGTGCCCATTCCTGAAGACCATCCGAAAAATCCCATCAGTCCCTATGCGTCGAGCAAGCTGATGGTAGAGGAAATGCTCAAGGATTTCTCGGCCGCTTATGGTCTCAATGCGGTGGTGTTCCGCTATTTCAACGCGGCGGGCGCTGATCCTGAGGGGCGCTTGGGCGAAGACCATCAGCCGGAGACTCACTTGATTCCGCTGGTGCTGCAAGCCGCTTTGGGACGGCGAGAAAACATTGCCATATTCGGCACTGACTACGACACCCCCGACGGCACCTGCATTCGCGATTACATCCACGTGGCGGATCTCGCTTCGGCCCATGTTCTCGGGGTGGAGTATTTGATGAAAGGCGGCGAGACAACATTCATTAACTTAGGCAATGGCAATGGGTTCTCCGTCCGCGAGGTGATTGAGACGGCTCGGCAGGTGACCGGGGAAGCCATTGTGGCCGTGGAGCGCGATCGCCGTCCGGGTGATCCGCCCCGGCTCATTGGTAGCAGTGAGCAGGCCCACCATATTCTCGGCTGGCAACCCCAATACCCTGATCTGGAATCGATCATCGCCCATGCCTGGCAATGGCATCTGTATCGCCATGGCCGTGTGTAAGCAACATCGCTAAGGAATAAGGAGCCAATCACATCCAAATTGTTAGGGCAGGCAAGATGCCTGCCTGGGGACAGCCGAGACGGCTATCCCAACTGATTCGATTCTCATTCCTAAACAGTAAAAAAAACGCCCCGGTAAAGGGGCGTCGGCATTCACGCATGAAGCTCAAGGAACCGTGAACGTTAGCTGGCGAGATAGCCTCGCACATTACTCTTACGGCGGCGCAGATGTTTCAGCGCTTGCTGCTCTAGCTGGCGCACCCGCTCGCGGCTGATGTTCAGCCGATTGCCCACTTTGGCTAGAGACAACTCGTTGCCGTCGTTAAGGCCATAACGCAGAGTAATGACTTCCTGTTGCTGGGGAGTCAATTCTGCCAGCAGAGTGCGAATATCCTGCTTCAGCGCTTCCCGGACGGTGTAGTCTTCCGGCGAAGCTTTTTCGTCTTCCAGCAGCTCTTGCAGTTCCGTATCCTGGTTGTCGCCAATGCGCACATCTAGCGAGATGGGCTGACGAGAGATGGTCAGATACTCACGCACCTGAGTCACTTCCAGTTCTAGCGCTTCGGCAATTTCGGCAACGGTCGCACTACGACCCAGCGTTTGCGATAGTTCCCGCTGGACGCGCTTGATCTTGTTCAGCTTTTCGGTGATGTGGATGGGCAGACGGATGGTGCGCGCCTGCTGAGCGATCGCCCGCGTAATGGCCTGACGAATCCACCAGTAAGCATAGGTGGAGAACTTATACCCTTTGGTCGGGTCAAATTTCTCAACCCCCCGCTCCAATCCCAGCGTCCCTTCTTGAATCAGGTCAAGGAACTCCAGGTTGCGCTTTTGGTACTTTTTAGCGATCGCGACTACCAAGCGCAGATTCGCCTCAATCATCTGGCGCTTCGCCCGCTCACCTTCGCGGATCAGGCGCTTCAGCTCATCAACCTCAAGGTTGCTGGCCTCCGCCCAGGCTGGGTAGGTCACCTCATGCTCTTGATCGCCCTGCAGGTTTTCGCGGGTTTCTAGCAGTGCCATCATGGCTTGCACTTGCTTACCCAACACGATTTCTTCTTCGTGGGTCAACAAAGGGACCCGACCGATTTCGTGTAGGTAAGTACGCACAGCGTCGGCGGAGATAGGGGCTTTGGTTTTGGACTTACGGGCATTCACTTTAGGCATGAGTTCGCCTCCACTGATGATGCTGAAGAAGCCTTCCGACAAGCGAAAGACCGAATTTGACCACAAACGTGGTCACAAACGAGATATGTGTTTACCAACGGCAGCGCCAGTCGCTAGTCGCTTACTGACTCATAGCTGCGGTCACCCTGACAGACGATACGCAGAGAAAAATGGATGACTGAGTGCGCGATCGCGACAAAGAAAACTACACGGAACCATTATGAGTTTGGAACTCCATCTTAAAACAACTTTTTCGTTGCGTAAAGTACTACAGATGTAGTTTCAAGGGGCAGCTCAGGGTGTTCCCTATGCACAGTATTCCCATTTAGAACTCTGGAAAGCCTTGTGTTCACATGGTTTCATCATCGCTGCCAACCTCTCAGTACGCTAGGGGAGAACCGCCCTGGAAAACCGTACAAATGTTTCAAGATTGCAAAACTATACAGTTTAGTTTAGTCGAATCTTGAATTTGACGATCCTTTGTTTCTAATGTTGTAACGACCTTATGAACTGGCTGTGATATCCCAGTGAAAATCAGATGACGATTTGCTGAGAAGGATGCAGTGACCGCTCATGCCTGGAGCCGGAAAAGTTCACAGTCAGGAATTCATTGTCCTGGGTTGATGGCCTGAGGTGCCAACCGCGATCGCCACAAAGCCAGATTTCCAAAGCTAACTATCGACTGAGGGCGAATAGTCCAGCTGGCTCCAGCCACCGGGATTTTCAGAAGTGGATCACGAGGGATGATCGCGATCGCGCTTTACATCTATGCAATCCATTCAGCCCATCGCTGGAAAAAATCAACCGTGTCCCCCAAGCTAAGAAGACACAACATAATCGCAGAATTACCAGGCTTGTAAGGAGATCTTCCATGGCTCGCATGTATTACGACAGCGACGCAAATCTTGACCTATTGAATGGCAAAACCGTCGCCATCATTGGCTATGGCTCACAAGGTCACGCCCACGCCCTCAACCTCAAAGACAGCGGCGTCAACGTGATTGTCGGCCTCTATGAAGGTAGCCGCTCAACCGCTAAAGCCGAAGCCGAAGGACTCACCGTCAAGCCCGTCGCTGATGCTGCGAAGCTGGCCGACTGGATCATGATTTTGCTGCCCGACGAAGTGCAAAAGCGGGTTTATGCCGACGATATCGCCCCCAATCTGGCAGCGGGGAACATCTTGTCTTTTGCCCACGGCTTCAACATCAACTTTGGCCAAATCGTCCCCCCTGCTGAAGTTGATGTGGTGATGGTGGCCCCCAAAGGCCCTGGACATCTCGTGCGCCGCACCTACACCGAAGGGCAAGGTGTGCCCTGTCTGTTTGCCGTGCAGCAAGATGCGTCCGGGCAAGCGCGTGACCTAGCAATGGCCTACGCCAAAGGCATCGGTGGCACCCGTGGCGGCATTCTGGAAACCACCTTCCGCGAAGAAACGGAAACCGACCTCTTTGGTGAACAGGTGGTGCTCTGCGGCGGTCTCAGCGAACTCATCAAATCCGGCTTTGAGACCCTGGTGAATGCGGGCTACCAGCCAGAGTTAGCCTACTTCGAATGTCTGCACGAAGTGAAGCTGATTGTTGACCTAGTGGTCGAAGGGGGCTTGGCGACCATGCGCGACAGCATTTCCAATACGGCGGAATACGGCGACTACACGCGCGGCCCTCGCATCATCACCGATGAAACGCGGGCTGAGATGAAAAAGATTCTCAAAGAGATTCAGACCGGCCAGTTTGCCCGCGAGTTTGTGCTGGAAAACCAGTCTGGCAATGCGGGATTCACCGCGATGCGTCGTCGCGAAGCTGAGCACCCCATTGAAGAAGTCGGCAAGGATCTCCGCGCCATGTTCAGCTGGCTGAAGAAAGTCTAGCGTTAGCTTTCCACGAAACCTCTTAGAACTTGAGAGAGCACCGGATGCCGGTGCTCTTTTTTTGTGCCTGTTAGGAGAAACGCTGTGTAAGTCAGGGTTGAGTGGGTAAGTTAACCAACATGACAAGCCGACAGTCCTACGTCGCTCGGTTGTCCGTTGGTTGAAATTTTTAGCTCGATCACGCTTGGCAAGCTTCGCAAGTGCCATGCACTGTGACTTCGTAGCCGCTTACTTGCCAGTCAGGATTCAAATGACTGAGATCGATAGTCTGAAGCGCTTGCCAGGGAATATCGGCGATCGCCCCACAACTCCCACACCGGAAATGATGATGCGGCTGCACATTAGCGTCGTACCGACAGTTACCTTCCTCCAGCAAGACTTCTCGAATGAGTCCAACCTCGCGCAATGTCTGCAAACAGTTATAGATCGTCGCTTGAGAAGAAACCGGCGCATCCTGGTTCAAGTCACTCAAAATTTGTTCAGCCGTGGGGTGATCAGTCCGACTGAGTAAATTGGCATACACCGCAAAGCGCTGGGGGGTAACCCGCAACTGCTTACGCTTGAGCGTTTGGACGATTTCCTCGGTTGGTTTTGACATAACTCCCTTTCCGGAACGAAGCATCACTCAGGGCGCACAGGCCAAGCTGCTTAGATATAAGTCAATGCTCTACTTCATTAATAGCATTATCTTTTCTGAGTCAGGCTCAAATAAGACTCTTTTTATATTTTGACGCATCCAAAGCATTGATAAAATCCTAACTAAGAACTATTCTAAGATAAAGCGGGATAAGCACATCGCCGCTAGCGTTTATAAGCTGCTGGCAGCGCAGGCTTTATTGGCCCTATGTGCCCCAGTCGCTGAGTTTCAAGAAATTTGTTAGGAGGTCTTTAATGGCTGTTATCGAAAAGGTTCCCCACGTAGTATTTAAGACTCGCGTCCGCGACGAGTCCGTCGAGGGGTCGAATCCCTTCCGTTGGCAAGACACCACCACCGAAGATATCTTCGCGGGTAAGAAAATTGCTGTGTTCTCCTTGCCTGGTGCCTTCACTCCTACTTGTTCTTCTAACCACTTGCCTCGCTACGAAGAGCTTTTCGACGAGTTCAAGGCGTTGGGTATTGACGAGATTTATTGCGTTTCCGTGAATGACGCTTTTGTGATGTTCCAGTGGGGCAAGCAGCAAGGGGCTAAGAATGTGAAGTTGCTGCCCGACGGCAACGGCGAGTTTACTCGCAAGATGGGGATGTTAGTCGAGAAGAGCAACCTGGGCTTTGGTATGCGCTCCTGGCGTTACTCGATGGTCGTCAACGATATGACCATTGAGAAAATGTTCATCGAGCCGGACTTTGGCGATAACTGCCCCACCGATCCTTTCGAAGTTTCTGATGCTGACACGATGTTGGCTTACTTGAAGGGCGAAGCTGCGCCTGGCGTCTCTGAGCCTCGCAAAGAGTTCGTTGGCTAAGCCGTGATTGATAAGTGAATCCTCGATGTCTGCTGAGTGCGGGCATCAAGCCGACTGTCTTAAACAGACAGTCGGCATTTTTATGGGCAACTCAATCATGCGTCCCTCGAATGCGTCGCCAATTTGTAGGCCAACCCGACGCTCGCTGCCGCAAAAGTTTGCCTGATGCGCTGCTCCACTTAGAACAGAACCCTGTGCTCCCAGCCGCGATGGGCTCCGAGTTCGTCGCTTCCTATCTCGAGCTCAAGCATCAAGCACGACAAGAATACACCAGTCATATGACCGCTGAACATGCGATCGATTAGTCGGGCAGGGGCGATTCTCAGTGACCCGCGAGGCCTGTAGCCGCTCATGATTCTAGCTAAGCTGTAGATCGCCCCTGACTACCTAAATTATGCTAAAAATCACGAATCGCACCTCCATCCCCGATCATGAAATCGAACTGAACGCTGTGCGATCGTCAGGGGCGGGCGGTCAAAATGTGAATAAAGTTGCCAGCGCGATCCATCTCCGCTTCGATATCCCCGCCTCTTCCCTACCGGATGTGCATAAAGAACGCCTGCTGAAGCTGCGCGATCACCGCATTACGAAAGACGGCGTGGTGGTGATCAAAGCGCAGGAACACCGTACCCAAGAGCAAAATAAGGAAGAGGCGCTGAAACGACTGCAGCAGCTGATTCGAAGCGTTACCTATACCCCGAAGAAACGGAAACCGACGAAGCGATCGCGGAGTTCAGACCGGAAGCGCATTGAGCGTAAGAAAAAACGCGGTCAAAAGAAAGCCTTACGAGGCAACGTTCGCCTGTGACCACTTATCTATGTCAATCTGGACAATTAGCGCGATCGCGGCCATTTTTCACTATCGTAGATAACGGATGAGTCGTTTCCAACGGGTCAATACTTGACCGCAGACTTAGGATTCCCCCGGATAAATTCGCGGCATTTATTTTGCAACCGCTCCAAACCGCCAAAGCTGGGATCTCGCTGTTGAAAGAAAGAGAGAAGCTCTCGAAGCAGTTCGTTTCGGGTTTACGGCAAGACACACTGATCGGGGTTGGCAACAAGCTCCTCACCATCAAACCGCGCAAGCCGCCCAATCTTCTCGCCTTCATCAACTCGAACTCACTGTGTAGAAGCCAGCCAACGGCAAAACGCAGCAGCGGTAGACCACTTTGAGCTAAGCACCAGTGACTTTCGTCTGTCCGCTGCCGTGACGTGTTAGCTAGCGAATTTAGAACCATCATTTCTAGAACTACCATTCCACCCTATTGCCACTAACCAACACCTCGATTTAACTTAACCCTTCACTCAGTCATACGGAAATCTTTAAAGACTTATCTCAGGCCCTATATCTATCCCCTGAGACATTGGTAACAGTCAGTGCGGCTGACTTTGAGCAGTTGCATACGTGTAGCATTGGGGCATTGAATGTTTTCACCGGGCCGGGAAATAGTTGTGTGCGCTACGGGCTTTTGTGGCGTTGGAGTTGCAAGTGTGGCACCAGTAGTTAGGTAGCTAGGATGGACGGCAACGTCACCTCTATCAAGATGCCGCCCGTCAGTTCATCCTCCAAGCGCCTTTGATGGGTAAGACACCTTGCAGCCTGAAGTTGCTAATTGTTTCAATGCGTAAGTCTTAGTTTAGTGAACTTGTCTTGAGTTTATCCGTAATTTTTAACTTCAGTGATGAAAGCAGGAAGGAAGAGAAATATTTTAGGTTGTTCTGATGCACCCTTATTTTTTACTGGTACCGTTAACTTTACTGTTACTGCCCGCGCCCGGTTTCGCTCAATCAGAACGTCATCCCACAGACGCTGAAATTGTGGAACTGCTGCACGAAATGCAGCAGGCGATCCCTCAGTTGATGGAAACAGGAATTTACAGCGATCGCCGTTCCCCCGAAGAACGTCAGCAACGGGATACCTTTGCTGAAGCGTGGTCTGAAGTCGATGCCACGATCTCGCCTTTCCTCGGAGATTGGGTCGCAATCGAAGAAAATGTGGCAATTTTTCCGACGCTGACACCTGGTGAAGTCTGCATTATCGACAGCTATTTAGACATCTCAGATTTCTATTTGGGTCGAGTGATTGATGGCAACCTATCCACCGATATCAATCTGACGTTTGTGCTGAATAGTGACTTTTTGGTCAGTACTTTTGTCTATGATGATCAGCCCGGGCACTATGAATATGCCAACCCAAGACCGGTGCAAGATCCAGCAACTTCTTCCTATTACTCCGAATATCATCCAAATATCGTTGAGCAATTTCAACAGGCTGGATGTTGGGTGGAGATACCGGAAACGAAATGAATCTGCCAACCGATTTACCAAACAAGACTATCACCAGAATTTAGTGGGTAAAGAAACGGGTTCTAAATAGCGATCGCTGGCTCGCACATAACAATTTTCCTGGGTTTTTAGCCAAGTAGTGCCATCAGGCAGTTCTGTTAAATTCGGACCTTCTAGCATCTCTCGGCCAAATTTGGTGATGATGTCTCCTGAGCGATAGGAACGCTGAATTGCCCCATCATCGGCTTGATCTCGGCAGGCGAGCCCAGCCTTAGTGACAACAACTTGCCATTGAGTCCAAGTATAAAAAGCTCTGGTGTCGAACGAGAAGAAAGTGCGGCTATTGACGCGGGTAAACTCTCCCCGGTTGTCGGCTTCCGGGATTGCTTCTGGCAAATTTAGCTGGAACGGCTGACCATTAGGAACCTTACAGTTCTGATTTTGAGATGAGGCATTTTTGGGATTAATAGTGCGGTAATTAAAATCAACAGGTTGGCGATTGACGATCCAGGTCACTTGAGCCACGATCGGCAATCGTGTCTCGGGATTAGGACGCCGAATACTGATTTCACCCGTACAAAGATCGATAAAAGTGCCTGTCAAGTAGGTATAGGTCTGGTCAGAATGGATGTGATCAATTTTAAACTGACCATGGATCGTTTCTCCCTCGACGAGGGTTTCATAGCCACTGTAAAGATGACCAACCTCAAGATCTTCAGCAACTCCAATTGTCGTCACGCCATTGCTATAAGTGCTATAGATCCAGTTAGGCTCAGATATCCAATGGCAAGCCTTGAGTAGAGATAAAAGACAAGCCGCGATCGCCCAGCTTCCGGCTCTGACGTAGTTCGTTTTGTACTGATTTTCCTGTTGATTTTTATTAAATAATTGACGACCTATGAAAACCAATATTTTTTTCCATTTCACTCTACTTATTTTATCCATAGCTGCCTTTTCAACGTTCATGACGCCAAAAGCAACTACATCTGAAACCTGCCCTATTTCTGACAGCATTTATCGAGATGCAAATGGACAAGGTTTTGAATTGGTATTTAGCCCACCCCCTGTCGACAGTGCTGTGCATGGGACAGCAGTGATTAATCATCCACAACAAGCACAACTTTATCAGTTTCGGGTATTGCAATCGAGCGGTTATGGCACAGTTTCCTTATGGGATAAAGATCTTGAAGGACCCGAGAATGATCATTGGTTTTGGATGGCCTTTTTTGATCATAATCTTGCATCGGCTACCCCCCTTTATCTGGGAGAAGAAACTGAAGCACCGCGGTATGCAGTTGTGGCTGGGCTAGGCAGCCACGATTATTACCGCAGACGGGGAACTATTACTGAAGACACGCCTCCATTATTGGGCGATGTCATGTGGATTCGCGATCGCTGCCAGTAAGGCCCAACGAAACTCAGAGCCGCTTACTGCGGCTGCTAGAGATGAGTCTGCTCATTCATCAATCGTTCAACTTTCTAGTAATTTTTTACAGGTTTCAATGAGCTTATGGCAAATTTTATTGGTTCTATGGAAGTCAATTTAGATGACTGTACATCTCTATTTCAGGCAGTTTTAAATGAATTCCCTAGCGATCAGACTCGCCTTGCTATCTGGGTCATAGCTGAGTGCGATCTGTCGTCAATCAATTTTCAATATATTGGTGAAAAATCACCATTTCCAGGAAGCGACAGCGTCTTGGCTGGAACTGGCTTGTTGATTGAGCTAAAGTCTGAAAAAACAGATCAGTTGATAGAAGTTCTCACAATTCCGGAACGCTTAGAATACGAGATTTTACATATTCAGATCGAATGCCAGGGAACTGTTCATTTTGCCAGCTATGACCATTTTTCGCACGTCTTTTTTGGCGAGGCAATCTCCCTGGCAATGTTAGAGGATCTCAAGACCCGTGGGATAGTGTGTAGCTATCAGCTGTCTGATGATTTCACAGCCAGATAAAGCAACTGTAATTTTCTTTCCAATTCGGATTTTGGAAACTACGGCTTTAATTCCAGGGTTTCCGGATCTAACGCCTCTACTGTCCAACAATAGGCATTTACAGCATTGTAAGGAGGATCACAATGCTCGTAGGCTACAAGCAAATAGGCTTTGTTGTTAGCACATTTCACGGTGAAGGTACCTTCTCCATATTTCTGGCTTAATTGAATTGGCTGGCGACAATCCTTAAGATGTAGCTATAAAATGCGAGTCGATCGCTCTTTTTCAGACAAGTTATCGACATTCATCATGTTGATTAAATTGACCTTACCTCGAAAAAGTGGACATTCCCGCAGAGTCGACAAGGAAGGAGAATGTTCAGATGACTCAGAAACCGCG
>NZ_JACSWC010000315.1 GCF_016888165.1 Halomicronema sp. CCY15110 | reverse complement strand
GCTTCTTTTGTCGTCGTGTTTCTAGGTGTCCCAGGTAGCAAAACCTTGGCAAGAGAACTTTTCAAACACCCTCTAAGCAGAGTTAGAAGGCAAATCACGTCTGGAAATATGAATCAATGTTTAATTCATCAGAAAGTTTTGGCGCACTAGGCCACCTTTTGTGCTCTTTACTTCTTTGGTGTTCTTTATTTGGAATGGCGATTCAGGGGGATACGCATCCTCAACTTGGCTGCCAACTAATCAGGAATGTGTAACGTTAACTACCGATTCATCAAAGGCTTTATTTTACTTTGTATACAATCTTGACTGCCTTCGTTAAAAATGCTTTCAAAATTTTTTCTTGCTCTTTTTATTATGTGAATTTGATCCGCGAGGAAGCTGTTGCTGGATATCAGGCCGTTGTAGGCGATTGAGCAACGTTTGTTGTTAGCTACGTACCTCAAAGTTTTGATTTTGGAAAAGTTTCGCTATGACTAATCCCGAAGCCGCTCCAGACGAGATGATGTTGTCCGAAGAGGAGACATCTGCGGAAGGTGCCTCTCCTGGAGTTGATTTGATTTATGGGTTGGAGGATCGGCCTCCCCTCAGAGAAACTCTGTTTGCTGCGGTGCAGCACGTGTTCGCCTGTTTTGTCGGCATCATTACGCCATCTCTAATTATTTCCGGAGCCCTAGGGCTAGAGCCCACGGATGGGGCTTATCTCGTCAGTATGTCGCTGTTTGTCTCGGGCATTGCGACGTTCATTCAGGCCAAGAGGATTGGCCCGATCGGGTCGGGTTTACTCAGTATTCAGGGCACGAGTTTTGCCTTTATTGGCCCGGTGATTGCGGCGGGTACGGCTGTTATCGGGGCGGGGGGCACGCCTCAGGCTGCTCTTGGGACTATTTTCGGGCTGTGTTTTCTCGGTTCTTTTATCGAGATAATTCTCAGTCGCTTTATTCAGTTCGCCAGCAAAATCATCACGCCGCTGGTTACGGGCGTTGTCGTGACGCTCATCGGTCTGACCCTGATTAATGTGGGGCTCACCAGCATGGGGGGAGGCTTTGCAGCGCGGGAAGCGGGCACCTTTGGTAGTCCTGCGTTTCTCATGCTCTCACTGCTAGTGCTGGCCATTATTGTCATTCTGAATAATGTTGGCAATGCCTTTTTGCGCATGTCGTCGGTAGCGATCGCCCTGATTGTGGGGTATGTCGTGTCAATTCCGATGGGTCTAGTGAACTTCAGTAACCTCGCAAACCTCGGCGGCATCAATATGCCGATCCCCTTCAAATATGGCTTTGGGTTCAACTTTTCCGCTTTCATTCCGTTTATATTCCTGTATTTGATTACGACCATTGAATCCACCGGCGACTTGACGGCAACCTCCCTCTTGACGGGGCAGCCGATTACCGGCCCGAAATATATGAAGCGGATTAAAGGCGGTATTTTGGGCGACGGGGTGAATTCAGCGATCGCTGCAGTTTTCAATACGTTTCCTAACACCACCTTCAGCCAAAACAACGGTGTGATTCAGCTAACGGGAGTCGGTAGCCGCTACGTGGGTTTCTTTATCGCTGGCATCTTCGTCGTCTTGGGTATCGTCCCGATTGTGGCTGGGGTGTTTCAGACAATTCCGCAGCCCGTCTTAGGGGGAGCCACCATCATCATGTTTGGTTCTGTAGCAGTTGCTGGCATCAAGATTTTGTCCTCAGTCAACTTAGACAAACGAGCCTCCATCATTTTGGCGACTTCATTGGGGTTGGGTCTGGGGGTGAGTGTTGTTCCCGACATTCTGGAACAAATGCCCCCCTTGATGAAAAGTATCTTTTCGTCAGGCATTAGCACCGGCGGCCTCACTGCACTGGTGCTCAATATGGTGCTACCCGGTCGCCGAGTTTAACGCCTCTCGTTCTCTCGCCGCACTAAGGAAGTTGCTTAAAAATAACGTCCCCGATCGTAAGGGTTTGGCAATGCCTAACCCCTACAGAAAGCGTCGTAATGTTGGGGCTGTCATTTAAGCGCAATTCCCTAATTGCTCATGTCAGCTCTAGGTTCGCGTAGAGCCTGGGGCTTTTGGGTCACGTTGTTGATTGGAGATCAGCTGAAACCAGTTGAGCGCAGGGTCTTTGCAGCGGCTTTGATTCCCATCCTGAATTTGAACACTTGCTTTAAACGAAGGGCCAAAGGAGGTTCATCCCGGTGGTCATTATCTCCAGCTCTGGTTACCAGCAGCGGTGTCAGACTCTCCGGCTGGCTCGGTGAACGCGATCGCGTTCATCGAGCCATTCCTGTTCTATGAAACTTGTTTATGGAAAGGCTGAAACCTGCTTTTGGTCATCTTTTCTGAGATTGTCTATCGTAGGAGTATAGACAGAAAACTGTTCATCTCAGGTCGCATCTTGTCTGTCCTGGGACAGCCGAAACGGCCATCCCAACTTAGTTCAAGTCTCAGTCCTCAGAGACCACAATTTGTATTCACAACGTTCATCTTCATCAAGGAGTTAATCCCATGAAACCGACTAGCAACTACACCGCTCATCGAAGCTTGACCGATGTTGCTCACCGCTTGCATTTGGGCCGAGTGTTTGAAGCCGCGCATGGTGCAGGCATCATGACTGCTGATAATCAGCCAGCCCCTGCAAGAGCCGGATGGACGACGGCCCAACTGCTGGAAATGTCGGAAGCCAAGTCGCTGTACAACTAAGGGACTGGCGCGAAAAAAGATCCCCATGAACCGAGTTTCGACTTCGCTCAACTCTCGATCCTGGCAGGTTGAGCGAAGTCGAAACCGGATTGAACGGGTACTTTATTTAGTTGCGGTTCCCTAATCGTTGCCCGATGGCCCGATAGGGCTGCCGTGGGGGTCAGTGGCGGTGGCGGCTGAAGGGTGAAACTGCGATCGCAAAATATCCAACAACGCATACACCGCTGGCGTTAGCAGCGCATCTGCCAACACCGCAACGCCGATGGTGCGCTGTAACGGCGTAGGCAAAGAATAAACCTGTAGCGTTGGCGGAATCGGTTCTGCCGACAACCGAGGCAAAATCGTTCCCCCTACTCCCTGGGCGACCAAGCTGACTGTGGCGGCATCCGTCTCAATTTCGTTGACCACGTTGAGCCAGTAGCCCAGGCCATTGATATGTTCATAGACTGGGCGCATCATCACATAATCAATCGGCGGCATCATTAACGGCTGCTGCGTCAGTTCTTCCCAAGTCAGAGGGGTGCTCTGCAGCCGCGTTTCCGGAGGCAGTAACACAACGTACTCATCTTGCAGCAGTTCCCAGGTTTGCAAATCCGGGTCGGCAGGTAGCGTCACCATGCCAATATCGGCGCGGCCTTCTTTGAGGGCTTGTTTGGCCTGCTGGTCATCGTCGTGTTCGGTCAGATTGATGACAATGCCCGGAAACCGCTGATGCAATTGCTTGATGCTGCGGGGAAGGACGTGGGTGGCGACGCTGCGAAAGGTGGCAACTCGCACTTTGCCACTTTCTACGCCTTTGGCGATCGCCGCCTCGCGCAAAATTGCCTCGGTGCTCTCAAGAATGTTGTGCGCATGGGCCAGGATGCGATCGCCTACGGGGGTCAACGTTGCCCCATGCCGCCCACGGGAAAAGATCATGACACCTAGCGTCTCTTCCAAAGTAGAGATGGCATGGCTCACCGCCGATTGCGAAATGCCTAACATCAGAGCGGCTTCACTAAAGCTGCTTGTTTTTGACACCGCCGCCACAATTTCGAGTTGCGTCAGCTTCACTTGATTGTGCAACGGTTTTTTCATCACGTTCTCAATGAGAAAGGAACTGTAGGCATAGCTAAGCCCCAATCCGCTAGCTTAGGAATGAGGATTTAATCAGTTAGAACAACCGAGGCGGCTGTTCAATGACAGGCACTGGATTTATTTAGCCAGAATTGGATTTTATAGAATCCTGATCCCTTAAGTCACCCAGCAACCAACGGTCTGGGTATATGCAACGAACCAATCAACTGGATGTCGTTAGCCACAGCTAAACTTACGGGTCGTTTTTGCTGAATTTTGATCACTGGCGACTGCCGACTGCTAGGTAGGTAGACACAATTATTTCGCAGACGGGTTTTCTCCTCACGGAGACGCTTTGCGAACGACTCCGCTCAACCCTCAACCTCTAACCTGGACAGTAATATCGCTGATTGAGCGGAGTCGAAATCAGCCACCTGGTTACCGTTTAACTAGGCCCAGCCACTTATCGGGTCACCTTTGCCATATTGTTTACAATAATTCGAGAGGCTAAAACAGTTGGCGATTTGACCATTCAAAAAGAGCAAGGTTCTTGCTGACCCGTTCACCACGATATTGCTTTCCACCCTGGTGATCTCATCCGCTATCTGAAAATGCGACGAGCGTATATAGCGGTTCCTGCTCCCGTGAAGTCCAGTGCAATCCCTGAAACCCTTGCCATGCTTAAGTCTCAGATCTGAATGTGCACCTCATCCAGCGGGAAAACGCTGTGGCAAAATTCAAAAGGCAGAGTTCAAACTTCAAAAGTGAACCCTTTTAAGCACAAGGCTATGAGCATTTTCAGGTGCGCGAACCTAACAGCGGATTGTGATATTTCTGTTTCGGGGCGTGGTTAGTTGATAGGCTGCGACTTGAGCATTCGTAAGGGGGAATTGGGCATCTCCGGAAATTGTTCATCCTTGAAGACGATGATGAAAACAGAATTCCTAAAGCGGCTTTTCTGATGTTGCTGACGATTTGGTCATCGCGGTTTTGGCTGCCGGATTAGGATATTCTCCCTCGACGTAGGTATACACGCCGTAGCTGGCCAAGCCGAATAGCATTACTCCCATAATGGCTCCGCTACTGAGACAGAGTTTTCGCACTGCTTTTGACGCCCGCGCCGCAATGGGATAATCGCCCCGATGATAAGCCGGTTTGACCTGGGCCGCCAACACTAAGGCCAGCACGCCAAACGGTGGAAATAGCAAGAGTGTGGTCGCTACGGCGTCGCGCCAATGGGGGGATGGGCAGGGTGCCTTGTCATAAATACCGTAGGTTTGATCCCACTCGGACAGGGATGAGTCACCGGCTTGGGCAATTAATCGGAACCGCCGCACTTCTGGCAATTGCAGCTCAACCAGGCGATCGCGCAAAGCATTCGGCAATTGAAAATAATTGACCGGGGTGCCAACAGGGCGGTGCAAGGTCAGGGTCAGACGAGTGCCCTCCTGTTCTGTGGTGATCGTCAGCCCGGCGGGCAGTAAATCTTGCAACTGATCTTGCAGATTCAAAGAGTCAGCCTGGTTTTGCGTCTGCACTAATAGTTGCTGAGCCTCGCTCAAGCGTAAATCATTGCACAAGGCGATTTCCCAATCTTGTATCGCGCCCACTTTATCGCCCAGCCTTTCTCTCACTTTTCCTCGGTGCAAATAGGCTTCAGCTAACAACGGATTCTGGGCTACGGCAATGTTGAAGTCTTCTAAGGCGGCTTGGTGCTGACCATGCTGCGCCATCACCAGTCCCCGGTTATAGCGCACTGTGGCATCGTTGGGGTTTAACCTTAACGAGGTAGCCCAGTCGCTGAGGGCACCGGCTTCGTCGCCGAGTTGGTAACGGACTAAGCCACGGTGGCCGTAAGCGGCGGCCTGGTCTGGATCAAGGGCGATCGCCTGATCGAAATCGGCCCGTGCCTCGTCATAGAGGGCTTGCTGCAGGTAAATCAACCCTCGCTGTAGCAAAATCTGGGTTGGCTGCGCATGACAGCTTAAGGCTGCGGTCAGAGACTGGATCGCCCCATGGTAATTCCCTTTTTGGGCAAAATTGAGGCCCCGTCGTAATCGATATCGCCCCTGTTGCTGCTGTGCCCATGAATGCAAGAATCGTGACATGATTTTCGGCCTCGCTGGACAGTTTCATAATGCCCACTTCCCAACATGACAAACTCATTCCGTAACCACAACGACAATCTGTAATTGTATGAAGTTGCGATCGCTTCTATACCAACTAACGACAAGATGCACAACGGCAAACAAAATCACAAATACCAAAATTGTGGTCGCCAGTTGGTTCAAGACTGACAACACAGAATTATCCGCGATGCCACTCAACGCCTGATTAATAAACTTCTGCTGGACAAACTTCCCTCAGCTGCAGCTCAATTGCGATCGCTGTGAACGATCAAGGGACCATTCCCGGCAAGTTGACCAGCGACCTTGAGCCCAGTGGTCGCCTCCGCGCACGCGTCCCATCGCAGAAAATGCTGAACCCAAAATTGAGTTGTCCGAGCTTACCAAACTTGAGTTCGCGATAAGGGTGCAGAGGCACTTTCAGCCTCATCTGAAACCCATTGGTCGGCACCTCCGCCAATGGTGGGGACCGTCAGCGGCTTCCCCCCATTAATTCCTCCCAGGAGAGGAACGTCACCGGATTTGGCATAACCCGAACTGACGTTACCAAAAGTAAGCATCCGGACAAGCCAGGCAGACGCAACGGTATAAGCTCAATAACTGCAAGCAAGTCACAAGGTGTGCTGTTTTATGAAAATTGGTTTACCAAAGGAAATCAAAGATCAGGAGTTTCGGGTGGGGCTGACGCCGGCTAGTGTGCAAGCCCTGTGCCGCCAGGGTCACGAAGTTTTTATTGAAACGGGGGCCGGAAAAGGTGCAGGCTTCATTGATGAGGAGTATCACGCCGCTGGGGGACAAATTGTGACGGATGGGGCAGCCGCCTGGTCGCAAGACATGGTCGTCAAGGTGAAGGAACCGCAGCCGTCAGAGTACCCATACTTTCGGCCCGACTTGCTGCTGTTTACCTATCTGCACCTAGCGGCAGAGCGGGAGTTGACTAAAGCCTTGGTGAAGAGTGGCATTAGCGCGATCGCCTACGAAACCGTGATGACTGCCGATGGCCGACTGCCGCTCCTCACCCCTATGAGCATCATTGCCGGCCGCCTCTCAGTGCAGTTTGGCGCGCGCTATCTAGAAAAACAGCAGGGCGGACGGGGCGTGTTGCTGGGGGGCGTACCTGGTGTAGCAGCAGGGCGAGTCACCGTGCTGGGTGGGGGCATTGTCGGCACTGAGGCCGCCCGCATCGCCGTCGGCATGGGAGCCCAAGTGCAAATTTTGGATATTAGCGTCGATCGCCTCGCTTATTTGGAAACCATTTTTGGCTCACGGGTCGAGCTGCTGTACAGCAACGCCGCCCAGATTGAAACGGTCGTGCCGCAGGCTGATTTGGTCATTGGGGCCGTCCTCGTCCCCGGACGCAAAGCCCCGACCCTGGTGAATCAAGCCCTCGTCGCCCAGATGAAACCCGGTTCCGTCATTATCGATGTGGCGGTAGATCAGGGCGGCTGTATTGAGACCTTGCGGCCTACCTCCCATAGCCAGCCCACCTATGTCGAATCGGGCGTCGTGCATTTTGGCGTGCCCAATATGCCGGGAGCCGCACCGTGGACGGCCACCCAAGCGTTGAATAACTGCACGTTTCCCTATGTGATGAAGCTGGCAAATCAGGGCTTGGCCGCGTTAGAACAGGATGCGGCCTTGGCCCAGGGACTGAATGTGAAGGCCGGCAAAATTGTCTACCCGGCCGTCCAGGAAACGTTTCCCGATTTGGCTGTCGCTTAACTTCACAAGTCTTGTCGCAACGGTAGGACTGGCCGGGGGGAATTGAACCGTCTCCTTTTGTCCTTGCTGGAACTGTTCAGGGGACGGTGCCCTGTCGGATTGACCGATGGAGTCAGGAGCTGGCCAAGGGAACCGTCCCCTTTAGCCACCGTCCCCTTTAGCCAGTTGCGAGCTCTGGCCCGAGCACAACGGTGAAAGGATCGCGGAAGTAGCGATTGGCGACGGCTAGCGCCTGGTCGGCAGTAATGGCGCGAATGGTGTCTTGAAAGACCTGATCAAACTCGACCCCGAGGCCGAGCACTTCATACCAGCCCAGGAGTTGACCGAGTTGAGCATTAGTTTGTTTACCCAGGGCATATTGGCCGAGCAGCTTGTTTTTCGTCGCTTCTAGGTCATCTTTGGTGAGCGGTTCCTGGCCGAGACGCTCAATTTCGTGCCGCAGTCCTTGCAGGGCGATCGCCTGATTTTCCGGGGCGGTGCCCATGTGGGCGACAAACTGCGAATGGCTCAACCGGGTGGGATAAAAGGCCGACACATCGTAGGCGAGACCGCGTTTTTCCCGCAGTTCTACAAACAGACGGCTAGACAGGCCATTGCCCAGGTAGGTGCTGAGCAATTTCAACGCCGCATAGGCCGGGTCATGGACGGCTGGGGTCGGGTATCCCAAGATGAGGATGGATTGGTTGGTGGATTGGGGAATGACGGCGTGGGTCGCCGTGGTCGGCACGGGGGGGTAACTGGGGGCAGGAATGGCTGTCTCGGGGGCGGCCCAGTCGCCTAAATAGTGCTCGGCAAGGGCGATCGCCGCCTCTGGTTGAATCCGCCCAGAGACGACCATGATGCAGTTGTCAGGGCGGAAAAAGGCTTGGTGGGCTTGCCGCAAATCATCCGGGGTCAAGTTGGCGACGCTCGCTTCGGTGCCGATCCCCGGTAAACCGTAGGGATGATCACCGTACATGGCTGCCCGCAAAGCATTGAACGCCAGGGTAAAGGGCTGCTCTTTCATGGAACGGAGGCTTTGCAGCGTCAGATATCGTTCAAGGTCAAATTCGGCCTCGGGAAAGCTGGGATCACGGGCGATCTCTGCCACGAGGGCCAGAATCGTTTCAAAGTCAGCGGTAACGGTCTTTAAGCTAATCAGGCTGTAGTCCACCGAGGCATCGGTGCCTACACTCGCCCCCACGGATTCCACCTGTTCGGCGATATCCATGGAGGAGCGGTGGGTCGTCCCCTTCGTCAATAGCGAAGCTAGTAGACTGAACAATCCCGCCTGCGATCGCGCTTCTCGTCCGGTGCCCGCTTTGATGAGCAGCCGCGCCGACACAATATCCGCCACCGCATTTTCGATCACGAGAACGGTGAGGCCATTGCCCAAAACAGTACGGTGCAGGATGGGCCGTTTGGCAGGAGAAGACAAGGTCATAGAATTGGAGACTGTAGACAGGTGAATAGAGCGAAGCGTGACGGGGGGCCAGTTACCAGGGCCGACACTGCCGAACAGGCGAAAATCCGTTCCTGAGCCTGGCTGGTGGAAGAGCATTCAGCGGCTTTTGCCAGTTACGTCGTCGGCAACAACACGGTCGAAGCGTAGGCATTGGTCGATAGGTAGGTGTTGACCAATCTAGCGATCGACGCCGGGGTGTGGGCGCGAATGCGATGGGGATAACTGTAGCTATCGGCGGCGGCAGCCACCACGCTGTAATACCCATACAGCCCCGCGAGTTGGCCCGGGGTTTCGGTGGAAAAGGCAAAGTCGTTGACGAGCAATCGCTGGGCCCGCTCTAACTCAGCTAAGGGCACCGTTTGCACCGCCAACGTTGACAGCCGCTCGCAAATCAGCGCTTCGACGGCATCGACCACCTCGGGGGCGAGCCAGGCTTGCAGGGTAAAGAGGCTGCAATCGCGCTGTAGGGAAAAGCTACTGTTGATATCCAACACCCATTGGCGTTCTTCTCGCAGTTCGCGCACGAGCCGCGCACTGCGGCCCTCAGCCAGCAGGGTCGATAGAATATCCATGCCGCAGGCGGCGTCCAGATCATCGATTCCCGGCCCCATCCAGGCCATGGTCAGGCGGGCATGTTCCAACCGGGGAATGCGTAACACTTGGCGGCGCACGCCCCACCAAGACTCAATTTTGCCGGGGGTCGCGGCGGGCGGTGACGTCGGGGGCGTGGGGAAAGCTCGAAACGCTTGGCGCACCAAGTCCAGGGTCGGTTCCAGGGGAATGCCGCCCGCGATCACCACGGTCATGTTGTCGGGCTGGTAGTGCCGTTGGTGAAAGCTGCGCATCTCTTCGGGCGATCGCTGCGCCAAAATTTCCGCCGTGCCCAACACGGGGCGACCGTAGGCATGGTCGGGAAATACCTGTTCTGACAGGGCCTGAAAGCCGACCCAGTCAGGATCATCGTGGGCTTGGCGAATTTCTTCCAGCACTACCTGCCGCTCCCGCACAAACTCATCGGCGGGAATTGCGGCATGAAGCACGAGGTCGGCCAGATGGGGCAACGTCGTGGGCAAGGCGTCGGCGGCCACCGCCATGTAAAAGTGGGCATAGTCGTGACTGGTGGCGGCGTTGCTAAATCCCCCCTGGGTTTCGATGGTGTGGTCAAACATGCCTGGCAGCAGCCGCTCAGTGCCCTTAAACACCATGTGTTCTAAAAAGTGGGCCATGCCCATCCAGTCTTGCGGTTCCTGGGCTGCGCCGGCATTCACCCAAACATCAGCGACCACGACCGGGGTAGCGGGCATATGCTGATGCACCACCGTCAGCCCATTTTCGAGACGATGGACGGTGCCGGGAAAGGTCAAGGTTGTAGTAATCAATGACAAAATGGCGCGATCGCGTATGAATAAATCAGCGGGTCAGATGCCCGGCATCCCCTTAACCCCTCGTTGCGGACAGTCACCGAACCGGAGCCAAGCCCAAGATCCCTTCGAGAGTTACTGAGGTAGGTACACAAAACAGTCGTGTTTGCTACCGGGGACGAGCACATCTACCGAGGGCTAAGTATTTTTTAGCGTTGAATGCCCTGTCAGGGTAGCGAATTTTGCTCATCTTTGATGATGAACTCCGTCTCCCCGTTAACCTTCTTTAAATTAGTCCTTAGCGTTCTTAAAAAACAAAATCCCTCTCTGCTGGGCAGAAAGGGATTTCAAAGAAGGTATTCACCGCAGCGCCGTCTTACCTCAGTTTCCGACCTGGAAGAACCAGGTGGGAATGCTGGCACCGATTTTAAGTTTCCGAGTACAAGCTCGGTTTACTGCCATCGGCACATCTTGATTCCCTTAGAGACAAAGCATAGATCGACAAACAGTATTGGCAGTCACCAACGCCGTAGTGAACCTTCCGCCATCATAACCAACAGTACCCCAGCGATCGCAAGGGGGTTATACGAATTCTCTATCTAGAGATTACGACTCGCCAAGGGGATACCAGAGGGTCTCAATCTTTTTCAAGATGTTTTGCCAGTCATCCTCAGCCTGTAGGCAGACGGTGACATGGCCGAGTTTGCGACCGGGACGCGCCCCCTGCTTGCCATACCAATACACCTGTGCCTGGGGAATTTGCGAGAGTTGGGCACGCTGCTCGGCATAGTCGCTGGTGGAGGTTTCAAAGCCTAGCAGATTGACCATAAGGGCGCGATCGCACGTCATCTCCGTGCTGCCGAGGGGCTGCCCCGTCACTGCCAAGAGCTGCTGGGCGAATTGAGAGGTTTCGCAGGCATCCAGCGTGTAATGCCCGGAGTTATGGGTGCGAGGGGCGACTTCATTCACCAAAACTTCGTCGCCTGGGGCGAGAAAAAGTTCAATGCCCAACACGCCGACAAAGTCGAGGGCTTCGATGAGGGTGTGGGCGATCGCCGTCACTCGTTGCTGCACGGCCTCCGGCACCGCAGCCGGGGCAATCACTCGGCGACACACCTGATTCACCTGCTGAGTCTCGACGACGGGATACACCGCGATTTCACCACTGGGCGATCGCGCCACCATCACCGCCAGTTCTTTTTCAAAGGGAATAAAGGCTTCGAGCAGGACGGGCGGGCGCTCAATGCGCTGCCAGGTCGTCAACAGTTCACTGGCGGAGGCAATCATGAAGGTACCCTGGCCGTCATACCCCAAGCGGCGCGTTTTCATTACCAGGGGAAAGCCGATGGGGGCGGCGATGTCGGCCACGGCATCGTTTGCGATCGTGTCATCTAGTGTGACAAAAGGCGGATTGGGCAAGCCGTGACCAGCGAGAAACTGGCGTTGCGTGTATTTGTCCAATAGCGGCTCTAACGCGGCTAAGCGGGGGCAAAATTGCACGCCGCTAGTTTCTAAGGGCGCAAGGGCAAGCAAATCGACAAATTCGTTTTCAAAGGTAACGACATCACAGCGATCGCTGAGCGCTTTCGTCCCTACGGCATCGGCCACGGCAGCCAACACACAATCAGCCGCTGTCGGCACCGCCGGATCAGTTTTTTGGGGAGTTTGAACGACAATTTCCACCCCCGATTTGGGCGCTTCTAGCCCCATCATCCAGGCGAGCTGACCGCCCCCAATTACCCCAACTCGTTGCTTTGCCATCATCCTTCCTACCTTCGGCGCACGCTGCTCAGGCAGCGTAGACAGCACTAAGTTTGCGGTTTATCCACATTAGGCTTACCACATCCTCGCGGTGGTAAGAGTTGACGCCATCGCACCCATGCCCGGGTCGATTTGGCAAGGTTAAGAGAGTTTGTTATGGATTTCAGTCAGTACTTCGAGCAGTCAACGGTGCGATGTTCAATCGATCCATCGGCCTCATAACGCGGCTAGAACGATGAGTCCAGTCAGGGCAAAACTCAGGCTTGGCCCCAGCAACGCCATGCCTCCAGCCGTGCGCCAGCTTTGGGACATTCGCCTGACCTCAAAACCGCAATTAATTCTACGGTGCTAACATTTGGGCGTTAACTAGGTCAGGCTCATTGATCGCTGCGGAGCTCTGCCTAAGTACACGTCACCCGAAACGGTGAATCAGTCTCTGCTATCTACCACTTCGTCACCATGTTGATCAAATCTTTGGTTGTTATTGGGTCTGCGATCGCGGCAAGCGGCAGCTTAGCCACGACTGTATTGGCCCAGCCCTTGCCCCCCACTGTCACGATTGGCGACACAGACTACAAAATCGAGTTTAAATTAGGCGTTTTTGGAGACCACATTGTTGAATTGCAAGCTCAACCGTGGTACTCCAAAAACGATTTCACCTTCGCGACTAAAGCGGCTCGTCAGGTATTTGATTGCGCTGCGGGCAGTCCCTTTGATCGCCCCATTTGTGCAACTCCCTTTGATGCCTTTGGGGCAACTACCGTCAACACGGCCTTTGGGGGAGCGTCGCCTTGGTTTGTTTACGATGTCGAGGCGGGGGTGGCCGCAGTGGCAGTGGGCTTTTCGGACGTGGCAGGCGGAGCCAATGTCCTGAGCCAGATCGCCGCCGACTTAGATACCCAGCAAACTTTTGCGATGGTCACTCCAACGCGGCCCGTCGCCGAAGCGCAAACCACGATTCCGGAGCCGACCTCGTGGATGGCAATCATCGCCGTGGGGGCGATCGCCCTCGGCAGTCGGTGGGTTCACCGTCATTGAGCTACCCCGATGCTTGATTAACCTAAGCGCGTAGCTAGGCGGTGGCGGCAAGCAAGGCGCGGTGGCGAGGGCAAGGCCCGACTCTTAGGAAGCTAGCCAGAACCGCCATGGCAGGCGATGCCAACGGGAGAAATTCGGTGTAAACGTCCGCACTCAGTTACATTAACTAGAGTTGAGGCTCCCCCACCGATACCGCTCCTATGGTTACGCTACTCATCTTTTTGGCCGCGATCGCCCTCCTCGTTTGGGGCTTTGTGCGCGCTCGTCCCTACGGCAAAATCGGCGTCTTTGCTTGGCTACAATCCGTGGTGCTGATGCTGCCCTGGCTACTGTTTTTTGGCCTGTTCACCCTCGGCATTTACATCAATTTAGCCGGGGTGTTGCTGTTGGTGGTGGCATCCGCAGGGACTTACATCTATTTAGGGCGGCGTTTGCGAGTGTTGGGACAAGACGAACTAGCGGCCCAAAAGCTGAAAGAGTTTATGTCACCCCCGGCGTCGGAAGCGATCGCCCAAGAGATTGCCCAGGGTACGGCTACGGATACCGCTGAGTTGGGCAGCCCGGTTGATCGCCCCGAGGCCAATGCGGCGGCGAAGACCGCTCCGCCAGAGTCATCTGACTCGCCAGACACCGAAGCAGAACCGATGATCGCCCCCGATGATCGGGTCGCCTTGGAAGGCATTTTTGGCGTCGATACGTTTTTTAGAACCGAGACCGTACCCTACGACCAAGGGGCCATTTTCAAGGGCAATTTACGCGGCGAGCCAGAAGCCACTATCGCCACCCTCACCACCTTGGCAGATGAGCGATTGGACCAGCGCTTTCGCCTCTTTCTGGTGGCCGATCCGCAGGGGAAGCCCGCGATCGTCGCCCTGCCTAAAACCACAGACCCCAAACCCCTAACCCCGGTGCAAAAAGGATTTGCCGTGGTAATGGCGATCGCCACTGGGTTAACCTGCCTAGAAGCCAGCGGCATTTTGATGGGCTTTGATCTGCTATCGACCCCCGAAAAATGGCCCCAGGCGCTGCCCTTTGCGGCGGGCGTCATCACGATTCTAGTGGCCCATGAAATCGGCCACTGGGTCATGGCCCAACAGAATCAGGTCAGGCTCAGTTGGCCGTTCTTTTTGCCCACTTGGGATATCGGGGCTTTTGGTGCCCTCACCCGCATTGAGTCAGTTTTGCCCAATCGTTCTGTACTCTTTGATGTGGCGATCGCCGGCCCGGCAGTCGGCGGCATCCTGTCCTTTGCGCTGCTGATTGTAGGTTTGCTGCTTTCTCATCCCGGCAGTGAATTTCAGTTACCCGTTGAATTTTTCCAAGGTTCTGTACTCGTCGGAGCGCTTGCCAAAATTGTGCTGGGCGACGCTTTGGCCAATCCGCTTATCGATATTCATCCCCTGGCCTTGGTGGGGTGGTTGGGCCTGGTGATTACTGCACTGAATTTACTGCCCGCCGGTCAACTCGACGGGGGGCGCATCGTGCAGTCAATCTATGGTCGCAAAACGGCAGGCCGCGCCACGGTGATTACCCTCATCATTTTGGCGATCGCCTCCCTCGCCAACCCCCTCGCTCTGTATTGGGCCGTGTTGATTTTGTTTTTGCAACGCAATCAAGAGCGCCCCGCCACGAACGAACTCACCGAGCCCGACGATGCTCGCGCCGCCTTGGGATTGCTCGCTCTATTTCTCACCCTGGCCACCCTCTTGCCGCTCACGCCCTCTCTGGCTGGACGTTTGGGCATCGGCTAAGCCGCTGTCATTGGGGTAGATAGGCGATCATCACTCACTCGCTGCTACGCCGGAAACTATAGAGTAAATTCGGGAACACATCGATCACTTGCATCAGGAACTCAGGGTGGAGCGCCTGAACTGTGGGACAACGTGAACAGCGGGCCAAGGATCGTTGGCCGCCTTACCCGCTTTGGCAGGGAGGTGGGCAGTGAGCGCAAAAAGAGGTTGCCGCCCTGTCACCGCCCCCGGTAGCTTAATGGTTCTTCATGGGGTGATCCGGTGCTCTTTCAAAATTGATGCGACCATTGAAAAAGCGCCGCTTGGGCATTTCATCTCGGGTTGACCTCAGCCTGAAGACAATTCATTTTTAATATTCTGTTTTGACATCGGTTGTTATCACTCTCTATGACAGTCGCACCCTCAAGGTCGAATCCTCTCCCCCATTACCCCCAGATTCATCAAGCGCTGAAAACCTGTCTCCAACAGGCCCAGCAGGCCAACACCGAACAGCTGGCGAGCTTGTCGTTTCCGCTGCCCATGGTCGATCCGTTGGCGGTGTTATTGACCTATCCGCAACCCCATCAGCGTCAGTGCTATTTTGAATCACCCTCCCGCGGACAGGCGATCGCCGCCTGGGATGCCCTCATTTGTGAGCACTTCAGCGGTCGCGATCGCTTCACCGCCGCCCGTCAGACCATTGCCCATTGGCAGCCTCACATCCACGCCTTTCCCCAACGACCGGAGGGGCCTTACTTTTTCTGTAGCTTTTCCTTCTTTGATACCGTCGCTGCGGCCATTGGGGGCTTTACCCCGGCAACGGTGCTGCTCACCCGTTGGCAAGTCGTTCGCCAAAAGCAGCGCTGCGTCTTGATTGCCAATGTGCTGATTCGTCCCCACAGCCGCTTAGCCCCCCTGGCGCGGGCGATCGCCGAACAGGTGAGTCAGTTGCAGCGCCTGGCCCCCACCGCCCGCCTACGGGAAAGTCCCGGCGGCCGCGACGCCGTTGCCTGGCAGCCCCAACTGGCCCTGCCCGAAGGCCAACAGTTTCAGCAAAAGGTGACGAATACCCTCGCCGCCATTCACCGGCATGAGTTGCAAAAACAAGTGGTGGCCCAAGCCTTTGATGTCACCCGCGCCCACCCCTTTCGGCGAGACATTGCCCTGCCCCGCTTGCGATCGCGCTATCCCGACTGCTACATCTTTTCCTTTTCCGGAGCAGCCGATAGCCACTTCATCGGGGCCAGTCCCGAACGCTTACTGAGCATCCGCCAGGGGCGACTCGTCACCGATGCGCTGGCCGGGTCGGCCCCCCGAGGACCAACGCCTGAGCGCGATCGCGCGATCGGCCAGCAGTTGCTCAAAAATCCCAAAGAACAGCAGGAGCACCAACTCGTGCTCGATTTCATTGTGCAGCGCCTGGAGGCCGAAGGACTGCATCCTTGCTACAGCACCCCCCCCGGACTGCTGCGACTTTCCAATATTCAACACTTGCACACCCCCATCTGCGCCGAGGTGACCCCCCAGACCTCGCCCCTGCGCTTAGTCGAGTGTCTGCACCCAACGCCGGCCGTGGCAGGCGTCCCCATGGCAGCAGCCTGCGATCGCATTCAGCAAGAGGAAACCTGCGATCGGGGCCTGTACGCCGCTCCCCTGGGGTGGATCGACCCTGCCGGCAACAGCGAATTTATCGTTGGCATTCGCTCAGCGTTAATTCAAAAAAATCAGGCCCGCTTGTTTGCCGGTGCCGGCATTGTCGCCGACTCTGACCCCGCCCAAGAACTCGCCGAAATTCAGCTCAAGCTGCAAGCCCTAGCCGAAGCCCTGGGGTAAAAGACAACAGGCGTGACGCTTCCCGAGTGCGGCCTCTTGCTTATCGTCCCCCAATCAAGAGCAAAAAGGGCGTCACAACTCGCAAAGTGTGTAACGCCCCTCCTGATCCTCAAGCCCTAGCAAAACATTAACTGCTAGCCAGGGATTCTTAACCCCAATTACTGTTCTTGCATCAACCGCAAGTAGTTTTGTCGTAGCTGCACGTGACTTTCCGTAATCCGCTCGGAGAGATGCTTTTCCACCTGGCACAACTCCTGCCAAAAGGTCGCGGAGCGTTGGGTCGTCACATATTCGCGCCAGAGCATCTGCAACATCGCCGCAGTCTGCGGATCATTCGCCCGCACCGTCTCTAAAACTTCGTTAAAGGTCGCGTGGGCTTGCTCGTTGGAATCAGTATTTTGCGCCAGATTAATCGCGCTTTCCAAGGCTTTCACCGGAGATTGTGATAGGGGCTTATCCATGGCTTCCTTCTCTCTGAACAACACAAACAGGCTTTTAAAGCCGAAATGCTCTAGGGCTTCTTATACAATGCGTAAACAGAGTATACAGACTGATAACTTTCTGATCTATGGGCAAGAACCGTATTCTTTCGGGCATTCAACCTACGGGCAACCTGCACCTGGGCAATTATTTGGGGGCCATCCGCAACTGGGTTGCCTTACAAGAGGAATACGACAGCTTCTTGTTCATGGCCGATTTGCACGCCATCACGGTGCCCCATAATCCCAAGGCGCTGGCTGCCGATACCTACAAAGTCGCGGCCACTTACCTCGCCTGTGGCATCGACCCGCAAAAATCCACTATTTTTGTACAATCTCACATTTCGGCCCACAGCGAATTGGCTTGGCTCTTCAACTGTGTGACGCCGCTGAACTGGTTGGAGCGCATGATCCAGTTCAAAGAGAAAGCCGTCAAGCAAGGGGAGAATGTGACGGTCGGCTTGTTTGACTACCCGGTATTGCAGGCCGCCGACATTTTGCTGTATGAGCCGGATTTGGTGCCCGTTGGCGAAGACCAAAAACAGCATGTGGAACTCACCCGTGACATTGTGAATCGCTTCAACTTTCAATATGGCAGCGATGAGAAACCTGTCATCAAGGTGCCAGAGCCGATGATTCAAAAGGCGGGGGCGCGGGTCATGAGTCTGACGGATGGGACGAAAAAGATGTCGAAGTCTGATCCCTCCGAAATGAGCCGCATTGATTTAATTGATCCGCCAGAGCTGATTCTGAAAAAAATTAAGCGCTGCAAAAGTGACCCGGTGCGCGGTCTAGAGTTTGATAACCCCGATCGCCCCGAATGCCAAAATTTGCTGACGCTCTACATGATCCTATCGGGCCAAACTAAAGAATCTGTGGCGCAGGAATGCGCTGACATGGGGTGGGGACAATTCAAACCGTTGCTGGCCGAGACGATGGTGGCAACACTGCAACCCATCCAAGAAAAATATCAGGCCCTAATGGCCGATCGCGCCTATTTGGAATCAATTCTGCGGGAGGGGCGCGAAAAAGCGGAAGCGATCGCCCTGCAAACCCTTGCTAAAGCAAAATCAGCTCTGGGCTATTCACAGCCGCTTTAGACCATTAACGGTCGCTTACTCTGACTTCAGCATGGCAAAGGTGGCAGGATATACTGACCAAATAGCTGACCTCTGGATGCCTCTTCTATTTCTACCTGCAACCAAAATTTTCTTTAAACCAGTTTGATGTCGCCCACTGATACCCACGCCTTACCCACCTCACATTTCCAAAAAGCTGCCGAGGCTCGGGAGTTTTTGATCACGGCAGAAGTCATGCCGCCCAAGGGGGGGGATGTGAGCCACATGGTGCAGATGGCTCAGCAGTTGCGGGGGCGAGTCCACGCCGTCAACATTACTGACGGCAGCCGTGCGGTAATGCGCATGTCATCTCTAGCTGCGTCAGTCATCTTGCGACAGCAAGGGCTGGAGCCAATTTGCCAAATGGCCTGCCGCGATCGCAACCGCATTGCCCTCCAGGCCGATTTACTGGGTGCCTATGCCCTGGGGATTCGCAATATTTTGGCGCTGACGGGCGACCCGGTAAAAGCAGGCGACCAAACCGGAGCACGTCCCGTTTTTGACCTGGAATCGGTACGGCTACTGCAGCTCATCCGCCAGTTAAACAATGGTGTGGATGCCTGCGATCGCCCCTTACCCAATCAAGCGGTGCGATTATTTGCCGGAGCCGCGATCGATCCCCAATGTCGCAGTTGGTCGGGGCTCCAGCGGCGCTTTGCCAAAAAGCTCGAAGCGGGAGCGCAATTCTTTCAAAGTCAACTCATCGATGACTTTGAGCGGCTAGAAAAGTTTATGGATCAAATCGCGGTGGGCTGCGATCGCCCCATTTTGGCCGGCATTTTTCTGCTGAAGTCCGCTAAGAACGCCCAATTCATTAACCGCAACGTCCCCGGCGTCAATATTCCTGAGCACATTATTCAACGCTTGGCGACCGCCTCAGAGCCCCTCCGCGAAGGCATGATGATCGCGGCGGAACAGGTCAAAGCCGCCCAGGATCTCTGCCAGGGCGTGCACATGATGGCCATTCGGCGGGAAGATTTAATTCCTGAAATTTTAGATCTCGCTGGGATCAAACCTTTACAGGCGACGCCCACCGTCACACAACGTGAGCCTACGGAACTTGCGCGCGTCCGATTCAACCGGACCAAGGTACTCGGCGGCGAGGGATAAGTCCTGATCCCCAGCGTCCTCATTCATCGGCTCAGGGATAGTAATGACCGTCCGGCAAAATTGTGGTGCGATCGCACTTCGCGTTCGCCACATCCAGATTAGCAGCCCGAAAAAAATTCGCCCCGATTACACAAGCTTGGCTCAAATCGGCATCTTGGAGTGCAGCCCCAGTCAGGTCAGCCTCAGTCAGGTCGGCCCCAGTCAGGTCAGCCCCAGTCAGGTCGGCCCCGCTTAAATTACAGCGACAGAAACTCGCTTCCCGCAGTCGGGCATAGCGCAGATCAGCCCGCGACAAATTGACGCCGTCTAATTGTGCCCGGTTCAAGTTGCTGTTGGTGAATTTGGCATCGCCAAGGTTGCCCTGTTTTACCACCAAATCTTGCAGATTAGCTCGACTCAAATTGCCATACGGCAAATAAACATTATTAATCGTCGCTGCAAAGAGATCAATTTCTCGCAAATCACATTCAAACTCATCCGCATGTTCGATCTTGACACCTGGGAATCGGCGATCGCCTGCCCGATAGCGAGCCAATAATTCACTAAAATCTAGCATCACCATAAAATCAAATTTTCCGCTGAACACCCAACAACCCTTTTATTAGTTTCACTCCCTAAATCGCTTGCGAATCGGGCCCATACCAAGATCTACTTCACCCTGACAACAGCCCTCAGCTCGATCCAACAAAACGGGTCAAAGGCAGTTTTCCACGTGAGGCTAAATGATGGCCGACTCAACCAGAAAGCCCTTCTCGCTGGGAGTTGAGAGTTCACCACCATAAATATCTATGAGCCGCCACCACACCTATTGAATCCATCAAAACCGCCTCAACTATTGCGCTCAATTTCACCAACATAGAGTCTGGCGCGCAACTCAAATTGACACAGACAAACGACACAAATGTGTAGCTTTACGAGTAGCCGATTTCGGCCTAGAAAAGGAAACCTAAGCAACACTTGACAGGACGTTGTCAGCCAAAAATTTTCAATCCACTGAGAACACATTGGCTGAAAAAATAACGATTAATGCAGCAAACTTTATCCCTCTCAATAGTCAGTTAACGGTTGTTAAGTTACAGTGCTTTGACGAATGTTTCACCTGGCTTAAAGATATTTTTGGATTTATCTCAGCCTCATATCTACTTTCACTAATGGCTGAGAAAAGTAACGCTTATAGATATTTTTGAACGACGGACTCCCAGGTTGCTAGCTAGCATCAACCTCCTGTTGAATTTTCTCAGCCTGTCCGTTGTTTTCGTTGGAGTGTTTCCAGCTAATAACTAACGATGAAGTCATTCGAAAGACTCGCAAGTCACGCAGTCTGTGAATCACGCCCTGAGCCGCTGGCCCTCGCAAATGTCCATCCAGCTCAAATGTCGATGGGGTTGTGCAGCTGAAACGCCTTTGATGTTGGCGCATACAAGTTAGCGACCGTAAATATTGATGGTTTCGAGGGCGATCGCTGTCAGTCGCCTAGGCGAGAATGTAGAGTAATTCATAACAGCTCCCAATTTTTGGGCTGTATTCAACATTCAACTTTTCAGTGGAGCTGCGCACAGCCGGATTGCTGAAGCTGCTAATCGTATGAGTTCTCTCAGTTCAATAGCGGAATATTTCCACGATCGCACTAAATACAGTCCTGACTCGATTGCTCAGGCGGGTCGCGCGATGCAAGGAGCCCAGCCTGAGCCCTTCAAGACCTATCGGCTCGGGACGGAGATCGACCTTAAACCTTACCTAGAAGAATCTAAGGTCAACCCTGAGGCGACTGCAGATGAGCGGGCCTGGGCCAGGCTTTCCCACTTTTTGATCAACGTATACGGCCTCACCGCTCAGATTCAAACCCTGATGGGGCAGACGTTTTATCTGCGAGCGGCTCCTTCTGCCGGTGGTCTATATCCGACGGAGATTTACCTGGTGTCCCGGGGCAATCAGCTACTGCCCGCTGGCTTATACAACTACCAGGCCCGCACCCATGCACTCTGGCGGTTTTGGGACGACCACCCCTGGCAAGCCTTGCAGGCCGCTTGCTTTTGGCATCCCGCCTTAGAGACGACCCAGGTCGCGGTCATCCTCACCAGTGTGTTTTACCGTTCGGCTTGGCGCTATCAAGACCGCGCTTATCGGCGCATCTGCCTAGACGCGGGGCACGTGTTGGGCAATCTGGAGCTGGCCGGTGCCCTTGTGGACTATCGTCCGCACCTCATTGGCGGTTATCTCGATTCAGCCATCAACCAAATGCTGTATCTGGATACTGAAGCAGAGGGAGCGATCGCCGTGGCCGCTTTGGCCGACATGCTGCAAGTCGAGCAAAACCTGCCCCATCTCACCACAACTCAGCCGAGCCCGGCACAGGTCAAGATGCCCCGGCTCGCCGAGGGCGAACTGCTGCCTCTCATGCACCAAGCTACCTGCATCCAGCAGGATGAAGACTTTCGGTGGCACAGTCGTCGCCCCAGTGTGGCCGATCAAGTCGGACCAGCCGCTACAGCAATTCCTGACGACAAATACAATTTTCCGTTTTGCCTCAAAGTATCCACCACCACACCGCCCATTGACTGGGACACGCGCTTGCGAGGTATGGAGAAAACCCTATTGCGGCGACGCTCGACCCGAGAATTTAGTGGCGCTAACCTCACCCTAGAAGAACTCAACGCGGTGCTGGATTTTGTCTACCAGCCCCATCACTACATTGAGCAAGGTCTAGATGGGGATCCAGATTATTGCGACCTCAGCTTGATTCAGACTTTTGTCGCCGTTTCGGGTGTCGATGGGTTAGAGGCTGGCTGCTACTACTACGCTCCCTTGACCCAAGAACTCCGACAAATTCGCTTCAAGAACTTTCGTCCTGAGTTGCAATATCTCTGTTTGGGACAAGACTTAGGCCATGACGCGGGAGCGGTCATTTTTCACACGGCTGACTTAAAAGCCGCGATCGCACGCCATGGCGATCGCGGCTATCGTTATCTCCACTTAGACGCTGGCCATTTGGGACAACGCCTGAATGTGGCCGCTGTCCGCTTAGGGTTGGGCGTCAGCGGCATTGGCGGCTTTTTTGATGACCAAGTCAATGAAGTGCTGGGCATTCCCGAAGACGAAGCCGTTGTGTACATTACGACACTCGGGCGACCCGCCGCTGCCGCCACCGGTTAAGAGGCTGCCACTTGCCCCGATCCCTGACCGGGACTCAGAGGATGCCTTAAGAGGTTGCTTTGCGTCGTAAAGATGACCCAGGTCCCTTGAGACTGGGCTGAAACGCCTCTTTCATCGTCGTTTTTCTAGGTGTCCTAGGTAGCAAAACCTTGGCTAGAGAACTTTTCAAACACCCTCTCAGCAGATACACTGACCCCAGATCGAAGTAAGCTGATCTAACACAGTGAAATCGAGTTTCTTCTTATATGGTCACAATCAACGAGAACTATTTGAAGCTGAAAGCGGGCTACCTCTTTCCAGAAATCGCCCGTCGAGTTACGGCATTTGCGGAGGCTAATCCCACCGCGCCGATTATTAAACTGGGTATCGGTGATGTCACCGAACCCCTACCTGAAGCCTGCCGAGTCGCGATGATCAAAGCCGTTGAAGAAATGGGCGATCGCGACTCATTCAAAGGCTACGGCCCCGAGCAAGGCTACGAATTCCTCCGCGAAAAAATTGTGCGCCATGACTTTCAAGCCCGTGGGTGCGACATTACCGCCGACGAAATCTTTATTTCCGACGGTTCTAAGTGCGACTGCGGCAACATTCTCGACATCTTTGGCCACGACAATACGATTGCCGTCACCGACCCGGTCTATCCCGTCTATGTAGACACCAATGTCATGGCTGGCCACACTGGCCCAGCAGGTGAAGATGGCACCTACGAAGGGCTGATTTACTTACCAATCTCTGCAAACAATAACTTCACAGCGGAGATTCCGGACTATAAAATCGACCTGGTCTATCTCTGTTTCCCCAACAATCCCACTGGGGCCGCCGCCACTCGTGAGCACTTACAGCAATGGGTCGATTACGCCCACACCCACGGTTCCCTATTGCTGTTCGATGCGGCCTATGAAGCCTTCATTACTGAAGACGACATTCCTCACTCCATTTATGAGATTCCCGGAGCGCGGGATTGTGCGATCGAATTCCGGTCATTCTCCAAAAATGCAGGCTTTACGGGAACCCGTTGCGCCTTTACCGTCGTGCCCAAAACCATCAAAGTCACGGCTTCAGACGGCACCGAAGTTGACCTTCACCGGTTGTGGAATCGCCGCCAGTCCACGAAGTTCAACGGTGTGTCTTACATTGTGCAGCGCGGAGCCGAAGCTGTTTACACCGGAGCTGGGCAAACTCAAGTCCGTAAGCTGATCCGGTTCTATTTGGAGAATGCTCGCATCATTCGTGAAAAGCTGTCCGAAGCGGGCATTCAAACTTATGGTGGAGTCAATGCTCCCTATGTTTGGGTCAAAACACCCTATGGACTCTCTAGCTGGGATTTCTTTGACAAGTTACTGCATACTTGCAACGTCGTCGGCACACCTGGTTCAGGCTTTGGGGCCGCTGGCGAAGGGTATTTCCGCATCTCAGCCTTCAACAGCCGCGAAAATGTCGAAACTGCGATGCAGCGTATTACCGAAAAGTTCAAAGCTTAGGTCATAGATCAGCCATCTGCTCTAATTAGGGGTTGGGTGCTGCTGACTTCAAATTGCCCCTTGCCGCAGTTTGATTCATTGACTCGACGCCATGTTTGACAATCAGTCGTCGTCATCTAAGCCGTCATTGCATCAGCAAAAAAGGGAGCTAGTTCTCACTAGCTCCCTTTTTTTACTAAGCCGTCATGCAACTAAGGCCACACACAAAAAAGGGTTAAGCAACTTTAGTGCGCTTTTGCCATGCCATGGCACCACCGAGCAGCCCTAAACCAAGCAGTAAAGTCGGTTCTGGAACCTTGGCAGTGGTCCCTACAAACTTCCAGTCGGGACCATTAAACCCACTTTGGCTGAAGAAGCGCAGTGTCGACACCTCGCCACCCTGTACACCCAAATCGGCAATTTTGATCCCTAAGGAACCAACCGACTGAGCTTTTTCGATCTCAGAAGTGTCGATTTTAAAGCCAGTGCTAAACCACATATCGCGGGTGATGTCTAGCCGGTTGCCAAGCAATTCACCGCCAGCACCGACAGCTTGAATCCCGAGATCACTATTCATCCCTCGTTCCCAAATAAAGAGGGTCTTAATCGCCTCGCTGAAATTCAGGTCAATCTCAAACCGACCTTTATCTTCTGTATCGATAATGTGATTAATGTTGTTAGTGCTAAGGTTGGCAACCACATCTGCCGCCGTAGCGTCTTCTGCACGTGCACCTCCCGTGGCATCATCTCCAGTATCAGCACTCGCCGCCCCAGTGTTGCCACCAGTGTAAGCGTCGTTGTAGACGATCTCAGCGGAAGTTACGTAAGAAAACTCGTCAATGATTTGATCCCCAACTGTGATCGATTCCAGCAGGATGTCGGCTGTCGATGAACTGGTCTGGGAATACGTTCCCTCAAAATCGAATCCCAATGCGAAAGCTTGGCTCGTACTAAAACCTGAGAGTAAAGTACCGGTGGCTAACCCGGTGGCCATAGCAAACTTTGAAATAGAAAGAGACATGGTTGCTTACCCGAATACGACTGTCACGCTTTTGACAATAACGGGTAAAAATCGGCGAGACGACAGCGATGCTACCCAACCGAAAGTTGGTTGCACCTTACAGATTCTTTACTTAGCACTTAAGCACTCTCCCAACGGATCCAAAAAATGTATCAAAGAGTGCATTTGTTCAATTATTTAGGGTGACAGCGATCGCCAGTTTTGACGACCGAAGCCGACAACAGGTTGATTTGACGTCCTTTGTCTGCTGAGCTGAACTGTAAAAATCCACGTCTCAGTAGATTTTCTCAGATGTTCCGCAGAATTGCTGAATCGGTCATGATTTGCCAATGGTGGATGAGTTTAATCTCTATTAATAGGGATTTCTAGAAGTAGGGTCTCTACTAAATCATGTAATGGGTGTGTCTTTTGGTCTGGCGCTTTGTCTTGCCTACATCGTCGGTTTGCTCATCAGCGCGATCGCGGGGTATGGGTCTGTCGGTGTCATTTCAGTATCTTGGGCCGGGGTAGCGGGATTGCTGCTGCTGTCAGGCTGGGGGAGGTTGGCCCATCGTGCGTGGCGGTTAGGATGGCAACCGGGACGCTGGTGCGGCTTGGGAGTGGTGGTGCTGTTAGCGGCCATCTACATGCCCCTACGATCGCCGGTTGCGGGCGCGCACGATGTTAGTCAGTTCTTACAACGGGCTAACACCATTGGCACAGAACACGTCATTGTGGGGAGAGCGATCGAAGATCCGCGCCTCAATCGCGATTTAAAGGGCCGGCTTTTAGTCGCTGCTCAAAATTTACAAGTCTTAGATATCGATGGTGCGGTTACGTTTCAAATTCCTGTTAGCGGGCGAGTCTATGTCACGGCTCCCCTGCTTCAAGTTACCGGACTCCACGCCGGACAGCGAGTGACTGCAAGGGGACAGCTTTATCGCCCACAGCCCGCGATGAATCCGAATGGGTTTGACTTTCGAGCCTACCTCACCCAACGAGGCACATTTACAGGCCTCGTTGCCCACGAGTTCACGTTTGACCGGGCCACCTGGGGTCTCTGGCAAGTGCGGCAACGCATTGTGCGCACTCAGGTGCGAGCCTTAGGCAGTCCTTTAGGACAACTGGTGAGTGCCATGGCCTTGGGACGTAAAGCGGTTGACCTACCTAGCCCTATCCAAGATGTCTTCATGCGGGTTGGTCTGGCCCATACGATCGCGGCCTCCGGGTTTCATGTGTCGTTATTGTTAGGCGTCGTACTCGCACTATTGCGATCGCGTTCCAACCAATTACAGGCCTGGTGTGGCCTTGGTGTGCTGGTCTGCTATGTCTTACTAACGGGTGCTCAAGCCAGTGTGATTCGAGCCGCCTTGATGGGTGGGGCCGCGCTACTGGCATTAGCGACCAACCGTCGAGTGCGAGCGGCTGGAGCCTTGATCATGGCCGCCACGGTCATGTTGCTCATCAATCCCACCTGGCTATGGAGTGTTAGCTTTCAGCTCAGCGTCACGGCAACCTGGGGCTTAATCGTCACCGTGCCAACTCTGATGCGCCGATTAGACTGGCTGCCGGTCATGGTGGCATCTTTAGTCGCTGTGCCGATCGCGGCTACGCTGTGGACTCTACCGTTGACGCTGTACCACTTTAATGTGTTGGCGGGACTCAGTATTGTGCTCAATGTCGTGGCTATGCCTTTGGTCACTGTGATCAGTCTCGGAGGCATTGCGAGCAGTGCTTTAGCATTAGTGTTTCCACCCCTTGGGGGCATCGTGGCCCATGCGCTCTACTATCCAGCGGCAGCGCTGTTGTGGCTCGCGCAAACGAGTAGTCAACTACCCGGGAGCTCGATCGCCATTGGGCAAATTTCTCGCTGGCAACTGTGCGGTCTGTATCTCATCCTCTTGGGGCTTTGGGGCGGTGGCGGTTGGCTGCAACAACGTCGGGGCTGGCTACAGCCCATGTTCGCGATCGCGTTTCTGATGCTGATTGTGTGTCCACTCGGTTGGCACTGGGCAACGCAGGACCAAGTCACGGTGTTGGCGGCTGGACAAGAACTGATCTGGGTGCAACAAGACCATGGCCAGACCACACTAATTAATAGCGGCGATGCGAAAACGGCTTTCTACACCGTCGAGCCTTTTTTAACCCAGGCGGGCGTCAATCATCTGGAATCCGCGATCGCGCTCCCGTTTGGGGCCGACTATCGACAGGGGTGGCAGCGACTCTTGGCGCAGGTGCCAACGGCGCATCTCTACAGTACCGATACGGCAACCGCCGACCTGATTTCCCAGGGGCAGTTTCATCCATTACAGGCCGGTACCACTACCGCCCTGAACCAACTGTCGCTGCAACTGCTAGGGGTTGAAAATCCGATTGTGCGGTTGAGCGATCGCCAAGATTGGCTATTGTTGCCTGAACTGCCATTAGGGACTCAGGAGCATCTGGCAAAAACAGGCACCACCCTCCAAAGCCAGGTCTTAGTCTGGGCTGGAGATGAGCTCAGCCCGGCCTTGGTGGAAGCCGTCGCCCCGCAAGTGGCTATTTGTTATGGTCAGCAGTTGCCTGAATCCCTCGAACGTCAGCTCCAGCAGCAAGGCATCCAAGTATTTTGGACCCACCGAGATGGAGCCATTACCTGGCAACCAAAGCAAGGATTCCGCCGCTATCTTTCAACTCCGCATCGCATCCAAGCGTTTTAGGCCATTGCCGGTAACGCCTCTCTTCAAAATAATGCGGCGATGGGATGTGCCGTGGGACATGAAGCAACTTGGCTAGCGTCGGCAGAACTCACCCGTAGACCGACTGGCAAGCCCTACACATAACTCATCGGCCGAGGAAGCAGGGCTCAGTCCTCTTCTTTCACGGCATCTTGGGCTTGCTCGGTTAAATAAGGCAACAGTTGCGACTGAATCGATTCTGACTGGTTGCCCCAGAGCATTTTGCAAAATTGGTGCTTACCTTGAGCACTCGCACGATTGAGCACCCCAGCCAGCTTTTCACAGTTCACAGACTCAGTCATCATGGCTCCTTGACATTTTGCGTATTTTGCCGAAATATCAACCGTCAAACAGTTTTGCTTGATACAGCAGATTTTACTCTTAGTTCTCCGACAATATTGACTTGCGTAACGCCTAGCAGATTTGTGCAGGCGTTCGGCCAATTTTCTCCGGATGACCTAGTGATCGCGAGAAGACTGAAGTGGTAGATGCACCCTGATTGTTACCCCTGGACCTCCATTGCGAGGTTCAGGGTTTTTTTTGCGGTTCGGAAGTGGTAGGAATACTTAGATGTGATCGCGGCCCCTGGTTCACGCCTGTGGGCTCAGTTAGCGCGATGGTAGACAATTCTGAAACCGACAAAGGGAGAGCAATCATGGCAAAAACACAGGTCGGCGTTTTGTTTGGCGGTTGCTCAGGCGAGCATGAAGTCTCGATTTGTTCGGCGCAGGCGATCGCGGGAGCCCTCACCCAGGGAACCAATGCCGAAAAATATGCCGTGATTCCGGTCTACATTACCAAAGCCGGAGTTTGGCAGTTTGGCGATCGCGCCGCCCAAGTCTTGCAGTCGGGCGAGCCTTCCTCTAGTGATGGTGAAACCGCGAACCCAGGCGATCGCTTGCCTGCCCCCCAACCGCTCAACGCCATTGACATCTGGTTTCCCGTATTGCACGGCCCCAATGGCGAAGACGGCACCATTCAAGGACTACTCTCGCTACTACAAATCCCGTTTGTGGGCTCTGGCGTGCTCGGCTCGGCGGTCGGCATGGACAAAATTGCCATGAAAACCGCCTTTGCCCAGGCCGGACTTCCGCAAGTAAACTATGTCGCTGTGACCCGCGCCGAAGTATGGTCCAACCCCTGTGTCTTTCCCAAGCTGTGCGATCGCATTGAGGCAGCCTTAGGCTATCCCGCGTTTGTGAAACCGGCCAACCTCGGCTCGTCCGTCGGGATTGCCAAAGTGCGATCGCGCCAGGAATTGGAAGCCGCGCTAGACAGTGCCGCTAGCTATGATCGCCGCATCATCGTCGAAGCCGGAGTCGAGGCTCGCGAAGTCGAATGTGCGGTCTTGGGCAACGACGTACCGAAAGCTTCCGTCATCGGTGAAATCAGCTTTGAGAGCGATTTTTACGACTATGAAACCAAATATTCTGCCGGACAAGCCGATTTGATGATTCCCGCGCCGCTGTCGCCAGAAGTCACTCGCCAGCTTCAAGAAATGGCGGTGCAAGCCTTTCAAGCGGTCGATGCGGCGGGCATTTCACGAGTCGATTTTTTCTACGTTGAGTCAACAGGTGAGATTTTCCTCAACGAAATCAACACCTTGCCCGGCTTTACCCAAACCAGCATGTACCCGATGCTGTGGCAGGCTAGCGGTATGACTTTCGAAGCCCTCGTGGATCAGTTGATCCAGTTGGGCCTGGAGCGATCGCAGCCCATCAGCGCCTAACCCCAGCATTTCAGGTGTCTGACCCCACAGAGAATTGAAGGATTACCTAAAATTAAGGTCAGGTCAACGACTGAGGATTGCGGACTACTGGATCCTCTTTCTCCAGTTCCCCGGTCAAATCTATCTGACTATTCATTGTCCCGACTGGCGCTCAGCCGCCGACTTCACCATGACCATTGCAAAACTGATCGACCAATTTGAAGCCTGGGCACCGCCCCAGTGGCAAGAAAGCTGGGACAACTGCGGCTGGCAAATCGAGCCGGGTATCTTGGGCGCATCGGCCCATGTGCTGGTTTGCCTGACGCCGACGCTGGCCGTTATGGAAGAAGCGATCGCTCGACGAGCCGCCGGTACACCGATCAATTTAATTTTCGCCCATCATCCGCTAATCTTTAGTCCCCTCAAATCGGTGCAAACGGGCACCCCCATTGGGGAGATGGTGCGGCTGAGTTTCACCCACGGCATTGGGGTCTACAGCGCCCACACCAACTTTGATCAGGTGCCCGACGGCACTGCCGATGTGTTGGCGCAGTTGATGAATTTGCAACAGCCACAGCCGATTACCCCAACCCAACCGGGTATCGGGTACGGTCGCGTCGGAACTATACCGGAACCCACAACGCTTGCCCAAGTGCTGGCAACCATTCAACAGCAGCTCACCCCACCCGATTTGCTGTATTCTCCCGAAGCAGATTTACAGCAGCCCATTCACCGCCTCGCCGTATTGGGCGGCTCTGGGGCCAGTTTCATCGGCGACGTGGTGAAATCGGGGGCTGATGCCTACCTCACTTCTGACTGCAAGTTTCACCAGTTTCAAGAAGCGCGCGATCGCGGTCTCGTTTTGATTGATGCGGGACACTACGCCACCGAACGTCCGGCTTGCGCTCGGTTAGTCGACAAGCTACGATCACTCGGTGCCGAGACCGCCCAGTTGAGCGATCGCGACGAAGACTTTCGCCAGTTTTGGCAAACGACCTAGAGCGCTTTACGATACGCCCGCAAATAAAGCTGCGAAGGGTTTTGTCGTCGCATTTTCCTGGGCGACGATTTCCACAATTTTATTTTTGGCCGCTGCATCTTGTAACGCTGCTACGCAAGTCTCCGCCACCTTAAGCCGAGGAATGTTGCCTTCAAACAACGTATCGGCAGGGGCCATAATTAGCGGGCGATCGTCCGTATCATCGTTCTTTAATCCCCCAGGGCGCACAATCGTATAAGGCACGCCGCTCTTGATCAAATAGTCTTCGGCCTGCTGCTTCCAATACAGCACGAGCCAAAACAGATTCAACGGATGAAAGAAGCGCGACACACACAAAGATGACACCATCACGAAGTGGTCGAGATTGTGAGCCTGAGCTACGTCAATCAAATTTTTAGTGCCCTCGTAGTCCACCTGATAAGGTCCAGTGGGATCAAAACTGGGCCGCGCCCCAGTGGCACAAACCAACACCGTGCAGTCAGCGATCGCTGCTTCGATCGTGTCGCGCTTGAGTACATCGCCCACCGCAAACTCAACCGTGTTCGGCAAAATCGCCTGCGCTTGTTGGCGATCGCGCACCAGCACCCTCACCGGAATCCCCTTTGCGACTAGTACCCGCACAATTCGACGACCCGTTTCCCCTGTCGCCCCAACAACCAAAGCTTTCATGCAATTTCCCCTTTCATAACAAGCGGCAAACCATTGACTTTCATCTATCAAACCAATAGAAAAGTTGCGCCAATTTTTCTCTCAAACCGTAGTGATAGCTTCAAACTCCAGCACACGTTTATTTCTAAGCTAACCCTACTCCAGTAAGCCTGCGGAGAAAAGCGTGAAATTGATCCCGGTTCCCCGGCAAGAGTCCGTATATTTGCGACTGATGGAGCAGAAAGAACCGAGTTAGGCTACAAACAGCTCAGATCAGCCTTCAAACTTTAACGAAGGAATATTCTTCAGCTGTTCGTCGGTTAAAATAGCCTCCAATACTATAGTGAAGCTATAAGTAGCTGCTGAACCGTGCCATTGGGCATTTGCATTTAAAACCAGATAGCAAACCGCCTCCATGCAAACACCATTTACCAACCACCGGGTTAATGACCTTTCAGAACCGATTTTAGGATCTGTTTCTCACCTGGTTGACTCTATGGAAGAGAGCACTGATCATCCAGCTTCGGAACCACTACGCCACCAACCAATGCTGTTTCACGGTGACTATATCGGCAGCATGGAAATGGCTGCGGATCGTGATACCGTTGCTCGTTACCTCGATGATCATCAGTCATGGTTTTTACGATGTGCACATCCAATGACGGCAACGCCGCTGGAAAATAATGGCTACGACTTGACGATTGGGCATTTTGGCGCACTTGGCTACGACGTTGAACCAAAAGTTGGTTTGCACCTGCTACCACAGGATCATGGCGTCTACCGAATTGAAACTATTGAAATTCCTGGGTATGTATCCCCTGGATATGAGGTGGATTTCAAGGCGGCACTTGAGCTTAACGAAACACCGAGTGCTCCCGGCCCAGTATTGACGCAGGTCGACTGGACTCTGGAGTTAAAGGTCTGGGTGAGTTTTCCTCGCTTCATTCAGGCTTTGCCCTGCCGCATCATTCAGAAAACCGGCGACCATTTGCTGAGTCAGATTGTTCGACAAGTCTCCAAACGGTTGACCCACAAGGTGCAAGCAGACTTTCACGAAACGCTGAATTTGCCTTTCCCAGAAAGCTACCGCAAACGCAACCATCACTTTTTCGATCGGTTTTCTCGGAGTCATGAGCATCACGATCACTCGTAACAATGCAGTAGCTGATTAACCGCACTTTGATAGTCACTCTTTGTCCACTAGTTCGGCACTGGCTCAGGCTGTTTGCTTGTTTCGATCTAGTCACATGATCGACTTTCAGGAGCTTGATCGGTTGCGGGAGGGCCTTACCTGCTTGGTCGCATTGGTCATTGTCCGTCATGAGCGAGTCATTTAGTTTCGCGACTGGCATGGGTACTCTGAATGCAACCTACTTAGAGAAATAGTGAGAGATAGCTCCGGCGGATCATTGCTGGCTATCGTGCTTGGCGAAACAACATTCGAGGTATTCCAGCATGGCTGCTGCTCGTTCCCGAAAAACTAATAAAGCCAAAATGTTGGTCGTAGACGATGAGCCGGACAATTTAGACCTGCTGTATCGAACTTTTCGCCGCGATTTTAACGTTTTGCGCGCCGAAAGTGGACATCAAGCACTTGAGGTGTTGGCCGAACAGGGTGAGGTGGCCGTCATTATTTCTGACCAGCGGATGCCAGAAATGAAAGGGACGGAATTTTTGAGCAAAACCGTGCCAGAATTTCCAGACACGGTACGCATTATTTTGACCGGGTTTACCGACGTGGAAGACCTGGTGGATGCGATTAACGCCGGGCAAGTATATCGCTACATCACTAAACCCTGGAATCCCGACGAACTCAAGCTTGTGGTTGACCAGGCCGCGAATACCTACGAATTGCTGAAGCAGCGCGGCGAGGCAATTGATCTACTGCAAAACCAACATTGGCTAGTCATGGAAATGGCCAATATTGCTCAGTCTCAGGATACTGTAGCGGCAGCTTTGCCAGCGATCGCGGCAGCCCTGCAAAAAGTCACGGCGGCAGATGGAGTTGCCGTTCACCTGGTGGATGCAGATGCCTTAGGAAATGACATGGGAACTGCCGGGGCGATTGCGGCGGCTCTGCTCAAGCAAGCTCCATTGATCACAGAGGCAATTACCTCACAGCAGTTGAAATATATTATCAACACCGCCAAAGCCCCGAACCCCAGCACTAAAGAATTGTATGAGGTGCATCAGGTGGGCTCCCATGGTACCGTGCCAGTGATGTTTCGCGGGGCTGTGGTGGCAGTGATTTCCCTACAGTGGCAACAGCCCCATGAATTCACTAAAACCCTGCAAGATTTCCTGGGCATGGCGTCTCGTCAGGTGGCGTTGACATTGGCTTGTTTGTAAACTGACCCAGGCGAATCCGGTGGTCAACCGCAATGCTGAGGCAATGCCTCAGCATTGCGAGCACTGGTAAACCTCAATGAACAGTATCTCAAGCAATCCCTGGCTCCGCGATCGCGATATGGTCTGTAGAGATGTTCATGTGCGATCGTCTTCCTTGAGATGCCCATATCTGTGACTAACTCTGCGCCCTCTGCCCAAGATATTCAACAACTGTTCGACCGGATCGCCCCAGTTTACGACGACTTTAATCAACAGTTGAGTGGAGGATTGCACCGTGTCTGGAAACAAATGGCCGTTGATTGGAGTGGGGCAGCATCTGGGCAAACTGGCTTGGATGTGTGTTGCGGTAGTGGAGATCTGGCGCTGCTGTTGGCTCGGCGAGTCGGGCCAAGCGGCGAGGTATATGGAGTCGATTTTTCCCCCGCGCAACTTGCGATCGCACGCCAAAAACCTGCCCAGCCATCTCGCCTGGCTCCCCTGCACTGGATCGAGGGCGACGCCCTCACCCTCCCCTTTGAAGATGAACAGTTCGACGCCGCCACCATGGCGTACGGCTTACGCAATCTCACTAACCTGACTCAAGGTCTCAAAGAGTTAAGACGTGTCCTGCGGCCAGGGGCCAAAGCCGCGATTCTCGACTTTTTACAACCGCAGTCTGCCTGGCTGCAGCAATTTCAAAGATGGTATCTCGATACGATAGTCGTGCCCACGGCGAAAAACTTCGGCATGACGGATGAATATGCCTACATCGGCCCCAGTGTCGAGCGGTTTCCCTTGGGGCCAGAGCAGCAACAACTGGCCCTGGAAGCTGGTTTCGCTTCTGCAGTTCACTACCCCATTGCGGGCGGCTTGATGGGGATATTAGTGCTGACACGGTGACGCTTCGCTGTGGGCAAGTAGTTAACGTCTTAGCCACGAGAGCTATCTCCATCGCACCCTGCCGACGTCTGCCGTAGACAACCTGACATTAAGACTTTGCAAGACTGCTGGCATAACCGTGAAGCTAGTTTGTTATGATGACTCGGCACGTTGCTGCTGATACAATCGCCCCTCACGTCTGCGATGGATTGGTCTAATATTTGGTTATTACTAGCGCCGCCCTGCGTCGGTGGCGTGATTGGTTATTTTACAAATGACCTCGCCATCAAGATGCTGTTTCGGCCCTATCGGCCCTATTACCTGTTCAAGCGACGGCTGCCCTTGACGCCAGGCTTGATCCCCAGTAATCAGGAGCGACTCGCTCGCCGCGTGGCCGACACCATCATGGGCTCCCTCCTGACGCCAGAAGAGATGGAAAATCTGGCTCGGCGACTGCTGCAAACAGAGCGGACGAAACAAGCCATTCGCTGGCTGCTAGAGCTCAGCCTCGATCAAGTTCAGTCTCGTAACCAAGTGCGCACGGCAGAGATTGTGGGCCAGGTTTTGCAAGATGTCTTTGGCACTTCCCTGCCTCGCCTATTGCGCGTCTGGGCGCGCCGCGAAGACTTTCTCCGGGCTCAAATCGATCAAATCTTTGACCAAGTTTTGTTGGACTTCCAGCTCACTCCAGACCAAGCGCAACAACTCTCAAACTGGTTGCTGATTTCGGTTTTGCCGCCCGATCGCCTACGCCGAATGCTGATCGATTTTTTGACCGATCGCAATATCCACACAATCGACGAGATTTTCCGTTCGCGCACTAGCGGCACCTATTGGGTGGTTGCCAATCTCTTTGGCGTTCGCAACTCTTTGATCCGCCTGCGCACCTTTTGCCTAGATGAGCGCGACCTCACCAATGATCGCATTGCTGAACTCGTCGAAGCCCTCAACGTGAATCCGCGGCTCCAAGAAATCTTTCAGCAAATGACGCTACAGCAACTGCCGGTCTCGACAGTTCGAGAACTGCGGAAAACTATTCGTGAAGCGGTGCGGGGATATATTCGAACCTTAGGGCCGGATCTATTAAAAGGGCTGAGCAGTACTATCAATTGGGAAATGCTAGCAACTCAATTGCTCAACCGTTTGCAAAATTCTCAAGTGATTACCGATTCCCTCGATCCGGTGAGTGAAGAGTTGGCCCTCATTTTGGAGCGTTATTTAGAGCGGGATCTCGAAAATTTAGTCGCTCAGGTGATTCCTATTTTAAATATTGATCAAGTCATTATTGAGCGCGTTTCGTCCACCAATCCTCGCGATTTAGAGATGGCCGTACAGGGCATCGTGCGGAATGAATTGCAGGCAATTGTGAATCTTGGGGGGATTTTAGGTTTTCTCATCGGCGGTTTACAGGCGGCTTTCTACTATTTGCAATAATCCGCCATACAGGCATGATTTGATCAAGTTCCCTATGGTCATTAGTTATGCAAGTGTTATTAGTTCACGGTCTCAGTCGCACGCCAGCGTCTCTGATGCCACTAGCTTGGCGTTTACAAACAAGCGGTTGGCAGACCGATGCGTTCAGCTATGCAGCTATTTTCGAAACCTTCGACCAGATTGTCGAGCGTTTACGGCAACAGCTACATGAACTGAGTCAGCAGGGGGCTTACAGCGTAGTGGCGCATTCTTTGGGCGGACTGCTGTTGCGAGCCGCTTTGGGCAACGAGTCTGCGCCACCGCCAGCCCATATTGTGATGCTGGGTCCGCCGAATCAGCGTCCACGTTTAGCGCCGATGGCCTGGCATCTGCCACCATTTCAATGGGTTACTGGGCAATGTGGCTGGAATCTGACTCGCCTTGATTTTTTTCAGCAATTGCCATTATTGCGATCGCCTTATACCATTATCGCTGGTGTGGGCGGGCCAACGGGACTGCTGAGTCCATTTGGTGCGGAAGCCAACGACGGGATTGTCGCCATTAGCGAAACCCGCATGAGCGATCGCGATCTCCCCCTCCAATTTCCTGTCGGGCACACCTTTATGATGAATGATACCGCTGTCCAATCGGCGATCGTTGCAGCTATTCAGAGTGCAGTGTAAGCTAGTCTCCCCTGGCAGGGTTTCAGGGTGCCCTTGGGGTTAGTTGGTATAGCAAACTTCAAAAGACAAAGTTCAAAGTTCAAGATTGAGTCTCTTGCTACACAAGGCCTCTGGCGTCTCAAGAGGCCCGAACCTATCAGCGGCTTGCCATAACTGAGCGGGAAGAGCGATCGACCCGACTGGGGCCATTAAACCGATTTCGCTACCAGCTTTGCTTTGACTTCAGCCAGGGTCTCGTTAATGATTTGCGTCCATTCCTCCACTGGGAGTTTCATTGGCTGAGGCAACTTCAAACACTTAAAGGCAACGGCATCTGTAAATCGCATCGCAATTTTGTCGGCTGCTTTGGGGGGTAAATTGCTGCCGTTGGGAGGGTAGCAGTCAACATCTTGCCAATGCAGTACTTCGGACGTATAAAAGCCATCTTTGTTGAGAAAATGACTCGATTTCAACAACTGCAAGCGATGAGTCGCCACCGATAGGCCTCGCTGACGCTGACTTTCCTGTAACTTGCGCTCATCCATGGCCGAGGGAGTGGTATTTTTCGGTAGCGGCCCCAAAAAATCAGTGTAGATGTGCAAATCCATCGGCGTTGATGTTGCCACCATATGAGCCGAATTCATCTTTTGTCGCTTGGGACTCAACATCCAAGTGCGGATGGCCCGAGGCGTATCTCGCCCTTCCAGCAGGTGAATGATCCCAAACTCTCCCGGAATAGATTTTGTTGATTGAAACTGATTTTTAGCCCCCTGATCATGGTCGGTTTCTGACCAGAGTTTGCGACGGATATAGCCAAGACTGTCTTCGATGATGCGATCAAATAGCATAAGTAGACCACCTATTACGAGACGTTTGAGGCGCGTAGCTAGAGCGCGTCACCCTATATGCCACTCTTAAGTACGGCCTAAGGACATTCAGAAAGCAAGAGGCACTAACAACCGTGGCCCTCACCATTCGTTTTGGAACTAATCGCCGGGAGAGGTGGAGTCGTGCTCTTGGTACAGGATCAGCCATGCAGGCTATTGATCAACCAACCTGACACGCTGCCAGTCGCGATCGCCTTCAACTTAGTTTTCCCAACTCAGCAAGGGGCTGTGCATCAAGTAACAATCAACTAACAAGAATCGCCTCCTGGTCAGCACAGGAATTATTCTGTGCGCTGCTCGCCTGAGATCAATTAGCTTGGCGTATGTTATCGGTTGGCTCTGGTGGCATCAAATTGGGTGTGGGTCAGTTGCGCCGTGCACTCCGTTATCTGCCAATTCAGCCTTATAAAAAAAGGATGCTCTAGGCAGTGACGCCAGCTAGGATAAAAACAGTCTTACCGAGGGGATACGATGTCTGAGCCGACAAACTGGTACGTCGTGAAGGGGAGGTCGGAAACCTGTCAGATTCTAACCGAATCAGAATTAAGCATGACCTCCCACGCTGAAAAGTGGGGGCCATATGCGACGGAAGGGGAAGCGATCGCTAAACGAGTGGGCCTGATTCGAGCAGGTAAGTGCCAGCCGATGTAATGAGTACAGCTAGGCTGGCAACGACTCGTAATGCGTGAGGCCAAATTTGCTTGGCGTAACTTACTGCGGCTCAATCGCAGTATTTTGATTCGCTCTGACAGTTTGCAACAGGAGTTCTTCAGCCTGACGATATTGCGGATCTTCCAGCGTCCCAATGCGATCGCGATTATCGGAGAGCTCTTCCTGCTCGTCTTCCGATAGCTCGACCAGAATATCTGGCTCAATCCCTTGCTGGTTGATGTCTCGTCCGCTCGGGGTTAAATACTTGGCAATGGTGATGGCCACGCCTGACCCGTCTGGCAAGCTGCGGACCGACTGTACTAACCCCTTACCAAAGGTTTGGGTACCCACAAGCTGCGCTCGCCCATTATCTTGCAATGCGCCTGATAAAATCTCGCTAGCACTGGCAGAGCCGCCATCGACTAGCACAACCAAGGGTCGGTCGGTCAGCGCGCGGTTATTCGCCAGTTCTTCATCCGCCACACCTTGGCGATTAACGGTCGAAACAATGCCACCATCGTCAATCCACATGCGAGCAATCTCGATGCTGGAATAGAGCAGCCCCCCCGGATTAGATCGCAAATCGAGGACGTAGCCGACAACGTTTTGCGATTCTAAATCTTCAATAGCCTCCTTCATTTCACTAGCTGCATTGCTGCTGAACTGGGTCAAGCGAATGTAGCCAACTGGCCCTTCAGGGGCATCATTTACGGAGTAGCGCACAGGATGAATTTCGATCCGAGCCCGTGTCAGATTAAAGTCGAGCTGTTTCGCATCACGGCGTACCGTCAGGGTTACATCTGACCCCACTGGCCCACGAATCAAACTCACCGCATCGTTTAACTCCATGCCTGCGGTCGATTGACCGTCAATCTCGATAATGACATCCTGAGAACGGAGGCCAGCTTCAAAAGCAGGGGTGTCTTCGATCGGCGCAACAACGACGATTTCGTCCGTTTCTTCTTCTTGAGTAATTTGAATACCGACCCCGGTCAGTTCTCCAGAGGTATCGATCTGCATATTACGGAACTCTTCGGGATCCATGAAGCGGGTGTAGGGATCCTCCAGCAGTTCCAACATCTCGCGCACGGCATCATAAGCCGCTTCTGGGGAACTATACTCGCGACTCAGATAGTCGGTACGTACTGCCTCCCAGTCGGTTTGATTGAAGGTCGCATCGACATAGGTATTGTCAATTAACTGCCAAACTTCATCAATAACTTCTTTGGGACTTTCTTCAAAGAATGCCTTGCTTTGGGACAAGTGCAACCCTGCCCCAGTAACAATGACGCCGGCAGCAGCTACAGCTGTTGCGCCTAAAACCAATCCTCGCTTTGCGATCGCCATATATCTCAATTTCCGTTGGCAATTATGCTCAATCTAACACAAGCAATACTGAGTGTTGAGGGCAACTTCCCTCACCCAGACAAAGCCATGATAACGAGCCTAGCTGAGAGATTTCTGAGTGAGTGTGCCAGAAAGATAACCCACTAACTGGCAGGGATGGCTAAGTACTAACAATATCGATAAGAATCGACAAAAATTCGGACTTCCCAGTGCTAGGGATCGACCCAGCGGCCATCTGCCTTGATGAGATTGATCAGTTCAGCGACACCCTGATCTTCAGGAACTTTTTTGATTTCCTCGCGACCTCGGTAGAGCGAGATGTAGCCAGGGGTTTTGCCCACATATCCATAGTCAGCATCGGCCATTTCGCCAGGGCCGTTGACAATACAGCCCATGACCGCAATGTCCAGGCCCGTCAGGTGCTTGGTGGCCTCGCGAACTTCGTGCAACACATCTTCGAGGTTGAACAAGGTGCGCCCACAGGAAGGGCAAGCAACATATTCCACCATGGTTTTGCGCAGGCCCAAGGCTTGTAAAATGCTGTAGCAAACGGGAATCTCTTTTTCCGGTGCTTCGGTGAGGGAAACGCGAATGGTATCGCCAATGCCTTCAGCCAACAGGGTACCAATGCCGGCGGTGGACTTAATGCGACCGTACTCACCATCGCCTGCTTCGGTGACGCCCAAATGCAGCGGATAGTCCATGCCCAGTTCGTTCATGCGCTTGACCATGAGCCGATAGGCCGCCAGCATAACAGGAACCCGGGAGGCTTTGAGGGAAATTACCAAATTGTGAAAATCTAGAGATTCGCAAATATGGATAAATTCGAGAGCAGACTCCACCATGCCTTCGGGGGTGTCGCCATAGGTAAAGAGCATTCGCTCAGCAAGGGAGCCGTGATTGACCCCAATACGCATGGCTTTGCCCTGATCGCGCAGGGAGACGACAAGCGGTTCCAAGGTTTCGCGAATCTTTTCGCCAATCTCCTTAAATTCAGCCGGGGAATATTCGGTACGCCCGGATTGGGGCTTTTCGAAGACGTAGAGGCCGGGGTTAATACGCACTTTGTCAACGTGCTTGGCCACTTCTAGCGCGATTTTCATGCCGTTGTGATGCACGTCGGCGACTAGGGGCACCAGTTGGTAAGTTGTCTCCAACTTCTCGCGAATGGTGGCAAGGGCTTTGGCGTGGGCCATGCTGGGCACAGTAACCCGCACAATCTCACAGCCAATTTCATGCAGCCGCCGAATACCGCTAACGGATCCTTCAATATCCAGGGTATCTTCGTTGATCATGGACTGGACGACGACCGGAGCTCCGCCGCCAATCGTGATGTTGCCGACAGGAACGGGACGGGTTTGGCGGCGATGAATCGTGGTGTCGAAGGCGGTATCGACAGGTGTGGAAGCGGGAGAGGAAGGAAGGGTTTGCATGGCCCTGAGCTGAATAAAGATTTGTGAGTTTATCTGTTTTCAGAGTGCCATAGAACGGGGTGATTCGGCGTAGAGGATAGGAGTTATGGGCTGGATTGCTGGCAGCAGAGCGATCGCCCCACCCACCCATATGTTCCTCGGGAAGACGGTCTGGGTGATGCTCCCCAGGCGGGGCGATATGTCTCAAGACCGACGTCTCAGAACCTTTTCAGAGGGTGCGCGATCGCGCCTTCCACCCATAATGCTTTTGCCAATCAGGCCAGCAGACCGTATTGTGCCGTCTCATCGCCAGCGTCCTAATTTCCTTCAATCATTGGCATAGAAAAGCTGTCTTCAGGGGGGTATCAAACAGCCTGGTTGCCATAGAAAACTTGTATAAGCCCGTATCGAAGACGGCTGTCGCTGGGTGTAGCGTTGATCAGGCCATTGGGTTTGGCTGCAAAGTTTTATCGCGGTCTGGGAAGCGCTCGGCTAAATGATGTCTTTGGCGGGATTCCTGACGAGATATTTTGGCCATATCTCAATCATTGGCTGTATATCCCATTCAGAAAACGCACCATAGCATTGCCAGAGCCCCGGCCTCTTCAAGAAACCAGGGCTCTGGTAGTTCAGCCGCAGGCATCGTCGCCCCCTTTGCCAGGCTCACCAACGAGTGGGGCAATACCTGCGAGCACCAGTCCCCATCGGGACTTAGGGCACGATCAATACGGGGCAAGGCGAAAGGTTGATGACACGATTAGTCACGCTCTCTTGCTTGACTTCCTCAATCAGACCAACGCCGCGACAGCCCATGACAATCAGATCGGCCTCAATCTCGTCGGCGACATCACAAATCACAAACGCTGGTTGCCCTGATCGCTCCATCGTTTTGCTTTGCACACCTTGCTGCTCAAAGAGAGCCTGCGCCTGGTTCAGGAGCGCCGCCACTGCTTCCGCTGAGGCCTGCTCTGGATGCTCAGGGGTATCGCCCGTTTCAACAACGGAGAGCAACACGAGTTGACTCTGATGCTCTTTGACCAAATCAATCGCCAGATGCGCCGCTTGCTGAGCTTCTGGGCTCATATCAATAGGAAACAAAATCGTCTTGAACATAGCTCCTCAGACGAATACACAGACTCCGGTAGAATGAGTCTCGGACATGGTTGTAGCGCTGACAACAAAATTGTGTCGCACGTTAGTGCTGTCAGGTGCCTTTCCAACTCTTAGATTAATTCAAGGGTGGGGGCTAATCGGCAATAGCCATGCAGAAACGTAATAATCGCAACTTGGGAGGTTCAAACCTGTGGCAAAGAAGACCGTAGCAACGCTCACCGCTGCTGATGTGTCCGGCAAGCGAGTCCTCGTCCGGGCCGACTTTAACGTGCCCCTCAACGACGCTGGCGAAATTACCGACGATACTCGCATCCGCGCGGCGCTACCGACCATCCAAGACCTCACGGGCAAAGGGGCAAAAGTTGTGCTCACCAGCCATTTTGGTCGTCCTAAGGGCAAAGTAGTCGATTCCATGCGACTGACCCCGGTAGCGAAGCGCCTCTCCGAGCTGCTGGGCCAAGAAGTTGTGAAGTGTGATGACTGTGTCGGGCCAGATGTCGCCGCCGCCGTCAACGGTCTGCAAGATGGCCAAGTTGCCCTGTTGGAAAACGTCCGCTTTCACGCGGGTGAAGAAAGCAATGACCCGGAATTTGCGAAGCAGTTGGCGGCCAACGCCGATATGTATGTGAACGATGCCTTTGGTACCGCTCACCGCGCTCATGCTTCAACCGAAGGCGTTACCAAGTACCTCAGTCCTTCCGTCGGTGGCTACTTGATTGAGAAGGAGCTGGAGTATTTGCAAGCGGCGATCGAAAATCCCCAGCGTCCCCTGGCGGCAATCATCGGCGGTTCCAAGGTGTCCAGCAAGATTGGCGTGATCGAGACGCTGTTGGACAAAGTGGACAAGCTGCTGATCGGTGGTGGCATGATTTTCACGTTCTACAAGGCGCGCGGGCTGAGCGTCGGGAAGTCTCTGGTAGAAGAGGACAAGCTAGAGCTGGCCAAGTCTCTGGAAATCAAAGCCAAGGAAAAAGGCGTTGAGCTGTTGTTGCCAACTGATGTGGTGGTTGCCGACAACTTTGCCCCCGATGCGAATGCGCAAACCGTCAGCGTGGAAGCGATTCCTGATGGCTGGATGGGGTTGGATATTGGCCCTGATGCGGTCAAGGTCTTCCAAGACGCGCTGAAGCAGTGCAAGTCGGTGATTTGGAATGGGCCAATGGGCGTCTTTGAATTCGACAAGTTTGCAGCGGGTACGGAAGCGATCGCCCATACCCTGGCGGAACTCACACCGACTGGCGTGACCACCATCATCGGCGGTGGTGACTCCGTCGCAGCGGTTGAAAAGGTTGGAGTGGCTGAGCAAATGAGTCACATCTCGACTGGCGGCGGGGCCAGCTTGGAGCTCTTGGAAGGCAAAACGCTTCCGGGTATTGCCGCCCTTGACGAGGCATAACGACTGACCTGGATTTGAGGGAAGCTCTCAATTCAGACTCAAAATTTAGATGCCAGCTGTGAGGTGCGCCCATGTCGCACCTCTTTTTTGTGGCCTGACTGGGGGGCTGACCGCTTCAACATCAGCCGGGGCAGGATTCTTGGTATATTCAGGCGGTTAATATCGCCAGGGCGATCGCCGATCAAGGAGCCAGTATGACGCAATTCTCTCCATCCGAAGTCATTGAAAAGATTCATGCTGGTCAATCGCTGATGAAAGCTGAGTTAAGTGGCATTGAGCTGAACCACGCCAACTTAGATGGGGGAGATTTCACCTCGGCATATCTGCGGCGGATGCAGGCTCAAAAGAGTTCCCTGCGCCAAACCAACTTCTCCAACGCTACCCTGACGTTGGCGGATCTGTCGGGCAGTTGTGGGGTCGGCTGTCAATTCACGGGTGCGATTTTGATCCAGGCGCGATTGGCCGATGGCGATTTTCAGCAGGTGCAGGCGCTGGGGGCCAAGCTGTACGGGGCGGTGTGCGATCGCGCCAACTTTTCCCATGCCGATTTGCAACGGGCCGATCTGCGCGATATCCAGGGAACTGCCGCCCAATTTCAGCACGCTAACCTCACCCAAACCCAGTGCGATCGCGCCGATTTGAGCCAAGCCCAGTTCACTGCGGCCCAACTGGGCAAGGCCAGCTTCCAGCAAAGTGTTTTAGTGGGAACCTGCTTTGAGACCGCCGATTTGAACCATGGGGACTTTAAATCAGCGACGTTGAAAGCCGCCAATCTCGCCAAGGTGAACGCCACGAGCAGCAGCTTTCAGGCCGCTGACCTGACCGAGGCAAACTTGGAAGCGAGTGACCTGAAATGGGCGGATTTTTGGAATGCGGGATTGGTCAATGCCAATTTGCAAAAGGCCGCTTTGTTTGAAACAAATTTAGAATTTGCCAACCTTAGCGGGGCGGACTTCAGGGGTGCTGACCTCCGCAGTGCCAATTTGGAACATGCCCAACTCGATGGCGCGATTTTCGATCAGGCTCAGGTGCAGGGGGCGCTGTTTACCGATGCCACCGGGCTCACCCCCGACCAGCAGCAATGGCTGCGGCACCACGGGGCCTTGAATGTTGAAGTGCTGTAGGCACTTGAGGCTGGTCGCAGTTCGCTGACCGCTGGGCTGAGGACACCTCAAACGTCCGTCTCCGGGGGGTATCACCGGGGCCTTCACATGACCGTTTTGGGGCACTCAGGGTTCTCTCAAATAGAAGAGTCGATATGCTGAAAGGGTTCTCAAACTGGGTGTGAAACATGCAGGTGACACCGCCGATTGTCAAAGATTTGGTGTTTATCGGGGGCGGGCATACCCACGCGATCGTGCTGCGGAAGTTTGGCATGCATCCCATTCCGGGTGTGCGCCTAACACTGATTACCAACCTGGTCGATACGCCCTATTCCGGCATGTTGCCCTGCCACATTTCCGGCCTGTACGACTTTGACGAATCGCATATCGACCTGCGACCCCTCAGTCGCTTTGCTAACTGCCAACTGATGATGGATCGGGCGGTGGCGATCGATGTGGCCAATCAGCAGGTCATCTGCGCCCATCATCCTCCCATCGCGTTTGACGTACTCTCGATCGACACGGGCAGCACTCCGGCAACGGTGCAGGTCCCCGGGGCCAAAGCATACGCGATTCCAGCCAAACCCGTGCCCGAGTTGCTCACAGCCTGGGAGTCTTGTCTGGATGAGGTGCGGCACGCGACTCCTGGCCCCATTTCGCTGGCGGTGGTGGGGGGTGGCGTCGGCGGCGTCGAGCTGACGTTGAATATGCAGATGCGGCTCTGGCAATTGCTGGACGAGGTGGGGCGATCGCGCGACGACCTCACCATTCATCTCTTTCACCGGGGGGATGAAATCGCCAATGGACGCAATCGCAGCACCCGCCAGCGACTGCACCGCCGCTTTGTGGAACGGGGTGTGCAACTGCATTTGCCGGAGTCGGTTTGTGAGATTACCGCCGTCGGCCCTGACCAACGGCAGGTGCGCTGCGAATCGGGGTTGACGGTGACGTGCGATCGCGTTTTCTGGGTGACCAATGCCGCTGCCCCCGGTTGGATTCAGGGATCCGGTTTAGCCACCGATGACGACGGTTTTCTCTTAGTAAAAGACACGCTGCAAAGCTGTTCCCATCCCCATGTCTTCGCAGCGGGGGATGTGGCGACCATGAAGCATCACCCGCGCCCTAAGGCCGGCGTGTTTGCCGTGCGCCAGGGGCCGCCGCTGTTCAACAATTTGCAAGCCTTCCTCAAAGGGGAAGCGCTGAAACCGTTCACCCCACAAAAGCAGTATCTCAACATTATTGATACGGGGGATGGCAGCGCGTTCGCCTCTCGGGGGCCATTCACGTTTGAATCGCGATGGATGCGAGCGTGGAAGGATCGCATTGATCGCAAGTTCATGAGCCTGTTCAGCGATTTTCCTGAAATGGGGGCCGAGTCGTCCAGTCCGGGGCAGCGCGCGATCGCCGATACGACTGCACCAACGATGTATTGCGCCGGGTGCGGCTCGAAGGTGGGCAGTGATGTCTTGCAGCGGGCGTTGGCACGGTTGCCGATCCCCCCATCCCCGCTTGAAAAGGGGGGTAATGAAGGTGCCGCAGACCATGTGCTGGTGGGGTTGACATCGCCCGATGATGCGGCGGTGGTGCGGGTGCCCCCCGGCCAGCTGATGGTGCATACCGTCGATTTTTTCAATGCCCTGGTGAATGATCCGTTTGTGTTTGGCCAGATCGTGGTGAAGCACTGCCTGAATGATTTGTATGCGATGGGGGCGGAACCGCAGACGGTGCTGGCGATCGCCACCCTCCCCCACGCCACGCCCGACAAACAAACCGAAACTTTGTTTCACTTACTGTCTGGCGTGCAAAAAGCTCTGATGGCGACCCCAGCGTCCCTGGTCGGTGGCCACACCACCGAAGGCGAGGAACTGGCGCTGGGCTTGGCCTGCAATGGTCTGGTCGAAGAAACCGCCATTCTTCACAAAGGGGGAATGCAGCCGGGAGATACCTTGATTTTGACGCAGCCGCTGGGCACAGGCACGCTGTTTGCCGCCGACATGCAGAAAAAAGCGAAGGGCCGCTGGATCGAGACCGCGATCGCCCACATGATTCAGCCCAGTGCATCCGCCATGCAGTGTTTTCGCGACCATGACGTCACCGCCTGCACCGACGTGACTGGATTCGGCCTGCTGGGGCATCTGCTCGAAATGGTGGAAGCTGCTGCGGTCGCGGTGACGCTGGACTTAACCGACCTGCCCCTACTGGAAGGGGCGATGGCCACCCTGCAACAGGGCATCGTCAGTTCCCTCCAGCCGCAAAATCTGCAAGCAGCGAGAGCCCTGCAAAATGCAGCGACCTATGCCCAGCGCCCCGGCTATCCCATCCTGTTTGATCCGCAAACGGCGGGGGGCTTACTGGCAACGGTGCCGAGTGATCGCGCCGCCGACTGTGTCGCGGCCCTGCGCGATCGCGGCTACCCGGCGGCCACCTGCATTGGCACCGTGCAGCCATTTCGCGAGGCCGAAGCGCCCATTACAATTGACGCATGGTGAAGCATCTCGAAATTTCAGATTTTTTGACAGCGGTTGGCCCGATCCTGGACGTTCGCAGTCCCGGTGAGTACGAACAGGGGCACATGCCTGGAGCCGTCAGCTTTCCCCTCTTTAGCAATGATGAACGGGCGCAAGTGGGGACGTGCTACAAACAGCAGGGACGGGATGCGGCGGTGGAACTCGGCTTTGACCTGGTGGGGCCAAAGTTGGGGGCGATCGTGCGCCAGGCGAAAGCGATCGCCCCCAACCAAATTCTCCGCGTCCACTGCTGGCGGGGCGGGATGCGCAGCGGCAGCGTCGCCTGGTGCCTGGAAACCGCCGGACTGCAAGTGGTCACGTTAGCGGGCGGCTACAAAGCCTTTCGGCACTGGGCGCGGCAGGTGTTCAGCACGCCCCGGCAAATTATTGTGCTGGGGGGCATGACGGGGACAGGTAAAACCCAAATTCTGCACGCCCTCGCCGAGCTGGGAGAGCAAATCCTTGATCTGGAAGGACTCGCCAACCATCGCGGCAGCAGCTATGGCAGCTTAGACATGCCGCCCCAACCCAGCACCGAACAGTTTGAGAACATGATCAGCGATCGCCTCGCCCACCTCGATCCCATTCGCCCCGTGTGGATTGAGGCCGAAAGCAAGCGCGTCGGCACCTGCCGCGTCCCCCCGGAGCTATTCGAACAAATGGAAGCCGCCCCCACCCTGGAAGTGGTGCGCCCCCTCGAAGAACGCTTAGGCATTTTGGTGGAAATCTACGGCCAAACGGATCGGCAGGGGCTGATCGAGGCGACTCAACGCATTCGCAAACGCCTGGGGGGACAACGCACCCAAGCCGCAGTGGAATGTCTGCATCGCGGCGAACTGCGAGAAGTCTGCAAAATTGTGCTCGACTACTACGATCGCACCTACCGCTACGATTTGGAACGCCGCAACCAGGTGATTCCCCAATTAGATATTGCCAATCATGACCCCATCGCCGCCGCCCAACTGCTGATCGACAAAGCGCCATTTTTGCTGTCGGCCAGCTAGTCGCGATAATCAGCGCTTTCCCCAGTCCACAGCGTCGCTTACGCTAGGGCGAGGTGGTTAACGGTAGCTGGCAGCGTCCATGTTCCTCAAAACCTTAGAGCTGAGGCATTTTCGCAATTACGAAACCCAGCGGGTCGAATTCACGGCCCCGAAGACCATTCTGCTCGGCGAAAATGCCCAGGGCAAATCAAACCTGCTGGAATCGGTCGAATTGCTCGCCACGTTAAAGTCTCATCGGACGAGTCGCGATCGCGACCTGATTCAAGATGGCTTTGCCGCCGCCCACATCAGCGCCGAAGTCAGTCGCGAGGTGAGCGATGCCGACCTCGCCATCACCCTGCGCGAAAAAGGCCGCCGCACCGTTAGCCGCAGTGGCGAAAAGCTGCGTCGCCAACTGGACTTTCTCGGCGCACTCAACGCCGTGCAGTTTTCCAGCCTGGATCTGGACTTGGTGCGCGGCGGGCCGGGCGTGCGCCGCACCTGGCTCGACACCCTGCTCACCCAGCTAGAGCCCGTTTACGCCTACATTCTGGGCCAGTATCAACAAGCGTTGAAACAGCGCAATGCCCTGCTCAAACAAGACGATCGCCCACCCGATACGGCGCAACTGGCCCTGTGGGATGCCCAACTGGCCGCCCTCGGCACCCGCGTGATTCGACGACGATCGCGGGGCCTGGCTCGCCTCGTGCCCATTGCCCAATCTTGGCACAGCGCCATCAGTGGCAAAACGGAAGACTTGGTGCTGCAATATGCCTCTAACGTGCCGTTAACAGAAGATGATCCCCAGGTCATTCAAGCCGCTTTTTTAGAGAAAATCCAGCAGCGGGCGATCGCCGAACAGCACCAGCACACCAGCCTCGTCGGCCCCCACCGCGACGACATCGACTTCACCATCAACGCCACTCCGGCCCGTCAATATGGCTCCCAAGGCCAACAGCGCACCCTCGTCTTGGCGCTCAAGCTGGCCGAACTCGAACTCATCGAAACTGTCGTCGGCGAACCCCCATTACTCCTGCTGGATGATGTGCTCGCCGAACTCGATTTGAAGCGGCAAAATCAGTTATTAGAGGCGATCGGCGATCGCTTCCAAACCCTCATCACCACTACCCACCTGGGTGCCTTTGATGCCGACTGGTTAACCCGCTCCCAAATCTGTACCGTCCAAGCTGGACACATCATGACTACACCTTGAGCACCACTTCTACAGCCCTTTCTCTGAGCAAGATCAAAGGCTTAAAGTCCGGCCAAAGGCTCTAAAATCAAGAGCCTAAGACTTTGCAATTACAGTCAACGACTGCACCACTACCTAGCGAATCAGCCGGACACATCTCATGTATCATTTCAAACCTCAAAAAAGCTGCAGAACATAAGCGCCCGTCCGTTCAAAAGGCCGCAAACCTTAAACAATGACGATACTCCAATGGGATTCTTCCAACTTCTGGGTTCGGAAATCCCTGAAGTACGACTGTATAAACCGACATCACTCTATTTCCGCTTGTGCTGAAAACAAAAGAGTGGTCAGTTCGATGATTGTAACTTGGACTCTCTTCAAGATTTCTTGATTAGACTAGATTCAACAGTAGTTCCTTTGAAAATTTTCCGTGTAGGTTTGAGATGACGATTGACCCTTATAAGATGTTGCTTATAGACGACGATCCCAACGACATTGAACTGGTCCAACTGGCGATTCAGGACTTCACCTTCATTCAAACTTTAGATGTTTTGACCGATGGTGCTCAAGCGCTTGAATACTTGATTGGCGATCAAAATCGATTGCCGGTTTCCCCATTGCCTCAGTTTGTGCTGATGGACTTAAAGCTGCCAAAACTAACAGGGATTGAAGTTTTACAGGCAATTCGTCAAGATCGCCGGACACGAACTTTACCGGTTGTTATCATGACGTCATCGTCGGAAGATTGTGATCTCAGGGACTGTTACGATCTAGGCGTCAATAGTTATGTCGTCAAGCCGTTGGATTTTCATCAATTTCAGGAATTCGTGAAACTGGTCGGAAGCTATTGGATGACGATCAATTCCCCTTTTAGCGTTTTGACATCGTAACGGGAATCATAGGGGCAACTTAGGGAATCTCCGTGTTCATGGCCAATCGTTTTCTCTCTATCCAGGGAGTAACTACTGATCTTTCTGACAGCAATCAGTTGATTGCCGCACCCTCTTCCCTGCGCTTACTGGTTGTCGAAGATGTCCAAGCAGATGTTGAACTCATCGATTTAGCCCTGAGTTCTGCGGGCATTGACTGCGCTATTCAAGTCGCGGATTCTTTACAGAAATGTGAATCACTGCTGCAAAGCGGTGAGTTCGATGCTGTTTTGGCCGACTACCGACTGCCGGGAGTACGCGCCCCTGATGTCTTTCGAGTGGTGCAGGCACAGCAACCGTTTTTGCCGTTCATTTTGGTAACTGGCAGCTTAGGTGAAGAAGCGGCAGTTGAATGCATCAAAACGGGTATGACCGATTACGTGTTGAAAGATCGGCTCTACCGTTTACCAACGGTGTTAGGCAGAGCTTTGGCTGAGGCCCAACTCAAGCAACAGCAGCGCCGAGCTTTGACGCAAATTGAGCAGCAGGCTTGGCGAGAATCCATCCTCAACAAGATTTTTCAGGCCATTCGCGAAACGCTGATTTCGGAAGAGGTACTGCAAACGACGGTTGAGCAGTTACAAGCGGCATTGGGCGTCGATCGCTGCATTGTGGCGCAACCGACCCACGATGAACATCAGGTAGTGGTCGAGTATGTCAGTCTTTCGTCGGCTGAGCTGGACAGTTTTAAAGGGCGGGCTTGCCAGCTATGTCGGCATTTTGAGCCCCAACTGAAGGCGGGTCAGCAGATGAGCCTCACTCTCGAAGATGCAGCACTGTCGCCGATCGAGGCCGACTTTTTGCAAGAATATGGCCTGCAATCGGCCCTGCTGACGCCGCTCAATTACCAACAAGAATATTTAGGGGTGCTAACTCTCCATCAGATTGACACACCTCGGCAGTGGAGTGTGGTGGAGCGATCGCTGATCAAAGCAGTGGCGGAGCAATGTGCGATCGCCATTTATCAGATTAAGCTTTACACCCAGGCTCAGAAAGAATTAGAGCAACGCCGCCGGATTGAAGACCAACTGCGTCACGATGCCTTTCACGATGGCTTAACGGGGTTGCCCAACCGCGCCTTATTTCTCGACCGGCTCAACCATGCCCGCCAAATCGCCCATCGTGACCAGGATGAAACCACTCCACAGAAACTGGGCGATTTTGCGGTGTTGTTTTTAGACCTGGATGATTTTCGAATTATCAATGACAGTCTAGGACACGATGCTGGAGACTTTTTGCTCCAGGTGGTCGCGGCCCGCCTCGATCAGTGCGTGCGGGTAGGCGACACGCTGGCGCGCACCAGCGGTGATGAGTTTGCGATTTTGCTCGAAGATATCGACAGCATTGATGATGTGCTCGTCGTCGTGAAAAGCATTCAAGCCATCTTGCAACAACCCATCACCCTAGAATCGCAAGAAATTTTCATCAGTTCATGTGTTGGCATCGTCATTGATGCCCCTAACTATGATGATGCTTCGCAATTACTCCGTGATGCCGATACGGCGATGTACCAAGCAAAGGACAAAGGTCGCAACAGTTATCAGATTTTTAACTGGACGATGCATGCGGAGGTCAAGCAGCGGCTACAACTAGAAAATGATCTCCGCCGCGCTTTGAGTAAGGATGAGTTTGTCCTGTTTTATCAGCCGATTTTTCGGTTGTCGCGTCAACACAATCATCAGTTATGCGGCTTTGAAGCCCTGATTCGCTGGCATGACCCAGAACAGGGAATGCGATCGCCCGACAGCTTTATCCCGATTGCCGAACAAACCGGGCTAATTTTACCAATCGGGGAATGGGTAATTTGGCAAGCCTGCCGCCAATGGCAGCAATGGGTGCAGCGCTGGTCGCAGTTGCCACAACGGGGCCACATCAGCGTCAATCTTTCCCCCATGCAGTTTGTGCAACCAGATTTACCGGGACAAATTGACCGCATCGTGAGCCATACAGGCATTGACTGTCGACAGTTAAGAATCGAAATCACCGAAAGCGCCCTCATGCAAAACGAAACGGCGGCTCTGGAAACCTTAAAACAGCTCAAGGCAAAAAATATTCAAGTCGCCATGGATGATTTTGGGACGGGCTATTCTTCTCTGAGTTATTTGCTCCGCTTTCCCAAAGACGTGCTCAAAATTGATAAGTCGTTTGTGTCGACCTTAGAACAGAGTTCTGACAGTCAGGCCATTGTCAAAACTATTTTGGCTCTCGGGAAAAATATGGAACTTGATATCGTCGCCGAGGGTATCGAAACGGCTGAACAGGTGCAGTTTTTACTCGCGCAAGGCTGCACCTTGGGCCAAGGCTACTGGTTTTCTCGACCGCTGACCGCCGCCCAAGCCGAGCAGATGTTAGAGCAGCATCTTGCGAAGGGTTAGAGCGATCGCGAGGCTTGTCGGGTTGGCCCGCCTGACGTCAGCCAGCATCTTCACTCAGCAAGAACACGCGATGGGTAGGCGCATCTTGCGGGTAGCTGAGACCTCGTCAAGTCTTTCGCTGACCCTTTATCCTTAAGTAAAGATAAAATACCGAGACCCATGATAGATATTGCTGCGCCCCCTGCCACCCTGCAAATTGCTGTAATTGGGGATGTGCATGATCAATGGGATGAGCAAGATATCGCGGCCTTACAAAGTCTCCAGGTAGATTTAGTCTTGTTTGTGGGAGATTTTGGCAACGAAGCGGTAGGCGTCGTGCGCTCGATCGCGTCCTTGCCATTACCCAAAGCCGCAATTTTTGGTAATCACGATGCTTGGTATACAGCGACCCCTTGGGGCCGCCGTAAATGCCCGTACGATCGCCAAACCGAAGATTGGGTACAACAGCAAATTGAGCTGCTGGGGCCAGCGGATGTGAGCTATGGCAAACGCGATTTTCCCGACTTAGGGGTGACGGTGATTGGGGGGCGGCCCTTTAGCTGGGGCGGTTCCGAGTGGAAATATGAGGCGTTTTATCGCGATCGCTACGGCGTCCACAGCTTTGACGAATCCTTGGCGCGCATGAAGCAGGCCATTGATGCCGCCGCGTTTGACACCTTAATTTTTGTCGGTCACTGCGGACCAACGGGGCTGGGTGATGCGCCAGAATCCCCCTGTGGGCGAGATTGGCAGCCGATCGGTGGTGATTTTGGCGATCCCGACTTTGCCGCCGCGATCGCCTATGCGCAGCACATCGGCAAGTCTGTGCCTCTGGTGACCTTTGGGCATATGCATCACCATCTGCGTCACCGCCAAGATCGGCAGCGGCAGCGAGTCAGCTGCGACTCTGCCACCACCTTGTATCTCAATGCCGCCTGCGTGCCCCGCATCGTGCAAACGGCCACCGCCTGCGAGCGTAATTTTTCCCTCGTCACCTTGACCGACCGCCAGGCGCAGCGATCGACGCTGGTCTGGGTAGATCAGACTCACACCATCACTTCATCGGAAGATTTACTGGCCGACCTAGCAGCTCCAAAACCATTACAGCCCCTGCGCTAATCCAAAGCGCCCTGTCCATCCAGGCTATGGCGACCGCAAGAGAGGGGCTAAATCGAGGTAAGTTTCCACTTCATCCGCCAAGCCATCCAGCATCATTTCCCGCTGTTCGCGGAAATTGGCGACCCCAGTCGGTAACGAACTCAGCCCCCGTTGTTGGCGCAAACAGTTGAGCCAAGCCCGCCGCCAGGGGCCATTATCAAACAGCCCGTGGAGGTAGGTGCCCCACAGTGCTTGCCGCGTATCGACAATGCCCAGCGATTTGTCTTCAAATAAGAAGTCAAATTTGAGGCTACTGGTCGCTTCTTCTGAGGCGACCAGTTGGGTGCGGCCTTGGTGTAGCTCATAGCCCGCAATGGGCAAGCCCAATTGCGGATATTGCGAACTCGTCTCGCGCTGGCGAGCAATCTTGCGCGTCGTGATCACCGTGCGAATGGGCACGAGTTGCAAGCCTTTGTAACGACCATCTTGCCCCTCGATACCTTCAGGATCGGCCAGATATTCCCCCATCATTTGGAAGCCGCCGCAAATGCCTAAAACAGTGCCGCCCGCGTGCATATAATTTTGAATCGCTTCAGCGAGTCCCGATCGCTGCAAGACCAGCATGTCAGCGATCGTGGTTTTGGTGCCAGGCAAAACCACCGCATCAGGGTAGCCTAAATCTTCACCGGGGCTCACGTATCGCACCCGCACCGATTCTTCCGACTCCAGCGGGTCAAAATCGGTGAAGTTAGCAATGTGCGGCAGTTTAATTACCGCGATCGTGATGGAAGCATTCGTTTTGTTAGCCGTTCGATCCAGCAGCGAGAGGGAATCTTCCGCCGGAAACGCTTGATTGAGCATCGGCAACACGCCAATTACCGGAATCCCCGTGCGCTCTTGCAACCAATCGATCCCCGGTTGCAAGATGTCTTGCTGCCCGCGAAATTTGTTGATAATGATGCCTTTGACCAATTGCCGCTCATCGGGATCTAGGAGGTCTAAAGTCCCCACTATGTGGGCAAATACGCCGCCTCGCTCAATGTCGGCCACCAGCACCGTGGGCGCGTTGAGGTACTTAGCGACTCGCATATTGGTCAGGTCACGATGCTTGAGGTTGATTTCGGCTGGACTGCCAGCCCCCTCACACACCAAAAAATCAAATTCTTGCCCCAGGCGACTCAAACTCTCTTGTATGGCCTGCCAACCCGTGTCAAAGAATTTCTCGTAGTAATCTTTGGCGGTGATGTGGCCCACAGCGCGCCCCCGCAATACGACCTGCGAAGTCATGTCTCCCTGGGGCTTGAGCAAAATGGGGTTCATCTCTGCCTGGGGGGCGACCTTCGCCGCCCAAGCTTGCACTGCTTGCGCGTAGCCAATTTCGGCTCCGCCGTTGGTGACATAAGCATTGAGGGCCATATTTTGCCCTTTGAATGGGGCTACCCGCCAGCCGCGACGACTTAACATGCGGCAAAGAGCGGTCGCTACTAGGGATTTGCCTGCGTGGGATGTGGTGCCCACTACCATAATCGCCTGCATGGTTGCCTCCAAAAAAAATCCCGCTGAGCGGTGGATGAGGGTCTGTCGCCAGACTGATCGCCAAGGCCCACAAAATCGTGGTTAACCTGCAGCTAGTCACTTTGGTAAGAATACCCAAGGCGAGAGCTAATGCGCCAAGCGATCGCCGGAAACTTCCGTACAAGCGCTGTGGGCATAGACGCCTGATCAAGCATTTTTGTTGGTCGCCCAAAGATCCAATGCCACCAATCCCGCTGCTGCAGTTTTATGTCACCCGTCAAGGCAATGCTACGGGAAGTGTGTGATGTGGATCTATATATTATTTGACGGCAAGCCAGGAGACCGCCACCCAGAGGTGACAGTGACCATCCGCATCCGGTTCAGGACGAAGTCCATGCCAGGGCGGTAGAGCCCTCTGGTCAATCAGCCCACCCAATGGCGTCCCATCGCGAAAACCTAATGTCGTCAGGGGTTGGAGCATCGCCCGGGATTCGGCAACTGCCTTATCTGCTCTGCAAATGTCGCAACGGTGAAATTTTAGTGCCGGCCAACAAGAGCAAAATCACCACCAAACATTGCCCCCTAGCGGCCCCTTTGGTGTAAACCCGTCAAAATCTCCAGCGATTTTTGTGAAGTTTATTTGAATCTCTTTGGGGGTTTTCTCAGCTAACGCCGAACAATCTGAACAACCAATGGCTAACCCACCGCGAAAGAGGAAGTGGTGTCGTTTAGCATTGACCGAGATCAGCGCAGCTTGCAGGTAATCCGCTTTAAAACCGACAGGATCAAGCCAATCAAAAAATAATCATCTAAGAGAGTAAAAATACTCAGTCAAATATTTAACCTGTGTCAGATGTTATCAGAAGCCCACAAAACCTTAGGGCAACCTGATGATGGCGACCTGATTCCGATACAATAAACGCAAAAGTAATTTTTTTATGAACCGCTTTACAATCTTATGTCTTTGAAGGCTGACGAATCGACTTTTGAGGCTGAAGTCCTGGGATCACCTGTTCCCGTCCTTGTCCATTTTTGGGCACCTTGGTGTGGCGTATGCCGTTTGGTTGAGCCACTGCTGCTGAGCTTGCAAGATGAGTGGTTGAGTAGTTTCCGACTAGTAGATGTCAATGCTGACGAGAACTTCAGGCTGGCAAATCAGTATCGGTTAACTACGCTGCCAACAATTTTGCTGTTTCAGAATGGTGAGCTTTGCCATCGCATTGAAGGCATTAACAGTCGCGACGGCCTTAAGGCCTCTTTAGCCAAATATCTGAATGACTGTAGTCATCAACTCGTGGGCTTAGAGCCCTCGATTAAGATTCAGCCTTACACCGGAGCCTAAATCGGCATGATTGGGGGACTGGTTTAGTCCAATGGCGGCAAGTATCCCTCAATCAGCATGTCAGAGGCAATTGACGTGAGCGTTACATCGGTCAGGTTAATTGCTTTGTTCATTTTGCGAATGCCTAAGTCACCAACGGGCGTTGGGCAGTCAGTGCCTCCCACAATTTTGGGCGCGACAAAGGCATGGACTTTTTGGACGCAATTTTGCGCGATCGCGCGCGCCGCCAACTGTCCACCACATTCCCACAACACTGATCGCAGCCCGCGCTCTTGCAGCGCGTGAAATACGTCTAGCGGTTCTAAGGTTGGCAGGGCGATCACCTCCACTCCTTGGTGTTCTAGCTGCTGTTCTCGTCTAACGGGACGTTCTAAACAGCAAAAAACTAGCGTCTGAGCTGATTCAACATCCCAGAGATATGCCTGTTCGGGCAAATCGAGATGGCGGCTCATCACCACTCGCAGGGGATTGCGATCGCCTTGCCCATGGCTGGTGAGGCGCGGATTATCTCGGCGCACAGTTTGCCCACCCACAATCACCGCATCACACCGACTGCGTAATCGATGCACCCAGACCCTGGAGTCGGGGCCAGTGATCCAGGCACTATGCCCGGTTGAAGTCGCAATCTTGCCATCGAGGGTCATGGCGTATTTCAAGATGCCAAAGGGCCGCTGCTGCACAACGCTGTGAGCAAAGGCTTCATTTAATTTTTGACAGGCCGCTTCGTCAACGCCGACGGTCACTGCAATGCCTGCCTGCCGTAACCGCTCAACGCCACTGCCAGCCACTCGCGGATCTGGGTCGATCATGCCCACGACGACCCGAGTAATGCCAGCCGTCATAATCGCTTCAGTACAGGGCGGCGTGCGCCCCGTGTGGTTACAAGGTTCCAGATTGACGTAGAGGGTGGCCCCCTGAGCGCGATCGCCCGCCGCTCTAAGGGCAAACACTTCGGCATGGGGCTGCCCCGCGCCCGGATGCCAGCCCTCGCCCATAACTTCCCCATCTTTAACAATCACCGACCCGACTAAGGGGTTAGGGGAGGTTTTGCCTGCTGCTTGCTGCGCGAGTTCTCGACAGCGCTGCATCCAACTGTGGTCATCGGCGTGGTGGGCGATCGTCGAAGACATGGGACAAACCTCAATTTCACTCAACCGAAACCGTCCCTATTTTGGCAAGTTCATCTCACCAGCCGTTTTGTATCGCTTGAATTACTTGGCTCTAATCAACCTGATGACTAGCAATCCAGTCATCGCATCATCGCGTCTTGAACCAGCATCAGTCACAGCAGAACGGTTTTACTACAACCTAACCAAGAACCATAACACCGCAAGTGCCTTTCTATCTGTAATGTTCTTTTAAGAATTTATTAGTCGGCTGTGTTAAGTTGCGTAAACAATGGGCGACTCGTCCTTGCATAACTGTTGCCAACGTTTTTTCAGGAACTTGTGATGACATCGACTACTTCGGCAGTAAAAGCCTTCATTGCAGCCCACGACGGCACATCGTTGCTCAGTCAAGACTTGGAACGTACGACTGATCAGCTGTTTGCAAGTCTGCTGTTTCGTGATTTGCTGCTGGCTTTGATCAACGCTCCTGCTTTTGCCCCCGAGCTCGGGCAGGAGTTTGCGATGGTCGGAGCGATTAAAGGATTATCGGCCTGTCGTCGATTGCGAAGTTGCCTCAATAGCTCGCTTAGTCATTTCTTTGGTTTACTGTCTGAACTGTTGGGCGCTTTCGATATTGCCGCTGGGGTGGCTTGGTCTAAGTTAGCGACCCAAATTCGTCAATCATCCTTAGGAGAAGAAAAGCTGCTGCAGGTTTTGGTTCACAGTTCTGAGGGGGCTTTTTATCGGCAGCTAGCCGAGCATCTGGTGGAAGCGGATCCGCACGCGATTTATCCCACTTCTAGTTATCGTCAGAGTCAGGGCTTTGTCGTCAGCACTGAAGACGACCAAACGGTTGAGGCGGTGATGACGTCCAGTACCTTCACCTCCATTCGGGTACTGGAAAATGTACTCGATCCCCAGCAAACCATCCTGCGAGATATGTACATCTCTGCTGGTCGCTGTGTCGCTCTGCTTGACCAGAACGTGGAGCGCTTTTATGGCGAGCAGATTGAGCATTATTTTGCCCACTACGGCATTCAGCTAGATAAGCTGGTCTACCGGGCCATGGAAGTCGATAAAGGCATTCACACGGTAGAACGGATGCTGGGCGACTTTAAGCGTTTGGGGGTGTCGCGGAATGAGCCGGTCCTGATTGTCGGGGGGGGGGTTCTGACGGATACTGGCGGTTTGGCCTGTGCCCTTTATCACCGCAACACACCCTACGTGATGCTGTCGACTTCGATTGTGGCGGGGATTGATGCCGGTCCATCACCACGCACCTGTTGTGATGGCTTTGGGTACAAAAACTTGTTTGGGGCTTACCATGCGCCCGTGCTGTCAATTACCGATCGCGCTTTCTTCAAAACTTTGAAAGAAGGATGGTTGCGTCACGGCATCGCGGAAATCATCAAAATGGCGACCGTCAAAGATGCAGAATTGTTTGCTTACCTGGAACAAGCTGGCCCCGAACTGATCGCGACTCGCTTTGGCACCTTGGACTGTCATGCTGATGCGCCGATTTGTGAGCTCTCTCAGAAAATTTTGGGGGCGGCGATGCGTAGCTATGTCGAAGCTGAGTACGACAACTTGTACGAGACCCATCAGTGTCGCCCCCATGCCTATGGTCATACCTGGTCTCCCGGCTTTGAAATTGCGGCGGGACTGCTGCATGGTCATGCCGTCGCCGTTGGCATGGGCTTTGGTGCTTACCTGAGCTATCGCCATGAGTGGATTAGTCAGGAAGATTTCCGACGCATTCTGAATTTGATTAGCTCCTTTGGTCTGAGTTTGTGGAGTGACATTTTGCTCGATCGCGATCTCATGTGGGAAGCTCAGGAAAAAATGGTGCAAAAGCGGGGGAATAATCTCGTGGCTCCGCTCCCGAAGGGCACGATTGGGCAATGCGGTTATCTCAACACCATGACTCAGGATGAGTTGATCATCGCGGTTTCGGAATACCAGACCCTTTGTGCGGAGTATCCTCGGGCTGGCGTGGGGGTTGATCCGCTTTGCAGTGATGTGGGTCTCGAAGATCCGTCAACGGTGGCGCACCATACTCCAACTGGTGCAGATGTGTTGTCAACAGTGCAGGAGGCGATCGCGTAACCCGATGTCTATCGAAACATTTGACCTGGTCATTCCACTATTCAAACTGCGGTGGAATACACGGGCAGTGCTGGAGGGACTCACCAAGCACTATCAACCCCGCACCATCCACATCATTACGCCGACGCCAGAAGCGGCCCCCTTGCGGACTCAGGTTACCCACTGGCAAACCGCTCCCATTGTGGTTCACGAAGAGGAGCCGTTCTTTAGTCCCGTCGGTCTCTCGAAGGAGTCGATTTGCGCGGAGCTAGATCTGGGGGAATCGTTGTACACGCCAGGCTGGTTCTACCAGCAGCTATTAAAGCTGGGGGCTTACGAAGGCATTCCTGATCTCAGCGAGTGGTATCTCGTGTGGGATAGCGACCTGCTGCCAGTGGCGACTTGGCCGATTTTTCAAACGGTGGAGGGAGCGACCAAACACGCATTTGCGCTGCTGCAAAGCAACCAGACGGGGAATGCCAAAATCGTGGATACCTGGGCCAATTGGATTCGCTCAGTCCTGCAGGTCGAAGCAATCATAGACCCCGCAGGGACGTTTATTCCGCATCACATGTGGTTTAAGCGATCGCACTTACAGGCTATGGCCCAGCGAGTGCAAGCCTACTACGGCTCGACGGAACCCTGGCTCCAACTGATGATGCGATCGGCCAATGAATTTGGCACCTATGGCGAATACTGGATCTATTCGTCATGGGTGGCGGCGACGGCTCCCGATGACCTCGCGTTTCATCCCTATGAAGCCTATGGCGCGACCACAGAGCGGTTCTTTGATGACGGCACAGGACTGTTTTCAGCAGCTTTAAAGCAAGCACAAGCGGCTACCGACGAGCCATTCTCGCCAAGCTATGAAACGGTGTCAGCCTTTATTCAGCAAGCTTATGGCACTGATCTCCTGCCGTCTTCGCTGTCCTTTGAGAGTAGTCCCCGGCACCTCAAAAAAGACGAGAAGAACATGCACATTGAGGAGTCGCGATCGCGCTGGAATCCTCGCAGCGTAGCCACTGCCAGCACTTAATCAACGACGATAGGGAATTCGCTTAAATGACACCCCCAACATTACAACGCTTTCTGTAGGGGTTAGGCATTGCCAAACCCCTACGATCGGGGGCGTTATTTTTAAGCAGCTTCCATAGCGCGAGCATCTATGACTTAAAAGGGATAGCCGATCGGCCATCCCTTTTGTTGCCAGGAAGGGATCACGGGTTGAAATCCTCAATTCAAAGCGAACGATTCTCAAAACCTGATTGCAGTAATACAGGGCAGGCTTTAAGAGGCGATCGCAACTGACTAGGACCGAAATCCTGTTAACGGTAGTTAGTGAACTGCAACGCCACTGGCCAGTCTGCGGACTTCAAAAGTTGAATAGCGATTTGCAGATCATCTTTAGATTTTGCCGACACCCGTACCGCATCTCCTTGAATCGAGGCCTGAGCCTTTTTGATGTTGTCACGCACAAATTTAGAAATATCTTTGGCGATTTCCTTATCAATGCCTTCTTTTAGCGTGACGACCTGGCGGACGCGGCCACCGCTCGCCGATTCGGCTTTACCAAAGTCAAAAATTTTCAGCGACAAATTGCGCTTAGCAGCTTTCGTTTGCAAGATGGATTGCACCGACTGCAACGTCATGTTGCTATCGGTTTCAAGCGTGATGGTATTCTCGCTTAGATCAATAGAGGTTTTGCTGTCTTTGAGGTCGTAGCGGTTCGTAATTTCGCGGCTGGCCTGATCGATCGCATTGACCAGTTCTTGACGATCAAATTCGCTAACGACATCAAAGGAATAGTTAGAGGCCATAAGCTCCAAACGGCTAACAACACGGACAACACGTTGCATGGGCATTTCAGCAACGTTCTTAAACCTACATCACTAATGCCTCTGATTTAAACCTTACAGCAGAGAAAAGTCCAATGAACGTTGCGCCGACTTGGAGGGATTAGCGGTAATTGATTATGGGGTCTCTGACCAAGAACGGTAAGGGGCCTTAGCCAGGTTGGAATTATAGTAGCGGGCCTCGTGGGAGACTTCAGCCCCCACCCAAGGCGGCAGGTCAAAGACTTCGGTTTCGCTCTCTAGCTCGACTTCAGCCATGACCAAGCCAGCATTATCGCCCAAGAACTCGTCAATCTCCCATAAATGGCTGCCGACGTTGATGCGATAACGCCATTTTTCAATTAGGGGCGGCTGACAGAGATCAGCCAGCATGGTCTCCGCATCGGCTAGCGGAATATCATATTCAAATTCTTGTCGCGACACCCCGTTGGTTGGCCCTTTGATCGTGAGATAACCGCGATCGCCCACTACCCTGACCCGGACCGTCGTGCCATTTTGGGTGGGAAGGTATCCCTGGCGATACAGCGTGCCTTTGACGTATTGTCGCCAGGCCACATCAGTCACCAAAAACTTACGCTCAATTTCTTGTGCCATCGCGGCTACCCTGCACTAGACACGTCGATCATACCCTTGCCAATGTCCAGCTTCTACTCGGATGAACTGCAAAAAGGTCATGAGTGCCGCAGTGCTGGGGAGGACTGCCTTCGTGCGATGACTATCTGCTCATGGGCAACACTAACGAGCTCAAACGGAACTGTGACGGTTAAAGACAGATTAATAGACGCGCCGCAAAACGTAGTTGCCTAATTCAACCAGAGCTTTCTGCGACTCTGACGAGGGTAGGTCTTCGAGGCAGGCGATCGCTTGCCGCACCTGTTGAGTTGCGAGTTCCCGCGATCGGGCAATGCCCTCGCTGTGGTGAATCAAATCAAGTGCCTGTTCAAAATCTGCTGGCTCTGCAAACTCGCGTTCAATCATTCCCCTCAAGTAGGGTTTTTCTTGCAAAGCAAACAGCACTGGCGCAGTCAGATTACCACTCTTCAAATCGGACCCAGCTGGCTTACCCAAAACCTCGCTAGACCCGGTGAAATCCAAAATATCATCAACAATTTGAAACGCCAGCCCTAAAGAACGGCCATAAGCATACAAATTATCCAGTTGATGACTCGGCAAACTACTCAAAACACCTACCGACTTCGCGCTATTCGCAATCAGAGACGCCGTTTTGTAATAACTCTTGTCTAGATAAGCTTCCAAAGTCAAATCGGTGTCAAAGCGATTAAGCCCCTGCTGAATCTCGCCCTCTGCCAGATCCATAATTACTTCAGACAACAGCTTGACCACAGTTAGATTGTCTAAGTTAGCGAGATACCACGACGACTGGGCAAACAGGAAGTCACCGGCTAACACCGCCACCCGATTCCCAAAACTGCTGTGAACGGTCGGCACGCCTCGCCGCACATCAGATTCATCGACGACGTCGTCATGCACCAGACTCGCCGTGTGAATCATCTCAGTAATCTCAGCCAAGCGACGATGCTGCGGCAGGATGTCAGATCCCGTGGAAACAGCTCTTGCCAGCAATAACACGATGGCAGGGCGGATGCGTTTGCCGCCTGCGCCAAAAAGATGTTCGGCAGCAGCGTACAGAATGGGATGTTTTGCACCAACCAAATTCTTCAAGTTTTCTACCAGAACTTGAAGATCGGACTCGACTGGTGCAAATAGAGATGTCACTGGAACCATGGATAAGCCGACCCAGGCGGAGGTTTACGAAATTTTACAGTTCTCAGTCTATTCTAAGGCAACCACAACAGCAGGTGGGAATCACAGCGATGAAAACTCCTAATGAGACGATCGCCGACAGACTCAACTTGCCGAATCACCTCACTCAGCACACTACTGCTAACGCCAGCCATTAAGAGTCAAAACCTGGTGCCGTAGCAACCTGAGACTTATTGACCTCGATCAAGTGTCAGCATCACCCACCAAACTTTGGGGCAAGCCCTACGTAAAGAACGCAGCATTGCCGAGCAAACCGATTGGCATAATCCACCACTTCAGGAACCAATGTGAGGTGCCAAAAACAGGCGATAGTCGCCAGTGGCCGCATTATTTGCTTGCAAAACTTAAATAAAAGTTAAGTAGCCAAGATGTTTTTGAAAACCATGCAAATCTCTTTACTGGAGAAGTCTAGGAGCACTCGTAGGTGTGTTAGACTGACGGTAAGTTTTGAAGCAAATTGAATAGTGCTGTCCTCCAATTTGTTGCTGGTTCTTACGAACTTGTTCTGTTGCAACAGTTGTTAGGCACTTGTTGTTATCTCTAGGGGTTCATTGGCCTATCGCAAAGCAAGCGATTAGTTTTGGGTGGGAGTAATTTTGAAATTGTCCTGGCTGCTCATTTGAAGGCTATGGCGGTTCCAGTAATCCATCCAAGTCATACTGATCTCGCGTGTCTCGCGTGAAGCAGAAGAGCTGTTTGAGCTTTAGCGGCAACTGTCTAGTCGGTTATTCAGTGCTGTTTATTGCCGCCGTTCACTCCACTTCTCCGCTCATCACGATGAATCTCCTCCTGACACCGACTATTTGGATTTTGATGCTTGCGATCGCTTATCTTGTTGTCGTTTATGGCCTGCTTTGGTGGGCGCAGCGCTGGGGCAAATCAGGCAAACGACGCAGTATTTTTTAGATCTGGACTATCTTCAAAGGCCACTGTGCAACGGCTCAACGATTGGAATAATTGCCTTGCGTAGCCTGTTTCTCAGTAACCTTACAATCGCTGCCAGGTGGTTCCGCCGCCTGGCTTATTTTATGGCGGCAAGCAGAGCGCTCATAATCAGTCGGTGAGATCGTCCAAAAACTCCGTCACACATTATGCGGGGCAGCGCGTTAAATCGTTCTGAGTCTCGCCATCACGTGCGTGACTACAACGCCGAACCCAGGCAGTGAGTTCGGCTGCTGAGGCCATCGACCCAGGCGTCTCTGACTGACGGCGACCCCGTATTTTTACAGTTATTGCCATCAAAATGATGGTCTAAAATCTGGGTTCTTGGGGAAAGGCTGCATACCCTGCCAGGCAAGGAACTGCGGTTCATCACGCAGGCTCATGGTGACGTCTCCCAGCCATTATTAATCCTCGTTAACTTTAAACGGAATGGGCAATATCCGCTCCAATATTGGCTTATGAGTAAGTTGACTATCCCAGCTCAACCTGATGCTTAGCCTTCCTGGATATCATAATTTTGTCCTGCTTTATGATGGCCCTAATTCGCGGGTTTATCGGGCGGAAGAGATGGCTGATGCTCAGACGGTTATCCTCAAAGTTTTGAAGGCTGACTATCCCACGACTGAGCAACTGAAGCGATATCAGCAGGAATATCGACTTTGCCGAGAACTCGATTGTCCTAGGGTGATCAAAGCCCATCAGCTGCAAACCTGGCGTAAGACTCTGGTCATTGTTTTTGAGGATTTTGGCGGGATTGATCTACAGCAATGGCGATCGCAGCAGGCGGCCCAGGTGTCGATCGCGGCAGGGTTAGAAATCGGTCTAAACATTGCCCAAGCTTTGGCGGCGCTCCATCGTCAAAATGTCATTCATAAGGATATCAATCCGGCAAATGTGGTGCTGCATCCGCCATCGATGCGGCTCAAAGTTATTGACTTAGGAATTGCAACACAGCTGAGCCGTGAAACGCCTTCGCTGCAATCGCTGGAAGCGATCGAAGGCACCCTCGCCTATCTGTCGCCAGAGCAAACTGGCCGCATGAATCGCCCGTTGGACTATCGCACTGATTTTTATTCCCTGGGCGCAACTTTATACGATCTGCTGACGGGTCGCCCCCCATTTGTGGGGGACGACATGGCGGCCATCATTCACAGTCATTTGGCGCGTCCGCCGTTGCCACCAGAAACCTTGAATCCCAAGATTCCGCCGATGGTGTCGCAGTTGGTATTGCGACTACTCGCGAAAAATGCAGAGGAGCGTTATTCCAGCGCGGATGGTATCGCTCACGACTTGCAGCGCTGTTTAACGGCCTGGGTTGAGACTGGTCAAATTCCAGGGTTTCAACTGGGGCAGGCCGATCACCGCGATCGCTTACAAATTCCGGCGAAGCTATATGGTCGGGACACAGAAGTGGCAGCGCTACTGGCGGCCTGCGATCGCACTGCCCGCCCCGACACTCTGGCTGAGTGGGTGTTGGTTTCGGGCTATTCAGGGATTGGCAAAACCGCCTTAGTGCAAGAAACCCACAAACCCATCACCGTCCAGCGCGGCCACTATATCAGCGGTAAGTTTGACCAGTTGCAGCGCAATCTGCCCTACAGCGCCTTGATCCAAGCCTTTACGACCTTGGTGCGGCAATTGCTAACCCGTAGCGAAGCCGAAGTTTCAAAATGGCGCGATGCCCTGCAGCAAGCCCTGACCCCAAATGCATCGGTATTAATTGCGGTCATTCCGGAGCTAGCGCTGATCCTCGGGCCACAACCTGCCGTTCCCCCGTTAAGTACGGGGGCCGCTCAAAACCGACTTCATCTGGTGTTTGAACAGTTTATTCGGGTGTTTAGTCAGCCTCAGCACCCGCTGATTCTCTTTCTAGATGATTTGCAGTGGGCTGATAATGCCTCGCTTCAGCTCATTCAGGTGATTTTACAAGCCGAGGCCCACCAATCACTATTGCTCATCGGCGCTTATCGTGATAACGAAGTGGAGGCGACCCATCCGCTGCGACACCTCATAGCTGAGCTACAGCAAGCACAAGTCCGAATTCAGGAATTACATTTGCAACCTTTGCAGTTTGAGCATGTCGTGCAGCTCTTGCATGACACCTTTCCCCAGGCTGCAACGGCGGCCTGCAATGCGCTGGCCCGTCTGTTGCAAGTCAAAACCGACGGCAATCCCTTCTTCATGGGGGAATTTCTGAAGGCGCTGGATGCGGCCGGGTTGATCACCTGCGATCGCCAGCGGGGATGGCAGTGGAGTTTAAGCGACATTGAAGCTGCCAACATAACTGACAATGTGGTGTCGTTGATGGTGGGCAAACTACAGCAATTGCCTCAGGCCACCCAAGCAGCGTTGCCAGTCGGGGCGGCGATCGGCAATCACTTTGCGCTGTCACTGGTGGCAGCGGTGCAAGCAGAGCCTTTGTCCATCACAGCAGCCCACCTCTGGGAAGCGGTCCAGGCTGGGTTCATCATTCCTGAGAACGACAACTATAAACTGTGGCAGGCGATCGCGGGAAGCGACCTGATTCCGCCCACCGATGTGCAGCAAGCCGAAGTGAGCTATCGATTTTTGCATGATCGCGTGCAACAAGCCGCCTACTCCCTGATTGCGCCAGACCAGGTGGCAGAGCTGCACTGGTGCATTGGCCGCACCTGGCAACAACAACTCACGCCCGCCCAGCAGCAGGAACAGATCTTTGATCTCGTCAACCATCTCAACTATGGAGTGGAGGGGCTGAACGAACCGACAGAGCGGGTCGCCCTCGCGCGGCTGAATCTGACCGCTGGCCAAAAAGGGCTCGCAGCTGCTGCCTACGGGCCAGCGTGGAGTTATCTCAAAACCGGGTTGCATTGCCTAGGTGCAGATGCCTGGCAGCAGCAGTATGGCCTCACCCTGGCATTAACCCAAACCGCCGCCGAGGCCGCCCTGCTCAACGGTCACTTTGAGCAGATGGATCACCTCATCACCGCTGTGGTCAGTCACGCGTCCGGCATCATAGATTGCGTGCCCGTTTATACAGTGCAAATTCAAGCCCTCATGGCGCGTCATGAGTTAGCGGCGGCAGCACAGCTGGGGGTGCGCGTACTGCGCCAATTAGGGGTGCGACTGCCGGCGCAGCCCAGCCAGTTCCAGATTGTATGGGGGTTAGGACGAGCCAAGCTAGCCCTATGGGGCAAACCGACCGACAAGCTGGCGCGACTGCCAGAAATGCAGACCCCGGAAGCGATCGCGGCGACCAAAGTCTTAGCCAGCATTGCTTCGGCGACTTATCTCGCAGTGCCTAACCTGTTTCCTCTCACCGTGTTTAGGCAAGTAGAACTGTCTGCACAGCAGGGCAATTTGCCTGACTCCGCCTTCTCTTATGCCATGTACGGCCTAATTATGTGCGGTGTCGTTGGCGACTTAAAGGGTGGCTATCAGTATGGGCAACTGGCGATCGCCCTCCTTGATCGCTGCGGCACTCGGGCCTTATCGGCGCGCACCCTATTTGTAATGAACACTTTTATTCGCCACTGGCGTGAGCCACTCGCCACCACCCTGCCAGAACTCCAGCAGGGATTTCAGCTAGGCTGCGAAACGGGGGATTTGGAGTATGCGAGCTTTTGCGGACAAATGTCAATTATGCATCGGTTGTTCCTGGGCGAATCACTTCCTGAACTTGCCGAACAGGCTGACACCCTCGCCGCTGCAGTGCTGAAATTTAAGAAGCAGCCGATTTATGAACTCATTCAGCAGTCGCGGCAAGTTATCCATGCTTTGACGACCAATGGCGACCTGCGGTTACGCCTGGAGGGGCCTTTTTATAACGCGGCCAAACTGTTGCCACAGCACCTCACAGATGATTACCGCACAGCGATTTTTTACCTGCACAGTTACAAACTTTTTCTGCTGTATTGGTTTGATCAGCCAGATCAGGCGGTTGCCAGTGCCGATCAGGCAAAGCCCTACATCAAATCTGTGGTCGCCTTGTATATCTCAGGTTGGTACGTGTTTTATGATGCCTTGGCACGGCTAGCGGTGGCAGAATCTGCCAGTCCAGTTCGGCGGCGATCGCTCTTGCGCACAGTGCGCCATCACCGCCGTCAGCTCAACCGTTGGGCCAAGTCAGCCCCAGCGAACTATGGACACAAGCTCGCCTTGGTCGAGGCCGAGCTTCATCGTTTGCAGCGGCGGCATAACGCGGCAAGTGCAGCCTATGATCGGGCCATTGACCTAGCGCTGCAAAGTGACTTTATGGTCGAAGCGGGCCTCGCTTGCGAACGGGCCGCCCGATTTTATCTGGCCCAACAGCGCTTAATCGTGGCGCGAGCCTATTTTCAAGAAGCGGTGTTTTTGTACCGCCAGTGGGGGGCAACGGCCAAAGTCGCCCAGATGGAGGCCAGCTTTGGCGAACATCTTCAGCTAGAGCGACCAGTCCAGGGGCTCAACCAGGCTCAGACCCTAACATCCGGACACCGGCAACCGAGCACGGGCAATCATTTAAATCAAGACTTGGACTTACTGACGGTCATTGAAACAGCGAAAACCATTGCCGAAGAGATTCAACTTGACCAGCTTTTGGCCACGCTGATGCAGTTGCTGCTTGAAAATGCGGGGGCGCAGCGAGGTCTGTTGCTCTTTGAGGTCGATGGTCAATTAGAGATTGCGGCGAGTTATGAGATGGCTGCGGCGAAGGTTGACCTCACCAATGCCAGGTTGGCGGCGGCCAGCGATCGCCTCGCCATCGGGGTGGTCAACTACGTGGCGCGCACGGGCGATAGCGTCGTGTTAAATGACGCCACCCAAGCCAGACAGTTTCAACAAGACGTTTATATTCAAACCCAGCAGCCGCGATCGCTATTGTGTGCCCCCTTGCATAACCAGGGCAAACTCGCTGGCATTATTTACCTAGAAAATAATTTGGTCGCCGGAGCTTTCACCCCACAACGCTTAGAGCTCGTGAATTTGATCTCGGCCCAAGCGGCAATCTCGCTCGACAATGCGCGGTTGTACGAACAAACCCGCGAGAGCGAACGGCAACTGATGCAATTTATTGAAGCGATGCCCATCGGGGTGGGCATTTTTCGGAGCAATGGCACCCCCCATTATATGAATCAGCAGGCTCATGCTTTGTTGAACGGGGCAGTGGCGGACAGCAGCAACGTGGCCCCCCTAGCCCACCTTTTTGAGGCTCAGGTGGTCGAAACCGGCGATCGTTACCCAGCCGAAAAGTTACCTATCCGCCAGGCCCTGCTGGGAATTGCCAGTGCCGTTGATGATTTAGCCATTTGCGCCGGCGATCGCACCATTCCGATTGAGCTGCACAGTGCTCCGATTATGACCGAGTCAGGACATCTCAAGTACGTCATCGCTGTCTTTCAAGACATTACCGAGCGCCAACGCGCCCAAAAGCTCTTGGCCGATTACTCCCATGAATTGGAACAGGCCGTTCATCAGCGTACCGCCGAGTTAGCGCAAGAAGTGCAAGAACGTCAGCGCGCCCAAGAGCAATTGCTTTTAGCCAATCAGGAACTGCATCGACTCGCGAATGTTGATGGGCTGACTCAAGTCTCAAATCGCCGCTCCTTTGACCAGAAACTGGCAACGGAATGGCAACGACTGCAACGCGCCCAAAAACCACTCTCGCTGATTTTGTTTGATGTTGATTTCTTTAAGCGCTATAACGACGAGTATGGTCACCAAGCGGGCGATGATTGTTTGGTGCGCTTGGCACAGGCCGTCGCCCAGGTGGTAAATCGATCGGCAGATATGGTGGCCCGCTATGGCGGCGAAGAATTTGCCATTGTATTGCCTGAGACCACAGCAGCAGGTGCGATCGCGATCGCCACAACTATCCAACAGACCGTAACGGCTCTAGCGATTATCCACAACCGCTCAGAAGTTGCCACCTACGTCACCCTCAGCATGGGCATCGCAAGCCAGGTTCCACACCCTGACAGCGAGCCGAAAAACCTCATCGCTCAAGCGGACAAAGCGCTCTATCAAGCCAAACAACAGGGGCGCGATCGTTACTGCGTTTATGCGCACACCGAATCGCTGGGTTGATGACTCTTCAAGTTAATTACTCTTCAAACCGTCGCATCAAATACGCCACGCCAAAATCGCCATCGGGATGAGCTTCCAACAGTTGTGCTAGCTCAAAGACTTTGTTGGCAATTTCTGGTCCTAGTTTGTCAATGGTGGCAGCTTTTTCTCGCGCGGCAAAGTCCAACACTTTAACCTTACTTTGCCATTGGTCGCTAAAGATATAGTCCAAATGTTCGTCTAACCGGAGCCGTTGCAAGACTTCCCATTCACCGCGATCGCACCAATAGCCACGACAGTTGGGACACCGTTCCACAAAAAATGTCGTCCCTGATAGCTGCACTCGCCCTCGAACTAGATAGTTCTTACAGTCAGGACAAAGGGCAGCCCGATTATCCAAGGATGAGGGTTGAAAGTCGATCGGAGCTTGGCTGGGAACCACCGCCACCTCGGGCTCAGCGTCGCGGCCAACCCCGCGCTGATTTTGCCACTCAGCATAGCTTTCAGGTCGAATCCACGCGCCGCGACAGTCGGGACAACACAGGGCCGACAGGTCGCCAGACAACATGCCATCGCTGAGATCGACCTTCAGTTCCTTAGGGCACTTCACCATAACCAGACATCAAAACCAACAAAGCAGTTCTATTAAACCACTCCATCACCATGCAATTTACCTGACCTCAACCAGGAGTGACTTTGCCAGGCTGAAATGCACCTATCTGAAGATCGCGGACAAAGCTATAGATGCCCACCAGTCAAGGTGCCGATTACCGCAAGCACACAAGTCCTCGACGGTATCCATATCAATACCGATTCACCGTTGGGATGCTTGTCCCCTGATTTCCCTGCCGCGATCGCTCGACATCCTGAATCATTCGCCTCCGACGTCTTAATCGTCCCCATCAGATTAAGATGCCCTGAAGGAATTAAATTACGAGACAAATCAGGATGGGCTTCGATACCAGATAAAGACATCATCTCACCTTTACTCAGAGGTTTAACCGCCCAAAGTTGGCCCAACAAAAAGTTCAAACGTTGGACAAAATGATGCGATCTATACTTCGGCGACTCTGCTATTTTCCTGGCCAAATAGCAAACTTGTTCGATAACAGTAAAGGTTCTCAATCAGCGAGAACACCGGAGTTTTTGCCTAATGATTACCTTCCGGAAAATACTTGCGGGCATCTCCCTCCGGTTGTAGAAATCTTTGACCTTAACCACTAACAATAAGTCATAAAAAATGGGCAACTCTGCAAAAACAGAGTCACCCAAAATATCTGGGAACGCAATTGAGCTTACTGAAGCACCAACTTGACGTTAGCGTTTTGCAAGCCAGGACGCTTGACTTCAGCCAAGGTCTTGTTAACTGCATACTTTTGGTTGATCGAATTGATCAACTCAGTCTGGTTGTGCTTTTTAGCAACACCCCAGAGGTCAGCGATGAGATCAAAGCTGCCATCAGCATTGCGAGACCAGCCCAGATCATATTCGCCTTCGAGAACAGCAACGATGTCGGCACGAACGCGCTGACCGTTATAGCCGCGGACATCAGCTTCGGTCTTCACCGAAATGCCGAGGTCGCAGAGAGACTGCTTAAGAACTACAGCGTCGGTCACTTTCGTGCGCAAGGTGCTGAAGTGAGACATGGTGTTTCCTCCTGGAGAGAACTTGAGAGAGACAACGAGGTTTGAGAGAGATGAAGACGGACAGGGGATGAATCCCTAATCAACCTTCGAGATAAACGCTAGCAAAAATGCTAGCCCTTTTCCCTGACGGATCAGAGAAAAAGCCTTAAAACTCCATACGCTGGTATTCAGCGACGGAGGCTGCAGCCGGCCGTGCCCGCTGACGCGCCCAATCGCGCAGGGCGGTCACCTGTTCATTCATCGTCTTCGACAGGGGCATCGTTGACCGAATTGCAGCAATAATGTCTAGTTGGGTAAACTCTCGATCTTGGGCAAAGGCTTCATACATCGCCGAAATAATGCCCTGCTCAATTTCTGCGCCCGAGAACCCATCACAAACTTTAACTAACTGAAGCAGATCAAACCGCTCGATATCACGGCGGCGCTTCTGCAAGTGAATATTGAAAATTTCTTGACGCTCTTCCTCATTCGGCAAATCCACAAAGAAGATTTCGTCAAATCGACCTTTCCGGAGAAACTCACCAGGTAACCGTTCAACCCGGTTGGCCGTGGCCATCACAAATACAGGGGATCTTTTTTCCTGCATCCATGTTAAGAAGGTACCAAATATCCGACTAGAGGTCCCCCCATCAGAATCTGACGAACCCGAACTACCTGCGAAGGCTTTATCAATTTCATCAATAAAGAGGATAGCTGGCGAAATGGATTCAGCAGTGCGCAAGGCATTGCGTAGATTAGCCTCCGATCGCCCCACCGTGGAGCCGTCATAAACGCGCCCCAAATCTAGTCGTAACAGCGGCAGTCCCCACAAACGCGAAGTCGTCTTAGCAATCAACGACTTACCACAGCCGGGGACACCCAAAATCAACATGCCTTTCGGCTGAGGCAACCCATATTCCCGCGCCCGCTCGGTGAAAGCATTAGAGCGTTGGGTCAGCCAGTGCTTCAGCTCTTCCAAACCACCAACGGAATTGATGGTTTCATCAACTTCCATGAATTCGAGAATGCCGTTGCGCCGAATCAGTTGCTTTTTCTCAGTGAGAACGATGTCAACCTCGCTCTCGGTAAGCTTGCCCGCCGTGACTCGGGCCTTGCGATAGACCTTTTCGGCTTCGTCCCGTGTCAGACCTAAGGCTGCCTTCAAAAGCTTCTCACGCACGTCCGTCGTGATACGAGTCGACTTGGCCACATCTAATTCGCTGCTAAGCACCGTGTTCAACTCAGCCATGGTGGGTGGCGGGAAATCAAGTACAACGACTTCCTTTTCGAGTTCCACAGGAATTTCCTGCACGGGCGACATCAGGACGATAGTCTTCTGAGCGTCTTTAAAGCTAGCGATCGCATCCCGTAAGCAACGAGTCACTGCGGGAGAGTCTTTGAACGGATGCAAATCCTTGAAGATGTAGATCCCAGGCTCTCGTTGACGGGTTACCCACTCGACAGCCGCTTCAGGAGACACCGTACTGTTGTGCTGAGTGACATTACGAGGTTGACCATACTCGACAATGCCATGGGTCATTGTCCAGGTAAAGATCCGCCGCTGGGGCCGCAACTGCTGAGCTACGCTCGCAACCGCCTGCTCAGCCCGCTCTTCCTCGAAGGTTACTAAGTAAACGAGGGGATATTGCGCCTGTACGAGTATGTTGAGATCTTCTCTCATGACTTCTTCCTGACACTACATTCGCTTAAGAAGCGGCGAAACATCGACCCAAAGCGCGAACAAAACCCCTGACCAAAAGGGCCACCAACCTAGCAGTGAACCAGTTGGCCTTCTTCGGGACGCGAACCGCCCGAAATCACATCAGAAACTCCGACTGTTAACTCGTCGTCCGACGACCCAGACACATCTTTGACCGACATGAGGTCACCATCCCTAACCACGACCGCGTCGGAACAACTAGGACAGCTGTAAGTTCGATGGGTGCTGCCGTGACTTGAAACTTCTTCGACGACATCAGAATGTGACAAATAAAACTGGAGCGCCTTCTCAGCTAGCGAAGACATCGGCTCACCATCAACCGCTGAACGAATTTTCAATTGACGATGCAAGTCTGATGTGAGGTAGAGCGTAACTTTAGTAGCTTTTTGCTGGTCTTCCATGTCGCATTCCAACTGACGTGACCCGGGTATGGATGTCAAGGTAGCGACAATCCACCATGACTGTCAAGACAGAATGCCAGTATGACGTCTTTTTGTTTACATTTCGCAATAATTGAGCTACTTGGCAAGCCCGGCTTACGGGCTTTTTTCCTTTGCTGGAAACGCTTTGGGGTCTTTGAGATGCTTCCGAGATCGCTGGTTAAGAACTGTTGCTCTTCGCAATCAAACGCAACACCGTAATTTGTCTGGCCGAAACGATCGCTCACGGAGAGGGACAATTAGCGCTGGTTCTGCGATGTGCCGATGACAACGTTTTGATTTTTTCGTGGATCCAATCTAACGCAGTCAAGGTAGCGCAATATTGTCGTCTTGCGGGGCGATCGCCCTAATTTTTGAGCCCGCTTATCCACAAGGAGCTCAGGCCGACACCAAAAGTTGACCCCAAGATCAAGCTGCCTAATGGATGACTAAGGAAGGAAGCGGGTTCAGCTTTACACGGCAAACCAGGGGATTAGCCAAATCCTTGCGCGCGGCGCGACACTTGCCAAAGGACGACTTCGCCGTTGTTGCCTCCGGCCAATAGGCGATCGCCTGTGGGTGACCAAGCGAGGGTAGAAACGCCTGTGGAAAATACTTGGAGCGATTGATCTAGTTTGCGACCCTCACGCCACAGGGCTACCCGGCCATCCTGCCCTGCCGACGCTAGTAGCAAGGAATTGGGCTGAAACGCGATCGCATTCACCCGGTCTTGGTGATGTTGCAAAACTTGGGACTGCCAGCCGCCTTTTTTCGCCTGGGGGCCCCGTTCCCACACGGTGATGCCCTCGACACAAGCTGCCGCCACTAACGGCGACCCCAAAGACGTATCCGGCATTGACCAATCAATTTGTCTGACCTTGCCGGGAAACCCCTGCATTAGCCATGGAGGGGGACTGCCCCATTCGGTCACGGTGAGGGTGCGGTCTAAGTTGCCGGAGCCCAGATAACGACCATCGGCAGACCACGCGCAACACAAACTCGCCCCTGGTACGTCGATCGCCGTTGGGGGCGCGGTCCAATCAGCCTGCGACCAGACTTTGACCCCACCGTGCCCGCTCACCGCCAAGCGATCGCCCTGAGGATGCCAGGCCAAATGTAGCGCCGATGATGCTTCAAAATTGAGAGCGGCAACCGCCTGCTGGGTGGTCGCCTCCCAAATATGCACCGTAGAGCCAATGCCATAAGCCAGCAGTGGCAAGGTGGGGTGCCAAGCCAAAGTATCAATCCAGGCTCCATCGTAAGCAGCCAGCACCGACGGTTGACTGGTCTGCGCTTGCCAGAGGCACAGCTCCCCCGCTTGGCCGCCCCAAGCCCACAGATCGCCCTGGGCCGAGCAACCCAGACAGTTCACCGCTTGCCCCTGGGCCGCAGCCAGCGGGGTGGCCGTTCCCGTCTGGG
>NZ_JACSWC010000314.1 GCF_016888165.1 Halomicronema sp. CCY15110 | reverse complement strand
AGAAGCCTTGCAGATGTATCGCCGCCTGGCCGAGGAGAACCCGCGCACCTATTTGCCCGACGTCGCGATGACGCTGATCAATCTGAGCATTTTTTATCTGCAAGCGATTCCTGATTCAGAGAAATCGATCGCCCTGGCCACAGAAGTCTTAGAAATTGCCCAAGACTTTCAGCATGTGCCTATCGTGTTGAACTACGCTGAAGCGGCCCTTCAAGTTCTCCAGGCCAACGGCGTCGAGCTGACTTAGCCCCCGGTTGTGGCCCCCACTCCTCCCCGCCGATGTTCCGACCGGGCATGTGGTACCAGGGCATCAACCTCTCCTCTCCTCTCCTGATCAAGAAGAGGCACCGGAGTCTCCCTAAACCTCTCCTTGGCAAGGAGAGGTGCCGCAGGCGGTGAGGTTCTTCCCCGCTCAGGTAGTTGAGATCTGAAAAACTGAAACATAGCGCCAGCGCCTCAACCTCACCTAACCTCTCCTTCTCTAAGGCTACTAAGTACACATAAATCCCTCCTGGGCTAGTGACCATCCCTGAAAGATGGCCTCAAATTTCCTGAGC
>NZ_JACSWC010000313.1 GCF_016888165.1 Halomicronema sp. CCY15110 | reverse complement strand
ACGCCTTGTGGTCGTCGGGTTTGATGTCGACGGCGCGATCATAGCTGGTGATCGCCTCCTCATAGCGCCCTAAGTTAAAGAGCGCATTGCCCCGGTTGTTCCACGCCACGTGTTTGTCGGGTTGGATGTCGACGGCGCAATCATAGCTGGCAATAGCGTCCTCATAAGCATTCTCAGCATGCTGAAGCCTTCCTAAATCAAAAAATAACTGTGAATGCTGCTCCGACGAGATATTATTTTGTTCTAGTAAGTCCCTAATGCGGATCATTTGCCAGCGCCGTTCTTCCGGCATCAGCTGCAAAATCCTGTCGTAGTCTTCAAACCGATCTGTCTCTAAACTGCGGGTGATGTCTTCCCGCGAGTCCTTAAACTCAAACACGCCAGAGCGCCAATCAAAAAAGTCGGGAGCCCGTCGCGCTAAATATTTTACTAAAAACGGCGACACTAAAAAGACAAAGCAAGTTGACAGCTGGTTGCGAAATGCGTCACGCTGCTGGTTCAAATTCCGCAAAATCAGAGGTATATCTCGCCAGCTATAGTTAAGGATTTCTGCCTCACTCCAGCCGCTGGCCCGTTTAATGTCTTCATACTCCAGCAGCGAGTGCCGCAGCCCCTCGACAAACACGACATCTGCCGAATGTTCTGCCAAAAACTCTGCCGCACGACCAAAAAAGTCCCCACCCGGCAAAGACTCGGTTAAGGTCAACCGCTCGCAGTGTTTCTGCGGCAGATCTTGTTGCAGTTTTTCAATGAGCTTACGGCCCTGCTCGGGCGAGCACCGCACAAATAAAAGGCCAAATCCCTGCTGCCGTCGCAGGGCTCTCAACAGCGCTCGATATTCATCATCGGCGTCGTAGTCCGGCAGGTCTGACAGGTCAATCTGCTCTAACGGATCAAGCGCCATCGGTTGCGTCCTCCGATGCCGGGTTGTTGGTTACCTGGGCAGCTTGGCGCTCTGCTACGGCTTGCACAAACGGCTCCAGCTTTTGAATCAGCGGATGCACATCATGCCAGCGCACCGTTTGAAAGTCGTCCTCCGTTTCTTTGACCAGGCGATATTCCAACACACAGCGGTTAAACAGCAGCTTGCGATAGGCATCATCGTTCGGCACGCGCTTGGTCTCGGCCACCTCCGCCAGTTTTGTCCAGTCCAATTCATTCACGGTGTCTTGATACGCTTCGCGTCCTTTGGCAATGGCCCGCAGCATCGCCTGCCGTCGAATCGGTAACTCATCCGTCCAGTTCAGCGCCGTCTGCACCAACTGCATCAGCTCTCGCATGTGCCCGCCGCTAATCAAACACAGGCTATCCAGCACCGTCTCACTTTCAAACACGCCTGGCACCATCGCCATGTGGGTGTAGTGCTCAACCCGTTTTTGCACCAATTCTTTCATTTTTGCCAACCCTGGCGGATAAATCGTGCCGTCTCGCATTCGCACCATCACCATCGGCAACACATGAATATCGCCGTAGATATTACGCATTTCTGCCGACTGATCAGAATACACCTGAGAAATGGGTACGGTGTAGACCACATTGCACGCCAGGTTACACATCTGTTCGCTGTTGTAGATGTAAATTTCGTCGTAATTGGTGTGGCCGTTATCGTCCTGGATTAAGGCAATCCGATCTAGCTCATCCGCAATCACCACAAGTTCCGTCGCGCCTAGATTGCGTTGTGCTTCAGCAATAAATCCATTCAGCGCCTCAATCAGTGAAACCGAGTGATTATCGACCTGCTCACGAATGACGCTGCGTTTGCTAGGCACTTGGCGTAGCGTCGCCGTTAGGGTAGAGAATTGGGCAATCTGCGCCTCTAGCGCTAAATTTTCAAACTCAACTTCTGTCAAAGCCAGGTCTTTCAACGACTGCCAGCGTGACTGCAACCAACTCACTAGCGGGCCAGGGTTGGCCTGTTGCTTCAGATCATCCAACAGGTGCCGGGTACAAGCGAGTAAAATGTCCGTGTACCGAGTGTCGGTATCATCCAAGTCTTTAGTCGCTTCAAAGTAAACGACCTGGCGCTGCTGCCCTTGCAAATAATGGCGTAGCCGCCGTAGTTCCGTAGATTTGCCACCTCCGCGATGCCCGGTGTAAAGCTGGCAAGTTGGCTGATTTGAGCGAATAATGTTGCGCCCCACTTCGTTGATGATGTTTTCTTGTCCGCGCACCTCGTGACAATTCACATAAAACGGATCGTCCGGCTCTAGCGGGCGCTTGGGGTCAAAGGCGTTGTAAATTTGGCTCAGCAGTTCTTCGCTCACGGCAGCACCGGGTAGCCACAGCTAGAAAACAGTTGTTGCAAGGGTACTGCAATTTTAGGAGATGGGCGGACAGATGAGCCGTTTGTGAGGTCTGGCCGCGAGGATGACAAACGAATTTTGGCAGGGCAGGGGTAGGGCCGTTCGCCTTCCCTGAGGCCAGAATTCGCGCCAACATGGTTCTCGCTACCCCCTGCCCCCACCGATGGGCCAGGACGGGGGAAAACCGAAAACAACGTTTTTTGTTGCTTTAAACACTACTTGTACACAACAGCATTGTTACTTTCACCGTATCAATTTGGTGTGAGTAAAAACTATGTCCCATATCTCTGTTTGGGAGGCGCTGATGCCGCCTGCCAAAGTCCGGTGTGCTCAGTACGGTAGCCTTACGGGGTTGATGCTCGCTGCGACTATCGCCCTCCCCGCGATCTCCTCAGCACCCTCCCTTGAAAAAGATGCAGCGGTCTCCCCCACCGCTGTGGCATCGCCCGCAGCTGATGCTGATGCCGCTACCGTGCCACAAGCCAGCGCGGCAACTACCGGGCAACTGTCGATGGAGCCAGCGCGAACCACAGCGGTTGCCAGCCCCGGCCAAGACTTAACCACCGCCACCGCCGAGGGGGAACTGGAGGCCACGAGCGATCGCCAGACGCCCATCCTCGTGACTGATTTGGCCGCCGCCCGGACAGCTACCGATGCGCCAACCGTGACCACGGAAGCCGAGGCCCTGGCCGCGATCGCCCCGAGGCAACTGGCCCAGGTGTCTGAAATCACTGAGCTAACGGATGTCTCCGTCGATGACTGGGCGTATCAGGCCCTCGCCAGCCTGGTCGAAGAGTACGGCTGCCTCGAAGGCTATCCCGATTTCACTTTTCGGGGCGATCGCTTCATGACGCGGTATGAATTTGCCGCCGGTCTCAATTCTTGCCTGGACGCCATGCGGTTTCTCATCGCCGACAATGGCCTCTCGCCCGCCGACCTCGCCACTATCCAGCGCCTGACGGATGAATTCATCGCCGAACTCGCCGAATTAATTGGCCGCGTGGAGGCGATCGAAGCCGATGTCGTCGAACTCCGCGCTAACCAGTTTGCCACCGTGACCAAACTGCGGGGCAATGTCTTTGCCCACATTAATAGCGGCTTTCGAGACGCCCCGATTTTGACCGAGCGGACCTTTGCGGGGAATGCCTTCGTCGGTGGCCGCGACGCCCAGGGTGACCCGATTGTCCAAACCATCGACACCAATCCTGAGGTCACCTTTAGCTACTACACCTGGATTAACTTTGACAGCTCCTTTACCGGGTCGGATCGGCTCACCTTGCAGTTCGTCGCGGGGGATGGCAATGCGAGCTCCAACCTGTACACATCGGCGGGTTTATTGAATACCTTCGGCGCACCATTTACCCTGCAAACGGGCACTCCGGGCGGCAGCATCAACGACATCTATATTCGCGAACTGAGCTACGGTTTCCCCATCGGCGACAAGGTTTCCCTAGAGGTGGGGCCACGGATTAACTGGTATCGCTTCTTTGATAACAATCGCTATACCTTCTTTCTCACCGGAGCCAGCAGTTTCAACTCCAGCGGCGGCACCCAAGTTAATGCCGTCGATCGCGGCACTGGCGCAGTTATGGTTTGGGATATCGCCGATTGGGCGGATCTCCGCGTGGGTTGGCTGGCCGAAAATACTGAGTTCCTCACCAGCACCGCCGTGCCCGATCCGTCGCGCGGCCTGTTTGGCGGGGCACATACCCTGACGGCACAACTGGGCCTGCAACCCCTGGATGACGTCAATCTGAGGCTGCTGTATACGCGATCGCGCCTGGTGCCCAATGGGGCGGGCCAAATTGGTGGCGCGGTGAGCGAGCCCCTCTATGGTTTAGCCGACGACGGCGTTGGCGGAGCCCTCGATGCCGCTACAGCTGACACCTTTTTGGTCAACTTTGACTGGGCCGCCTTAGACTGGCTGGGCCTGTTTGGGCGCTATAGCTATGGCAGCACTAACCTCATCGACGATGACGATAACGTCGGCTCGGTGGAAGCCCAATCGTTCCAGTTTGGCTTGGCCTTTCCCGATCTGTTCAAGGAAGGAGCACTAGGCACCATCTCCTATGTGGTGCCGTTCGATATTCTGGATGGTCGCGAGTTCATGGTGGCCGGGGGCGGTGATGGCGGCACCCAGCAGGAACTAGAGGTGTCTTATCGCTATCCGCTATCTGCCAACATCGCCATCATGCCGTCGTTTTATTGGGTGATGAACACCAATAACTTTGACGACAACGGCAACCTCTACTTCCTGAACCTGCAAACGCAGCTGTTCTTCTAGACCGCGTCTAAGTTGAAAACTGGAGTTATGTTTAGCCATCAAAACCTCACCTCTCATCTTCTTGAGAAGCAGACTGTCATTAAGCCTCTCGTTGATAAGGAGAGGGGCCGCAGGCGGTGAGGTCGGACAAACGTCAAAACTCCACTTCTGAACCTGGATGAGGTTGCACTAGCGAGTTATGGGCGATTGCCAATGATTTGGTATTTTCCTCAAGTCTGAGAAACTGGTGATTCCTGGCAGGGCCGAAAAAGCCGGTTTCCAGACTTTTGATTGATGCCAATGTCGCCAGAGCAGTGCCGCGATCGCTATCGCCACAGCCCCCCTAGCCAAATACCCAGTTCTACACACACGAGCCCCAGGCTGGTGCTGCCCAGCCAATAGCCCAAGGCTTGGAGGCGTTGCTGACTGCTGAGCAGCTTGACCGTATCTAGCAGGTAGGTGGAAAAGGTGGTGTAGGCCCCGAGAAAGCCCGTCATCAGGAGCGTTTGCCCGAGTTCGGAAAGGCCCCAGCGGGGAGCCACGGTGGCGACCCAGCCCATGGCAAAAGCGCCCGTGAGATTGACGCATAGCGTGCCATAGGGAAAGCGATCGCCCAACCGCTGCAACCAGTACAGCGACAGGTAATAGCGGCTCAGGGCACCCCCGACCGCCCCGATACTGATGGCGATGGGCGTCCAATCCACGCGGCACTACTCGGTGATGCGGCCCGACAGCGGTGAACTGGCGCTGGCATAGGCTTTGACGGGAATGCGTCCCGACGTGTGGGCCATGCGACCAGCGATCGTCGCCATGCCCATGGCTTGTCCCATCACCACCGGATTTTGAGCCTTGGCGATCGCGGTATTAATCAACAGCGCATCGGCTCCCATTTCCATCGCTGCCGCCGCTTCGCTGGGGGTACCAATGCCCGCATCCACCACCACCGGCACATTGGCGTTTTCGATGATGATTCTGATATTGGCAGCATTACGAATGCCCTGCCCCGAACCGATGGGGGATCCCAATGGCATCACCGTCACACAGCCCACCTCTTCCAATCGCTTTGCCAAGAGCGGATCAGCATTGATGTAGGGCAGCACGGCAAAGCCTTCTTGGGCGAGTTGCTCAGCGGCTTCCAGGGTGCCAATGGGGTCGGGCAGTAGGTATTTCGTATCGGGAATCACTTCCAGCTTCACAAAGTTGTTGTCTTCTTGGCCCAGCAGTTTCGCCATTTCGCGCCCCAATCGCGCCACGCGCACCGCTTCTTCGGCGGTTTTGCAGCCCGCCGTGTTGGGCAGCATCCAGATGCGCGACCAATCCAGCGCTTCGGCCAAACCCTCATGACCGGGGGCGTTGGTTTGCACCCGCCGGACGGCGACGGTGACAATTTCGCTGCCGCTGGCGGCGATCGCCTGCCGCATCACCTCAAAGTCGTTGTATTTGCCCGTGCCCGTCATCAGCCGCGAGGTGAATTTGCGACCCGCGATTTCTAAGGGCGAATCTTCAAACCCTTGGGGGATCTGGTTGGGAGTGGTCGGGGTAGCCAGTAAAGTCATAGAGGATGACGTGGGTAAAGGGACGGGTGGCGCGGGCGTTGAACGTTCGAAGCGCTGCCAGGCAAAGGGCGCGAGCAAGGGCGTGACGCGACCCAGAATGTAGTCTGACACAATCTCGGCGGTGATTGGCATCAGCAAAATGCCGTTGCGGTGGTGGCCCGTCGCCAGGGTCAGGTTTTGGCAACTGCTGGGGCCGAGGATGGGGGCTTCATCCGGCGTGGTGGGGCGATATCCCCACCAGGTTTCCTGTACGGGGAAGTCGCGCAGGGGGGGATACAACTCCACCGCTTTGTGAAACAGGTGAGCCATGCCCGCCGCCGTGAGGCCGGGGGTAAAGCCGACATCTTCGCAGGTGGCCCCCAACACAATGCGCCCATTGCGGCGAGGCACGATGTAAATCTTGTCTTCGCCAAAGAGGACGCGCTGGAGTGGTTGCGGTTGCGGCGCGTCGGGGGGCACTTGCACCGCCGCCATTTGCCCTTTTAACGGCGTGACGGGAATCGGCAAGAGGTCATTGCTCCAAGCCCCGGTCGCCAGCACATAGTGATCGGCTCGGAAGTGTCCCGCTGTGGTTTGCACCTGCTGCACTTGGCCCGATCGCTGCACCAAGCCCTGCACTTCGATCCCTTCGTGAATCTCGACCCCCGCCTCACGAGCCGCCGTGAGCAAAGCCTGGGAGAGCGATCGCGGCTCCACCTGCCCCTCTTCGGGATACCACCAAGCCCCGGCGAGAGCGGTCGGCAAGCCCGCTTGGTAATGGGATAGTTGCGCGGCGTCAAGCCAGCGGCCCTGGGTGTCAGGGCGATCGCTCACATCCACCGGGCGCTGCCAGCGGGGCGCGATAATGCCGCTGGGCCAGTAGCCCACCGCTTGCCCGGTGAGAGATTCCAGCTTTTGCACCCAGTCGGGATAGCGCTGCAAACTTTGCCGACACAAGTCCAACAGGGGGCCGGGGGGCAGGTCTTCGGCACCGGGGGCCAACATGCCTGCCGCTACGTGACTCGCCCCTTCCAAAAAATTGCGGCTCAGCACCGTCACTGACAATGAGGCTTGTCGCAACTTGAGGGCGATCGCCAACCCGATCACACCGCCCCCCACAATTAGGACATCTGGAGTCCCCGTCATGCCTTTCGCCCACCTCAATGTCGTTTAGTTCCGAATAGATCCTAAACGAACTGAGGCGATCTCGACTGCTAGCGCGAATCGTTTAAGCCTGCTGCTCTAATGCCACTGAGCAACTTGTGAATGAGATCGCCCGATCTTGCCGGAGCCATTACCTTGTCCGGCGAAGCAGCGGAATAGCTTTAAGTTTTTGTCAGGCAGATTCACCCCGGAGGCGATCGCACATGGAGGATTTAAGGGAATCGCCCAAATCTGAAGCCTAGCGGATCATCGACAAAGACAACTTTGGGGATGAAATACACTGGGCGCAAAGTATCACTCTAAAGCGCCCAACCCTATGGCAGAGACTCGTCCCGCGCCAGCGCCCGCCGCCGACCCCACAGACCAACGCCGCCGCCAACGTCAGCAACGCACGCAGATGATCTTGCGGGTGCTGGGCATTCCGGGCGGGGTTGGTATTGTGGCCACCATACAGTTCCTGCGGTCAGGGCAATGGGGGCTAGCGCTGTTGACTGGATTGGCCTCGATCGGCGTGACGGTACTGGCGATTTTTGCCAAGTTCTTTGCTGACCTGACGAACAAGGTCTTAGACCGCATTGAGGAACGGTTAGAAGAGAGCACGGATTCTCTCGCAGAGTGGATTGTGGCCCAGCTTGAGAGTGCCTTGGTGCGCTTTTGGTGGAAAGTCACGCCACAATTTAAGGGCGCTTATTACCAGAGCTTGATTTATGGCTACCGCACTTATCGTACTCAGGGTTTGAAGACACCGGGAGAGTTCAGCCCGGATCTGGCGAAGGTGTTTGTGCCGCTGCGGATCACCTCGAAAAGTCTGGAGCAAATTTCTCCGGCGTTGATTCAGCGGCAAGAGACGGCAAAAGGTTTGGAAATTTGGGACTTTTTGGCGGAGAGTCAGCGCGAACCGGCTTATCAGCGCATCGTGATTATCGGGGCACCGGGGTCGGGCAAAACGACGCTGTTGAAGCACATCACGCTGACCTATGCCTACAACACCCATCGTCGCCGTAGTCGCCAGGTGCCAACGCTGGTGCCGGTGCTGCTGCCGCTGCACAAAATTCGGGATGACATTACGGCAGCCTCCCCCAAGGATTTGCCGACTGTGATTGTGGAGCAGGTGAAAACCTTGCCCAAGGGCAAAACCTTGAACCTGTCGCCCCAGTGGTTTGAGTCGAAGTTGCTGAGCGGTGACTGTTTGGTAATGCTGGACGGGCTGGATGAGGTGGCGGATGAAACCCAGCGGCGGCAGGTGAGTCAGTGGGTGGATGGGCAGATGCGGGCGTATCCCGAAGCGCGGTGGATCTTGACCTCGCGACCCTATGGCTATCGCAATGCCCAACTAGAGGAAGCCCGCACCACGTTGGGGGTGCAAGCCTTTAACCTGAAGCAGATGGAGCTGTTTTTGCGGCGGTGGTATCTGCAAAATGAGATTTTGCGACAGGCGCGGAAGCCTGACCCCGGCGTTGAGGCCGCAGCCGTGGACAAGGCCGATGACCTGATTGGCCGCATCAAAAACTATCCGCCGCTGGCGGCGATGGCGCTGAACCCGCTGCTGTTGACGATGATCGCCACGGTGCATGACAACCGGGGAGCCTTGCCAGGGAGTCGGGTGGATCTGTATGACGAGATTTGTGATGTGTTGCTGGTGCGACGGCAAGAGGCGAAGGGGCTGACGGAGCCGTTTCCGCTGAAGGCGGAGCAGAAAAAGTCGGTATTGCAGGTGCTGGCGCTGGAACTGATGGAGCGAGAAGACCGAGAGTTTTCGTTGGAGCAGGCGGTGGCGATGATTGCCGCACCGTTGAGGAATGTGGCTGGCGATACGGTGACGCCGACCGCTTTTCTAGCGCACATTGAGACGGTGAGTGGTTTGCTGCTGGAACGTGAAGCGGGGCTGTATCAGTTTGCCCACTTGAGTTTTCAGGAATATTTGGCCTCGGCGCAAGTGAAGGAGGCCGATCAAGTGCGGTTGCTGGTTGAGAATATTCAGCTGACCTGGTGGCATGAAACGATTCGGTTATTTGCCGCCAAGAACGACACGACAGCCCTAGTGAACGCGGCCTTGGATAAACCAACTCGTGACTCTTTGAGCATTGCCTATGACTGTGCTGAGGAAGGGAAAAGTCTGTCGCCTCAGGCGAGGGCAAGGCTAGAGGAGTTTAGCTTGGAATCAGCGGATGCTGAGATTGCTGAACTTGCTGCCAGAGTGAAGCTGACGCGGCGACTCAATCAACTCTTGCGGTTGGATGATGGGACTCAAATTGACCGAGGATTAATCTCGCGGGCTGAGTATCAGCTTTTTCTAATCGAGCGCGGGATGTGGTTTGGCGAGGATAAGACCCGTAAGCCTTGGTACACGCCAGAAGACCCTTTGCGGCCTGAAACTCATATTTCTCTAGATGATGCGTTGGAGTTTTGTCGCTGGTTGCAATATTTCGATACTGATGAGCGGTATGTCAGTGACTTTTTTGAAGAGATTTCGGAAAGCGATCGCAAAGAGTTTGCTAAATACGCTGTGAAGATTGATCCAGATCCGACAGAAGACCCCATCGAGCACTATTACTTCAGATTGCCTACTGACGACGAATTGCAAAGAACAAGGACTCCGGAGGAATTGAGTTCTGAAGGTTGGACATTGGGTGGCAAAGGTGAGTTGCTTAGAAGCATTCGGGTTGTAAAAGCTCATGTTGCCTCGGAGTTTCATGAACTCCAGGAGCTTTTAGAGTTTAAGGATTGGCAAGCAGCAGATGCAGAGACAAGATCGCTGTTAGCAAGAGCAAAAAAACATCAGGAGCAGCAGCAAACAGGGCTAGACAATCCCCTTAAGGACAATACGCCTTGCCACTGCTTAGCTCAAGTTGAGTCGCTGTGGGTGCATTACTCGGGGGGGCGATATGGCTTTGGCGTACAGGCAGGAATCTGGGAAGCGACTTTGGGCAGTGGGCATGGCAAGCGTAGGCGATTTGGGATGGCTGTAGGGTGGGAGACGACACCCCAAACTAAAAGAATTGAACCGTCTTGGTTTCCGGGGCATTATCCACAGCGGGAATCAGATTGGGAGTCAGAGGTTTTACTCCGGCGGTTTATGGACTGTGGCATTGAGCGGGTGATACCGTTGGCGGCATTTGAAGTGGTGACGGTGAATGCGAAGGGTGAGGAAATCCAACAGGAGTGGCATCAAGCGCGATTTTTTGTCGAAGATCTGGGGAAAGGAATACCGCTGGAGATGATGGCGATACCGGGTGGGCAGTTTGTGATGGGAACGCCGGAGGAGGAAGGTCGAGATGATGAAGGGCCGCCGCACGAGGTGACGGTGTCGCCGTTTTTTATGGGGAAGTATGCGGTGACGCAGGTGCAGTGGCGGCAGGTGGCGGCCTTACCGCGAGTCAATCGCCGTCTTAGTGCCAATCCCTCTAAATTCAAAGGGAATGACCAGCAGCCAGTGGAGCAGGTGTCTTGGGAAGAGGCGGTGGAATTTTGCCAGCGCCTATCTGCCTACACGAACCGCACCTATCGGCTACCCACGGAAGCCGAATGGGAATATGCCTGTCGGGCCGGCACCACTACGCCCTTTCATTTCGGCGAGACGATCACAACCTCGCTAGCAAATTATCGGGGGCAAGATTGGAAAATTGGGGACACGACCTACCCTGGCAATTATGGGGAAGGGCCATACGGTGAGTTCAGAGAAAAAACCACCCCCGTAGGCATGTTTCCGGCAAATCGATTTGGCTTGTGCGACATGCATGGCAACGTCTGGGAATGGTGCCAGGATGTGTGGCATGGCAACTATGACAGTGCGCCGACGGACGGCACGGCCTGGATGGAGGGCAGCAGTCAAGATCGCCGGGTCTGCCGGGGCGGCTCGTGGAACTACGATCCGCGCGATTGCCGCTCGGCGGTTCGCAACCATAATGCCCCCGGCGACCGCAACAATAATCTCGGTTTTCGGGTGGTGTGCGTTGCCGCGCCCTGATTCCCCTTTGCGCTCTTGCCCTCTTACTCTTTACACTTCTTCATCTTTTACTCTCTTCTCCCCTGGCGCGCAGCGCCTCAAATTTTTTTGCGATTTTGGCAGTGGGGCCTCGCGATGGTTTATAAGACTAAAGCCATTCAACATGACAACCTCTATCGATGGGGTATAGATCCCCCCTTGCCCCCCTTAATAAGGGGGGTGGCGATAACCGGGGGGATCTCGCAGCATGTTCAACTATCGCCCATGCGTAACTCCTGATGATCTATGCTGATTGGGCGTCAAAATTCTCACTCGCTGAGACTTGACGTTGAGAACAGGCAATTAGCAGCCGGGGCGGCTCGTGGAACAACAATCCGCGCCATTGCCGCTCGGCGGTTCGCAACTACAAATCCCCCGGCGACCGCAACAATAATCTCGGTTTTCGGGTGGTGTGCGTTGCCGCGCCCAGCACTCCCCACGGTCAGAATTGGTGCAAGGGATTGCATCGAGCGTACATAGGGGAGTCCAGACCTGTTTTCAGAGAGGCAGGCGACTGCTTCCAAAAATCAACCGGAGCCAGTCACTTTGGTAGGTTCGCCGAAGAATTGGCTGGCTCTCTCCGTTTTTTGGGCCAACGATTTTTGGGCTCGATAGCGTGGTGGGATGAGGCCCAATTAAATTGTGCTCCAGCGCTGCCTGGGCAATGCCGCAATCGATTGCACTAGCCCAATGGCAGCTGAATACTGGAAAATGCCGAGTGTAGCTGGAAGATTGACGAGCTTGGGCGATCGCTCCATGCTGGAAACATGCCCCCGTCCATTTTTCAGGAACCGTTGCCATGCCCCCTGCTGCCCTGCCGTGGATTGTTGCGATCGCCCTCAACTCGGGACTGCTGGCGATCGCCTGGCTCCTCCCCAAAAAGCTGCTGACCCCAGCGGGTTATCTGCACGCTTGGGTGTTGGGGGTCTTGGTGTGGGGCTGTTTGGGCTGGCAAGGGTACACCGTGGTGATGGTGTACTTTTTGGTGGGCACGGCGGTCACCCGCATCGGCATGGCGGAAAAGGAAGCGGCGGGCATTGCCGAAAAGCGCTCCGGCGTGCGCGGGCCAGAAAATGTCTGGGGCTCTGCCCTCACCGCGACGGTGTGTGCCGTAGGCGTTTTGGTGACTCAACAGGGTTGGTGGGGTGGGCTAGATGCGGTGTGGATCGGGCTGTTTAGCTTGGGCTACGTGGCCAGTTTTGCCACCAAACTGTCGGACACGACCGCCAGCGAAGTCGGCAAAGCCTACGGCCAGCGCACGTTTTTGATTACCACCCTGCGGCCTGTCCCTGCGGGCACCGAGGGGGCAGTCAGCCTGGAAGGGACGCTGGCTGGCATCGTGGGCTCAGCGGTGATGGCGGCGGTGGGGTTGGCGACGGGCTTAATTTCCCCGATGGGGGCGCTGCTGTGCTTGATCGCGGCCTTTATCGCGACCAATGCGGAGAGCGTGATTGGCGCGACGCTGCAAGAGCAATTGCCCTGGCTTACGAATGAACTGGTCAACATCGCGAATACGACCATTGGCGCGATCGCGGCGATTTTACTCGCTTTACTATTCTTCTAAGCTTTACGATGAATGGGTGTAGCAGGTTTTCGATCCCCCGCTGTCACCGCTCCCTTGAAAGGGTAACGACATACTTGCATAGGCATCTGTCGGCCCTCTCCCTAAATCCCTCTCCCAAAACTGGGAGAGGGACTTTCTCCGGCTCCCCTTCTCCCAAATTTGGGAGAAGAGGCTGGGGGATGAGGGCTTGGCGACTGAATTATGTGAATGCCCTTTTCCTAGAGCAGCTATGCCCGAAGGGCTTTAGGGGGATTGAGGGGGATCAGTACAAGCACCCGCTAACGATAGAAAAGCTATACGGTCGGCTGTTCGTCAGTGAATCGCGATGAACGGTGTACCGCAGGCAATTGTTCACCCAGCAAGCATGGATTTGGCACGATGGCAGCATTGTCTTGGTTAACCCCCAGTCACTTCATCATGGTGGGGTTATTGGTCGGGTTTGCGATCGCCCACAGTGGCCTCGCCGCCCTTCGTCCCCGTGGCGAAAAACTCATCGGTGCCCGCGCTTATCGCGTCTTGTTTGCCCTGGTGAGCATTCCCTTTGCCAGCGTGCTGATCATTTACTTCATCATTCATCGCTACGACGGGGCGCAACTGTGGAATGTGCAGGGCGTCCCCGGCATGTTTGAAGGGGTGTGGATCGCCTCGGCAATCTCTTTTATCTTTCTATATCCCGCCACCTTTAACCTGCTGGAAATTGCTGCTGTCCAAAAGCCCGAAATTCATCTGTACGAAACGGGCATCATTCGCATCACTCGGCATCCCCAGATGGTCGGTCAGGTGCTCTGGTGCATCGCCCATACGCTGTGGCTGGGCACCACTTTTATGCTCGTCACCTCCGCTGGCCTGATTGTGCATCATCTCTTTGGGGTGTGGCATGGCGATCGCCGCTGGCAAGTAAAGTATGGCGACGCCTTTCTCAAGGTGAAAGAGCGCACGTCAGTGGTGCCCTTTCTCGCCATTTTGCAGGGACGACAAGAGCTGAAGCTACTGGAATTTGTGAAACCCGCGTATTTGGGCATTCTGCTATTTGTGATGGGGTTTTGGTGGGTGCATCCCAAACTCATCCAAGCTAGCCAACAGCTGACTTGGTAGGCGCTTGGGCCGCTGACTGACTACGCGGGTTCTTGGGGCTTCTGGGCGGGCGATCGCGATCGCCGATAGCTCGCCAGGTGCGAGTAGGTGCGCCAGTTTTGCGCCTTCGCCTGTAGCTGGGTTTTCAGGTCTTTGGCGGCCAGGGTATAGCCGCCCCCCGCCCCGTCAATCAGGTGAAAGTGGCAATTTTGCCGATTCAAAATCAGGCAGGTGAGCACCGCGCGATCGCTGACATGCAGGCCATAGGCCAGGTGTCCGCTTTGCGATCGCTGCTCCAAATACCGCACCAGTTGCTGAGTCTGCGCCGACGTTCCCGCAATCACCATGCGCAACACATCGTCCAGTTTTTGAAAATCCGTGGCAGCTCGAATGGCCGGTTTGTACTCGCCCCAATCGACGCCACCTACCGTCAGCCCGAGTCTCATAAACACCGTGCCCAGCAGATTTTCCGCCCAGACGCGCAGGTGATATTGCCACCGCGCCCACCGCGATGCTGTGGGCGATCGCAACTGCACCTCCGCCCCCAATTGGCGAGGACTCAACGCAAGTCGCAACCCTGCGATGGATACCGGATGATACGCCTCCGGTTCACCAAAAATCTGGCCAATGGTCTGCACCACTTCTTGGTAGATGTGAGGCCCACGGGTCGGGGCACTGTCTAACGCCGTCACAATCAAACTAAGGGTGTGATCATGAGGACTGGGGACTTCTTGCCAACGGCATTCCAGCCCGGTCAGGTTAGCCTCAGGGCACCTTTCCGCAGGCTCCAATCGATAGAGCGCATCTTGCTTGATTAACTCCGTCGCAAAGGTCATCCCGCCGCCCATGAAGCTGGCTTGACAATATTGCGCCGACTGGCGAAATTTGGCGATCTTGAGCGGATGATGCCGATTGACCACGGCGACGGGGACCGCTCCCACCCGGAGATCGAGACCGTAAGCGGTGGTGGCTAATTGGCGCACTCCCAACAAAGCCTGACGGGCAGCGGCAAAATGCCACGGCGGCACCACCATCGAAGCGCCATCGCCGCCAAAGATAAAGGGGATTTCTGCCCCCGGCAGAGCATTGAGCACCGCCATGATCGAGCTGGCCCCCAACATGTTGACGTCTTTATAGCGCCCGGCTTGTACCGCTGCTGTGGAGCCACAGACATCCGTCACCAGCACGTACCAGTCATCGGGCACCGAGACATAGGCCGCCGGATCGGCGAGTGCCCACAAATCATCGACTGCCGGTAAAGTCGCGTAAAAATCCTGAGAGGTCATAGTGACAGCCACAGTAAGCGAATAGGGAAGTGGTAGATGACCGTCTATTTGCCGCGTAACTTTCCAATCTGCCCTACCCCTATTCTGAGTCAAGGGGCCCTGATACCGCATGGATTCGGTTCGAAAGTTATTAGCACCGACTCTTTGGAGTCCCCCAAAGTCTCGCGATCGCTGCCCTTCGAGACGGCTGGGCTAGGCTATCCAGGTAGCGTCTTCGCACCGATGGGCCAGGGCGGCAGGCTGGAAGCCGAGCTAATCGGTGCTCTACAGAGCTGGAACTGCCCCAAAAGCGCGATCGCCAAGGCATCCAGAAAGCTGAAAGTCAGGCAACACCAGCTTTCTGCGAAACCTCTACAGGATTGGCGGGGCTCTAGTGCAGGCAAATTTTCAGCGCCATTTCAGCCCCATCATCGCCACCTTTGTTGAAGAGACTCATCAGTGGCACATGCAGCGGCGCTTTGAGGGCGAGGGCATCCCGTTGGCGGAAGCGGGAGCAGTCAGTAGGTAGACGCAATTATTTCGCAGACGGGTTTTCTCCTCACGGAGACGCTTTGCGAACGACTCCGCTCAACCCTCAACCTCTGACCTGGCCAGCAATATCGCTGATTGAGCGGAGTCGAAATCAGCCACCTGGTTACCGTTTAAATAAGCTCAGCTACTTAGAGAGCCCCATCGCCCCAATATTAAAAACTGGCTTTGAGCGTTTCCCTCAGCTCGAATGCCGCGTCATCATCCATGCTCGACACCATAATCATGACCATTGTCGGTTCAGAATTTTCTAAACAGACAAAGACAGCAGTAGAGTTTTCAGTCGTGCCAGCCACGCTATTGCCTTCCACTTGAATATCGGTCAGCCCTCCGTTGGTGAGCGCGGCGGTGGAGCGGTCAAGGCAGGTTGTCAGGTCACTCTCGACGCTGCGCCAGGCATAATACAGCCCCGGTGACTGCGCCCAGGCGGGAGCGATCGCCCCCAACAATCCGGCACCGATAACCAACAGCGCACCAATCCGCGAGATAGCCATAGGGTCTCCTGAAGAGGTTGTGGATTTGCAGACAACCGCCATTCTGGCATGAAGTTGTCACGAGCTATTGACCTGGGCTGATTTTAGGGCGGCGATGAATCCCGCCATTTGCCACCTGATTGGGGCTCGAAATGAACCAGGGCAAACCGGAAGCGAGATCCCTTTCCTGGCAAGATGGAAGCGATGGTTTGGGGGGAGGGAACGGCGATGTTGGCGCTGACAAACTGTAGGATTTACACCGGGTTAGAGGGGCTGGAAGGTTTTGCTCTGCTGATCGAGTGCGATCGCATTCAAGGCTTGACGACAGCGGCTGACCTACCCGCTGACTGCGAACGGGTGGATCTGGGGGGAGCCTCCATTGCGCCCGGCTTTATTGACCTCCAGCTCAACGGCTGTGGCGGCGTTATGTTCAATGACGCGATCGCGGCGGCAACGTTGGACATCATGCATCAAACGAATCTGCGCAGCGGCACGACGAGCTTTTTGCCCACGCTGATCACGACGTCGGATGCGGACATGCAGGCGGCGATGACTGTGGTGCAGGCGTATCGTCAAAACCATCCCCACTCGGTCTTAGGACTCCACCTAGAAGGGCCGTACCTGAATCCCAAGCGCAAGGGCATTCACAATGGGAGGTATGTGCGATCGCCGGATGCCGAGATGATTGCCGCGATCGCGGAAGCCGGGCCAGAGACCGTGCGCCTTGTGACCCTCGCCCCAGAAATGGCGACCGCCGCCGATATGGCCCCACTCACCCAGGCGGGCATCGTCGTGTCTGCGGGGCATACCAATGCCAACTATGGTCAAGCTGTCGAGGGGTTTAGCCAGGGGGTGACCATGGCCACGCACTTGTTTAACGCGATGTCGCCGTGGCAAAGTCGGCAGCCGGGCATGGTGGGGGCAGTGCTCGATCAGTCTGATATTTACGCGGGCATCATTGCCGATGGTCACCATGTCCATTTCACCTCCCTGGCGCTAGCCCACAAGTTGAAGGGCGATCGCCTGTTGCTCGTTACAGATGCCACCCCACCAGCGGGTACTGACATGGACTCGTTCATCATTGGCGGCCAGCGGGTCTATTACCGCGACGGCAAATGCGTCTCCGCTGAGGGCACGCTGGGCGGGTCGGCCCTCACGATGATTGCGGCGATCGCCAACTGCGTCCACCACGTCGGCATTCCCCTGCCAGAAGCGTTGCGCATGGCCAGCGGGTATCCGGCCCAGGCCATCCACGTGGCCGACCAGTATGGCCAACTCGCTCCGGGATATGTGGCCAACGTCAGTATTTTTGACTCAGCCCTACGCCTTCTCGGGGTGGTAGACCGAGGCCATTTGCAACTCTTCGATCCCACTGCGGCAGCGTCTGCCCACGCCCAGGCAAGGGCGTTACCCTAAAAGAGTTGGTCACTCATTTTTATTTCGAATCACCATGCAAGCCAAATTCCTCATGACCGCCATGGCTTTGTGTACCGCCGGATTGCTGGCGGGCACCGTCGCCAAAGCGGAAACCGCCCCACTGGCGGCGGAAAGCAGCCTGATCGATTTGCCGTCGCCCGCCGTCGCCCCTGTCCCGGCGATGACTGCTCCTGACGGAGATGCTGAGGCTCCAGCCGCGATCGCCGAAGGAGAGCCGCTGGTCTGCCCACCGGGCCAGTTTCCTTCCGCATTTTCTGATGTGTATCCCTGGGAGTGGGCGTATCAAGCCATCAACAACCTGGCCTCACCGTCCATGGAATGTTTCGATTTACCCGAAAATCGGCCTTAGAGTGTTCCAGCTAATGGCTTGTCCGCAATCTCACTGGATGAAATATTCCTTGCTGCTCATCAACGACATCGACATGGTTGAGTCGGGATGATGATTTTGAAGGAATCTCTAATGGATAGTGATGCGCCTCTATCTTATGTTTAAGGCTGGTGGGCATTTCCCTGCCAGCACCACCTTGTAGTCCATTGTCTAGCCGCCCTGCTAGGCCAAAATAAAGCGGATCGGCGTACTCCAAGTATGTTTAGCTACTTATTTTGCGGAGAGTTGAATCTATCACTCTCAAGGGTTTGAAAGTTGAAAATCAGAAAGTTCTAGCAAGACATTTCCAAACGCTATTTCGTATTTTTGAATACGAAATTAAATGCAGGCTTTTAGCTATTCGCGCGATCACGATTATTCAAGATCAAAGGCTAGCCATCTTCTGCGCCAATCATGACCGCATCGTTCGCAACATCTTCGCAAAGAAAGTTTATCTAACGGTGGCGCAGTTGGCTGAACTACCTTGATCCCCAGCCCAAGGGGGATGCGGGGGGCTGAAGTCAGGATGGCAGGTTTCTAAAAAGCAGTCTGCGATACCAATTGACCCCAGGAATGTTGTGGTTTGTGGCAATTTTTAATTGCTTGGGGATCGTTGGTAGTCGCGTTTACAGCCAAATTTACCTTGAAAGTGTTAACTTGCATTTAGCTATTAATTTTTACCTTTTTTTGAAAACCCATGGCTCAGATCATCGATCACATTCCCACTGACCAATCCGAGACGATTCTTTGCTGCTACGTGAATGTTACTAGCAAAATGCAAATTGTTCGAATTACTAATATCCGTGACTGGTATTTTGAGCGTGTTGTCTTTCCCGGGCAGCGGTTGATGTTTGAGGCGTTGCCCCAAGCTCAGTTAGAGATTCATACTGGCATGATGGCTAGTGCCATTTTGTCGGACACCATTTCTTGCGCCCGCTTAGTTGTGGATCCGGAGGAAAGTGCCCCCTGGGAGCAGCAAATGTCGGTTAATTCCCAAGCTGAACAACCGGCGGCAGTATCGGCTGGCTCTTAGAGTCGCGTTGATCGAGCCATTGCGGGAACGTCTTTGAAATCAATGCTTTTGAAATCACTTTAATATTTTTACGATTGTCTTTAATCGTTGACTTTTTAGAAAGGTCAGATCTTGATCATCAGTCGATAACAAACTTGTTATCGACTTTTTTTGTGATTGTTAAGTGGCTGGGCCTAGTTGAACGGTAACCAGGTGGCTGATTTCGACTCCGCTCAATCAGCGATATTACTGTCCAGGTCAGAGGTTGAGGGTTGAGCGGAGTCGAAACC
>NZ_JACSWC010000312.1 GCF_016888165.1 Halomicronema sp. CCY15110 | reverse complement strand
ACATCGAGCATGCCTCGCCCCTACCCCGGCACCCAACCCCCCCTCTCCCTGTTCCCATTCGGAAACCCGTACCGGTTCAGGAGCAGTTTTGCCCTTGATGAAAGGGGCGATCGCCGCCGAGAATCAAGCCCAATAAGCAGTGTAGAAATAGCGTGGGTCACCGACTATGGCGACGATTCTGGAAAAAGGCAATATCAGTATCCATACTGAGAATATTTTCCCCATCATCAAGAAGTGGCTTTATTCTGACCATGAAATCTTCTTGCGGGAACTGATTTCTAACGGCGTTGATGCGATTCAAAAGCTGTCTCTGTTGTCGCGATCGGGCCAATATGCCGGTGAGGCCGGCGAACCGGAGATTTCCATCCAGGTGGATAAGGACGCCAAAACCCTGAGCATTTCCGATACGGGACTCGGGATGACTGCCGAAGAGGTTAAAAAATACATTAACCAAGTGGCATTCTCCAGCGCCGAAGAATTTGTTAGCAAGTACAAAGAAAGCGGTGATGCCAACATCATTGGTCACTTTGGCTTGGGTTTCTATTCTTCGTTCATGGTGTCGAGTGAAGTCGAGATTGACACGCTCTCCTATCAGGACGGGGCCGAAGCCGTGCATTGGCGTTGCGATGGCACGACGGAGTTTGAGTTATCCCCCTCGGAGCGCTCTACCATCGGCACCACCGTCACCCTGCATCTGCTAGAAGACGAGCAGGAATATCTGGAGCCAACGCGCATTCGCCAGTTGGTCAAGACATACTGCGACTTTTTGCCCGTCCCCATCAAACTTGATGATGAGGTGATCAATAAGCACGAGGCTCCCTGGAAGGAGTCTCTCAATAGCCTCAGCGATGAGGAATATCTGGAGTTTTACCGTTACCTCTATCCCTTTCAAGAGGAGCCGCTGCTGTGGGTTCACCTGAAGACGGACTATCCCTTTGATGTCAACGGGATTCTGTATTTCCCCAAGCTGAAGCCCGACATTGACGTCACTAAGAGCAACATCAAGCTGTTCTGCAATCAAGTATTTGTCAGCGACAACTGCGAAGAAGTGATTCCCCGGTTTCTGATGCCGCTGCGGGGGGTGATCGATAGCCCGGACATTCCCCTCAACGTGTCGCGGAGCTTTTTGCAAAACGATCGCACCGTCCGCAAAATCTCCGAATACATTGCTCGCAAAGTCGGCGATAGCTTGAAAGGGCTCTATCGCACTGACTTGGCGAAGTATATTTCGTCCTGGCAAGACCTGGGCACCTTCATCAAATTCGGGGCGATGAACGATGACAAGTTCAAGCAGCAGGTCGAAGATTTCATCATCTTCCGCACCACCGCCAAACTGGGAGAAGATGCGGGTGAAGAGGCCGCCAAGGTGGAAGTCCAAACCGATGCGGGAGATGCTTGGTCTGAGGTTGATGGCGACAACCAGGTACCGACCGATGCGAACGGTTGCTACTACACCAACCTCAAGGACTACCTGGAGCGCAACCAAGCGCAGCACGAAAATCGGGTGTTTTATGCCACGGACGAGGCTTCGCAAGCGACTTACATTGCGCTGCATCAGTCCCAAGGATTGGAAGTGCTGTTCCTCGATACGTTTATTGACCAGCATTTTGTCACCTACCTGGAGCAGCAATACAGTGATGTGAAGTTCTCGCGGGTGGATGCCGAGTTAGATGATGCGCTGTTTGATAAGGATCAAGAGAGCGAAATTGTTGATCCGACGACCAATCAGACCCGCGACGAGGAAATCAAGAGCCTGTTTGAAACCGCTCTAAATCTGCCCAAGTTAGATGTGCGTACGCAAGCGCTGAAAACGGAAACCCCCGACACGCCGCCAGCCATGGTGCTACTGCCCGAACAAACTCGGCGGATGCAGGAAATGATGGCGATGATGCAGCAAACCAACGCTGAGTTTCCCGAGGAGCATGTGCTGCTGGTTAATACGGCGCATCCGCTGATCAAGAATCTGTCGAAGCTGAAGCAAGGCGCGATCGTCCAACCGGATGGCAGCAGTTCTCCTGCTGGCGGCATGGCTGATCTAATTTGTCAGCATGTCTATGACCTAGCACTCATGGCGCAAAAGGGGTTTGACGCCAATGGCATGAAATCGTTTGTGGAGCGATCAAGCAAGCTGCTGACTCAGTTGACTGACAACTAAAAGGAGTCAGTTGGGGGCGATCGCGGGCGATCGCCCCGCATTTTGAATGCTGCTTCCAGCCGGAGGCAGCATTTTTGCTTGGCCCGCTGACCACTACCTAGCGGTGCTGATCTTAGTCGCCACTCTTAGTCGCCACAATAGACGATCAAATCAATTTCAACGTCTCCATATCCGGCGAGGGCGGTTACGCCAACGGTCGTACGACTTGGCAACCGCGCCGCGCCAAAGTAGCTGGCGTAGATCTCATTCACCGTGTCGTAATACCGAAAGTCGGTGACAAACACGCGAGCCATGACCACTCGGTCAAACCCAGTTTCGGCGTGGGTCAGTACTCGCTTCAAGTTTTCCATCACTTGGCGAGTTTGATCCGCGATCGCGATTTTTTGGACTGCCCCAGATTGCGGGTCTTCAGGGAGTTGCCCCGTCACGAACAAAAAATCCCCCGCTCGGACGGCGTGAGAATAAGGTGCCACAGGCGGCAGGACGTTATCAGGCAAAGTAATGTGTTCTAACACGCGGAGCCTCAAGTAGATGTTGTTTATGTACTACATGCCACAGAGGAAAATATCGAATAAAGGTGACCAAAGGCAAGAATTGAAGTGCTGGCCTAACCTCAAGTTCATCGCCTGAGAGCGTTGCACCGAATGCAGCCTGACTAGCTGATGGCGGAGGCATCGTGATTCAGCTTCAGCTTGCGCCACTGATGCCTCAATCTCAGGACAGGGCTGGCGGCGATCGCTTTAGAGCTTGCGCCAAATCTCCGGTAGCCAGTCGGCGGGAATCTGGCTCAGCGATCGCTGTTGTTGCTCAATGCCCAGAAACCTGGCCTGCAGCTGCAAATTGCGCACCAAGGCCTGCAAGGCGGTTTCTGCCGAGGCTGAGGCCAGCGACTGCCAGCCCGTCAGGGCGGCGACGTAGTGGTGGGTGGCTTGAGTCAAGAGTGGCGCTTGCGCAGTGATGTTAGGCGCTAGGGCGATCGCTAACTGGTCATAAACCACGCCGACACTGTGGTGCGCGGCCCACACATCAAAACTGAGGGGTGACTCCGCCAGCGGTTCGGTGGCCGCGATCGCCGCTTCGTAGGCAAGAATCGCCTGTCGCCAAGCTTGTTGCTGGGCCGTGGATTGTGCTTCGCAGTGCCCCCCTAAATCCCAATAAGCGGTACCGAGATTGTTCTGAGTGGCCGCATACCCGGCGGGGTCGGCTGCCACCGTGCGATAAGCCAGGGCGGTGCGGTATGCCCCGATTGCCTGCTCCAACAAAAACACGGGCCGCTCATGGCGAGCCAAGCTCCAAAGAGCAATCCCTAAGTTGTTTTGCAATTGCGCATAGAGCTGTGGGGCGGGCTGTGGTTGCGAGTGTTGTAGCGCCTCTTGATACGCCGCGATCGCCCGGTGCAAATGGGTGGACTCTTGGGTCTGCTGAGCCAAACTCCAGTAGGCGGTGCCCAAATGGGTTTGCAACGTCACATATTCTTCGGGCATGGACTCGACGGGGGCATATTGCAGCGCCCGATGAAAGGCCCGCACGGCCTTTCCCAGATATTGCCCTGGCTGTTGATGAACGGCCAGCAAGCTATACACGCTGCCGAGATTACTATGCAACCGATTCAATACACCTGGCGCAGTGTGCGGGCTAATGTGCACCAGAGCCGCTTCATAGAGTTCGCAACTGTGGGTCAGCCGTTGACAATAGACCTCCCCGGTGGTTGCCTGCTGCGCCCATAACCAGTAAAGGCTGCCTAAATCGTTCAAGGCTTCGGTGCGTTGGGGCGTCGCGGGGTGCTCTGGCTGTAGCGACTCGTAAGCCTGAAGGGCCCTCTCTAAAGTGGTCGTGCTGTGGTCACCCGTCTGTACACGATCGCGTAGTTCGAGCGCGATCGCCCAATCAGCAGACGGCGAACGATCGCCTGGCGGCGGCACGAACGCTGACGGTACCGACTGGAACCCTGCCGCTTCTGTCTCGGTGGGTACGGGCACTTTGGCTATCGTTTGGGGCGATCGCTCTGCCGTCTCAGCGGGCTGGTCCAACGTGGTGGCGGCGGGGGAAGACTCGGGGGCGGCAGCCGGAGCGGCGGCGGTATCGGTGGTTGATGTCGCATCTTCCCCAAGGGACGGTCTGGGTGGGCGGGGGGATGATTCAAAGTCAGTCAAATCATCCTGGAGCTGATGCCACAAAGAGGCTGAGACGGTGGGCAAGGGCGCGTCTGCGGCGGCGTCTTCAGGCGATGTTGCCTCTGGGGGCTCATTGATCGGGACGGACGGTGTCTCTAGCGAAGCCTCGGTGGGCGCGGGAGCATCAGCCAGCTCTTCGGCAGCGGGCGGTGACCAAAATTGCCAATCACGTACGGCGGAAAAAGCGACCTGAAAGTGGGGCTGATGGGCGATCGTCGAAATGGGGGTCGGTTCCCCGATAAACTCAAACACGCTGCGCCCCAGATGTGGCACCTCCCGCCGAATTTGCTTCAGCCAGGGCCGGGGCAGCCACAATAACAGGCTGACGTCTAACTGCTGCCAGATGGGCCAGAGCTGATGCAGCGATCGCAAAAATTGATACTGCGTGTCTGGCCCACAGTGCGTGAGTTGTTCAATGCCCAGCACCTGAAGCACCGGCGGGCGATCAGCCAGCGTCAAGGGTAGCCAGCCTTGAATTTGCTGTACCAGGTTCGGCTGCTCAATATCGAACAGTCGCTGGGGGGCGGCCATCTGGCGGCGGTGGTGTAAGCTTTCTGCCAACGTGGCGGCTAACTGCCGCTGCAAAGGCAAATCGTCGCAGGTCGCCAACCAAATCTGATGCGGGGGAATCGCCTGCACGGCGGCCTGCAACCGTTGATAGGTTTCCTGGTTATGTCCAGGCAAAACTTGAGAATTCAGAGGAAGCACAGAGACCGCAGTAACCACAACGTAATTGCCATAGAACTCTAGTTTAAATCTCCCCATCACTCACGAGTGATTCAGGACAGAACCTTGGCGAATTGCACATGTAACTCTCACCATTTGGGGATGCCTTCCCAAGCCTCAGATTTAGCGGAAGCCAACTAAACTGATATGCTGAGAATCCCAATGCTTGCTTATTCGAGCGTGTCTTCAGACTGCTGCCTTAGTAGTTGTCGATGCTCACTGCTGGCTCCGTTGTTTCCCTCATCCAACTTGCTTATGACCGCGTCCCCATCCACCTCTTTGCGCGAACAGCAGCATCCGATGATTCGCCAACTGGCGGACATTATTGAAACGGTGTGGCAGCAGCATCTCACCCTATCGCCTTATCACCTGCCGGAAGATTTGGGCTACGTCGAAGGTCGATTAGAAGGCGAAAAGCTCGTCATCGAAAATGCCTGCTATCAAGCGCCTCAGTTTCGTAAGCAGCACCTAGAGTTGGCGCGGGTGGGGAAAACGCTGGATATCTTGCACTGCGTGATGTTTCCCAACCCTGACTATGATTTGCCCATGTTTGGCTGCGACATTGTGGGGGGGCGCGGCCAAATCAGTGCCGCGATCGTGGATTTGTCGCCCGTGAGTCGCGATCGCACCCTGTCGGCCAGTTATCGCGATGCTTTAGCCCAGTTGGCCCAGCCGGAGTTTAGTCAACCGCGAGAAATTCCGACGTGGGGCGACATTTTTTCCGAAGCGTGTCTATTTGTGCGGCCAACGACCCCCGAAGAAGAGCAGCAGTTTTTGCAGCAGGTGCAAGGCTATCTCACCATTCACTGTCAGCAGGCGATCGCGGCGGCTCCCCAGCCCGAGCGCCGGGTCGAAATTCTCGCCGGGCAAAATCACTACTGCACGCAACAACAGCAAAACGATAAGACGCGACGAGTGCTGGAGAAAGCCTTTGGCGATGCCTGGGCTGAGCGTTACATGACCACCGTGCTGTTTGATCAGGCACCCAATTAGGCGTGCCAAGGTGGCGATGCCTGTTATCCTATATCAAACAACTTTTTCACTTCTGAATGCTGGATGAGTGTCTCTGACGGCACGATCCACTGCGTTAATCCTGGGGCTGTCATTGACGCTTTTTCCCGAGTTGGCTGAGCCTATCAGCCGGAACTCAGGCTTATTTTTAAACCCCTTTAGTTTTTATTTGCCGCGATTCCCTTAACTCCCATGACTCAAACGTTATCTCCCGATGCTGCGCTCTTCTCTAATGAGGCTTCAGACGAACCGATCGCCGCCCCGGCGACACCAGGGCGGTTAGTCGTGCTGACCGGGCCGAGCGGCGTTGGCAAGGGCACCTTACTGCATCGCCTCCGGCAGGAACATCCTGGCCTGTATCTCTCGACCTCAGCGACGACCCGCGCCCCGCGAGAAGGCGAGGAGCACGGCAAAGACTACTACTTTGTCTCCCGCGAGCGATTTGAAGCGATGATTGCGGCGGGCGAACTCTTGGAATGGGCCGAGTTTGCCGGTAACTATTACGGCACGCCCCGCCAGCCCGTGACAGTGCAGATCGAGCGCGGTAATCAAGTGATTCTCGAAATTGAGTTGAAGGGAGCCCGGCAAGTGGCCCAATCCTTTCCCGCAGCTTTCAAAATTTTCATCGTGCCCCCGTCGCCGGAAGAATTGGAACGTCGCATTCGCGATCGCGGTCAGGATGACGAAGCTGCCATCACCCGTCGCTTGGAGCGATCGCGCGTGGAACTCGACGCAGCGGATGAGTTCGATCTGCAAATTGTGAACGACAACTTGGAGCAGGCCGTCGCCAGGTTAGCAGACGTGCTGCTCTGAAAAATTCCCCAGGACTGGTCTCGCTGGGCTGGCAATCAGAGTTGCCAATACAGTAGATTTCCCACCTTACCGATCAGTCGCTGTTTGAGCGATCGCTGCCGCCATGCAGGGAATTCCACCCGTTCACTGCGGGCAAAACCAGCTTCAAAAAAGGCTTCAACTTCTTGTAGCAAGGTCGGCTCGTTGGAGCAGACATTTAGCTCATCGTTGTGGAAAAAGCTGCGTGGATCAAGATTGGCACTCCCCAAGCTCACCCACAAATCATCGATCAGCACAAGTTTGCCATGCATCATACTGGGCTGATACTCATGGATTTTGATGCCGGCGTTGAGTAGGGCGCGATACCGCTCGTGGGACACACAATACACGAAATATTTATCCGCCCGAGACCCCATGGTCAGAATCCGCACATCGACCCCTTGCTGTTGAATGGCGGCTAATTTTTGGCAAGTGACATCGTCTGGCAATAGGTAGGGGCTGGCAATCCACAATCGAGCTTTGGCCGCCGCAATACAGAGCTGAAACAAGCTGCGAATGGGCGAATCACCCATGGAAGGAGCTTCGCCGGGGGTGATGAGCACCGGTGTCGTGTGGGTATCGGGAGCTGACGACAGGTCGTGGCGTGAAAGGTCGACTTCGCCGCCCGCATCCAGCCAATGTTGCCAAAAAAAGCCCGTCAACAAACTAACGATTTCGCCCCGCCACTCGACTTCAAAGTCATACCAGGGCACTTCACCCTCGTTAGCATCTTTGCCGTCCCAGCGGTCGGCAATACCAGCCCCGCCAATCATCGCCACAGTTTGATCCACAATCAACAATTTGCGATGATTGCGGCGCAAATATTCCAACGGGGCTCTAGCGGTAAAAGGCTTAAAAAAACGAACCTTGACGCCCGCATGTTTCAGCGATCGCCAATAGCTGTCGGGCAATGTATGAGCGCCATAGCTGTCTGCTAACACCTCCACGACAACGCCGGCCATCGCTTTGCACTTGAGTACAGTCGCAAAGTCATCGGCGCGTTGGCCCGGGGTCATGGTAAATGTCTCGAACTGAATGCTGGTTTGAGCCTGGGCCATCAGTGTCAGTCGAGCCGACTGAATAGCCGCAATATCTGACCAAAAATTCGTTGCCGTGCCTTGAGTCATCAACGAATCAGACATACTGGCGATGGTAGCCAAAAAGTGAGACGCCGACGGACTCAACCCTTTAATCGAATAGTTTAATCGGGGCAAAAAATGACCGCTAAGGTAAAGATAGCTGACAAACGCAAACAGCAAAAGTAGGCCCAGTATGCCGCTAATTAGGATGACGGTCATTGCCCTCTTTGTTGTGACAGGTATTGTGAAAGATCAGTGTCTAATGGTCTGACAATATTTGTGAGCGCTAGCAACTTTCAAACCCTATAGATCAATCCTACAGGTCAGAAGAAGTGTCTGGAGAGATGGACAATCCGCCCTGAGTCATAACCCGCTGCTGGGGAGTAATTAAGTCAGCGATCGCTTCTACATTTACACCAATATCAGCACAAGCCTGTTTCAGGGCTGTTTGAAAGGTTGTAACATCTTGACCGTACCCACATCGCTCAGCGGCAATACCCACACCCTCACCGGCATTGGCCTTTGCACAATCTACTAATTCCGGTCCTTTCAAGGGAATAGGATTACTCATAGTCACGAATGAAATCTGCAATAATGTTTATTTCTAAAACGTTACTCGAAAGTGTCTATCCTCACTTCTAGCTAGAGGTAGAGATTAAGAATAAATTCTCCATGACCGTTTTCCGGGAATCAGGAATCGAAACAATGCGTTACTTCGCTGGGGGAATGGAAACCATCAGCTAAGATTTAGACTACATCTTGTCACTGTGGGCCAGTCATCATCTCTCTATTTCGATAGAGGTGGCGTTATGTCGATTGACCCGTGCCAGCATCCGACTTTCTTGAGAAGGTGAGCACAGATAAAACTTGTCAATAGCATGATGTAATTAATTTTGCATACTGTACTGGCTTGAGGTAAGACTTCCAGGAAAAGTTTACATTTTGCCAATTTATCCATAATTTCGGAACAGGTATTTTGCTTGCGATCGCAATCCGTAAGTCACGATTTGGAAGCCCTTGATGTCAGGTCAAATATCTTGTTTTTCAAAAGCTGTTAAATAGTCAGGTCAATGAATCGAGTTATTTCCATTATTCTGGGCGGCGGTGCTGGTACGCGCCTTTATCCCCTGACCAAAACTCGGGCAAAACCAGCGGTGCCACTAGCCGGAAAGCATCGACTAATTGATATTCCCATCAGCAACTGCATCAATTCAAATATCCTCAAAATTTATATCCTGACGCAGTTTAATTCGGCTTCGTTAAACCAACATATTTCGCGCTCTTACGCTTTTTCTGGCTTTCAACAAGGTTTTGTCGAGGTTTTGGCCGCGCAGCAGACTCCCGAAAGCCAGGCTTGGTTTCAAGGCACAGCGGATGCGGTTCGACAATATCTAGGGCGATTTGCGTCCCATGATGTGGACGATTATTTGATCTTGTCGGGAGACCATCTGTATCGGATGGATTATAGCGACTTTGTTCGTCAGCACCGCGAGAGTGGGGCCGACATTACTTTGTCTGTGGTGCCGATGGATGAAGCCCGGGCCTCTAGTTTTGGCCTGATGAAAATCAATCCGCATGGTCGCATTATCGATTTTTACGAGAAGCCTGAGGGCGAGGCGCTTAAACACATGCAGGTTGACACGACGGCTTTAGGCATGGATGCCGCCGCTGCTCAGAAAATGCCCTACATTGCGTCGATGGGGATTTATGTTTTTAAGCGCCGGGCGCTGTTAGATTTATTGCAGCGTCGCCCAGACTATACCGATTTTGGTAAAGAGATCCTGCCTGAAGCGATTCATAAAATGAAGGTGCAGGCATATCTTTTTAATGATTATTGGGAAGATATTGGCACCATCAAAGCGTTCTATGACGCTAATTTGGCTTTGGTAAAACAGCCCAATCCTGACTTTAGTTTTTACAATAAATCGGCCCCTATTTACACCCGAGCACGGTATTTGCCACCGACGAAGCAACTGGAATGCACCGTGACAGAGTCGATGATTAGTGAGGGCTGTATTCTTAAAAGCTGCCAGATTCATCATTCCGTTTTGGGCATCCGCACCCGGATCGAATCAGGCTGCTTGATTCGCAATAGTTTGCTGATGGGGGCCGATTATTATCAATCAGATTTTGAGCAAGATAGCCGCTGCGATCGCCCCCAAATTGCCCTGGGGATAGGAGCCAATAGCGAAATCAGCAACGCCATCATTGATAAGAATGCTCGGATTGGGTGCAATGTCAAAATTTTGAATAAAGACAATGTGCAGGAAGCCGAGCGTGAGCAGGATGGGTTTTATATTCGCAGCGGGATTGTGGTGGTGCTAAAAGATGCCACCCTGCCCGATGGCATGGTGATTTAGGCAAAGGTTTTAGGTGTCTAATTTTCAAGGTTTGCCGAGTCATCGCGCCAAGGTGCGATCGCGGTTGACCCAATAGGGCAAAGGGGTGTCTTTGGTCGGCCAATTGCGGCGAATGAATTTGATTAGAAAAGGCATCGATACGGCTAATAGAATTGCCCCAAACCAGACGCCGGAACGGAATTCCTCTAGCGAGGTGGGTTCGGCGTTGCCGGTGAGGCGCGAGATGATTTCCAGACTAGCCGCGATCGCGTTATTGAGGGCATGAATGGCGATCGCCACCCCTAAGCTGTTGGTGCGCAAATACAGCAGCGCCATCACCAGACCAAACAGGGTGAGCCCAATCACGTTGCCGTGCAAAATGCCGAACAGGATGGAGGTCAGCAGCACTGCCACCGGCGGATTCCAGCGGGTGCCCCAGCGGTGTAGCAAAAAGCCCCGAAACAAAAACTCTTCCAACACCGGGGCGGCCACGACCAACAGCAACACCATCAACAGGTTGTATAGCCAGGGAATAGCCGTTTCCTCTGCGCCCAAAAATAGTGACTCGGCTAAGGTGCTGGCGACCCAATCGGGTGCCCAGTACGACAACGCCACAAACGACAGTTGAAACGCGCCGAGAGAAAACATAAATGACATGACCCAGACCCCAAACCAGGCCAGCCAATCGGGGCGCTCGGGCCATGGCCCGAGGAGCAGTGGGAGATTGACCTGGCGGCGGCGATATTGCCAGAGCACCCACAAACTGCCGCCCCCAAACACAATGAGATAGAAGATGGGCGTCAAGAGCGGCTCGGTCGTTGTGGTTGGAGCATTTTGGCTCAGGGTGGCGATCGCCAGCAGCGCCCCCAAAGTCACCCACATTAAAGCGATGACCCCCAAAAAGCGCCGAAAAGTTGGTTTCGCAAAGACTGTTGCGGTGTCAAGCTTGGCCATATACCGGCACCGCTGCTCCCCGCATGTCTTTGGCCGCATCGGAGACTAAAAAGGCAATCACCTGGCCCAGCGACTCGGGTGTCACCCACTGCTGGGCTTGGTCTGCACCCATGGCCTGACGATTGCCGGGGGTGTCGATCACGCTGGGTAAGACGACGTTAGCGGTGACCCCCGTGCCCTTCGTTTCGTCCGCGATCGCTTGGGTTAACGCGACAACGCCCGCCTTAGAGGCGCAGTAGGCGGCTAACTGTCCGGTGGGCTGTACAGCCCCTCGCGACCCCACTGTGACGATGCGGCCATAGTCTTGCGAGAGCATTTTTTGCAAGCTGTGCTTACAGATCAAAAATGTGGTGTTCAGGTTCAAGTCCAACTGTTGTCGCCACTCGGCAAAACTGAAGTCAGCCGTTGCCCCCATGGCAAAGCCCCCCACAAGATGAATCGTGGCATCCAGGCGATCGTGACTCTGGATCAGCGAGATGACCGAGGCCTCGTCGCTGAGATCCGCCGAAACAAACCGCACCCGCGATCGCTCATCAGCCGACAGCTGTGCTTGCAAGTTGTCCACCCCCTGAGCATTGACGTAGGGAATGGTGACCGAGGCTCCCTGGGCGAGCAGTACTGCGGTGACGCCGCGGCCCAGGCCACCCGTGCCTCCGGTAATCAAAACGTGGCGATTGCGCATAAATCCGTTTGCCCTGTCTGCATAGCCCCATGGTAGCCCCGATTGGGCGATGCCTCTCAGCGGGTCTCGGCCCCATTCGCACGGTTGGCAGCAGTTTCAAATTCGACCCCGCTGGAGCCCGCTATCCGCCTGGGGCGCAATTCCTTTCGAGACAGCAGTCATGCTCGCCACCTTGTAAAAAACAGTGTCCCGATGTCACGCCCCTTCCAACCACTGGGCAGACTCTAACTATTAACACGGGAGTTCTTCAGTCGAGAACGGCCCAGTCAGGTTGGTGATCCACTGGGCCAGCCGAGCGCTCCATTGCGGGGTGGCCCCCCATCACTGACCCCAGACGAGGGCTCGGCCATCGCGCCAGTGGGGGCGACGGCGGTACTTACCGGGGGCGCGCTCGGCGATCGCTCCAGGGCAAGCTTGACTGGATGCCTGAAATGTCACTGTTTTGGAATCGGGAAATCGCACATGGTTGTCACTAACGGGTGTTTCGTTGATTGGTCACAGCTGGCCTCAGAGCTGGATTTTGAAGTCATTGCCAAGTTGAATTCGCCGCTGTTGGAGCGATCGCAAGAACCCACACATTCTTTTGCCGACCTCCTGGCCCCGCTCAATCGCGATACTTGCCAAGAGGTGATTCATCAGGTCGAGTTGCAATTGCAGGTGGTCACGCAAACTCTGGCGATGCTTGAAAGCCAAACCTTTGACGTGATTCTGCAAGACATGTTGAGCACCTTTGCGCTGAAGGTGGGGGAAATTCTCAACGCCGATCGCACCACGGTCTTCCTGGTCGATCACCATCGCCAAGAGCTGTGGTCGACAGTCACCGAGACGGAGCATTCGACCGTGGGTCTGGAAATTCGCCTACCCTGGCACCAGGGCATTGCTGGCGAAGTCGCGCACACCAAAGCCAGCATCAACGTCCCGTTCGATTTTTATGACGATGTCCGCTCCGGGGCGGCCAAAAAGTTGGAAGCCCAGACCGGCTACCGCACTTACACCTTGATGGCGCTGCCCGTGCTTGACCCCTACGGCGAGGTGTTAGCGGTGATCGAGGTGTTGAATAAATGTTTGCCCGATGCCGATCCCCGCGTCCCCCTCATTCACCGGATTGATTTGCAAGGGTTTACGCAAGCCGATGAGGTCGCTTTTGCGGGCTTTCACGGGGTCTTTCGATTGATTTTAGAAAGCTCACAGGCCTTTTTTCAAGCGGCCAAACGCCAAAAATCGGCCACCCTACTGGTCAAGGCGACTCAAGCGCTGAACTACAGTGGTTCGTCGCTGACGGCCACCTTAAGCCGAGTCCAACAAGAAGCGCAGTATTTACTGGAGGCGGACCATAGCGCCATTTGGCTGTGGGATCGCGATCGCGGCGATCTATGGACTGACCTGCGGTTGCCAGATGGCACCGCGCACCGCATGCGATCGCCCCTGGGCCAGGGCTACGTGGGGCAAGTGGCAGAAACCGGGACAATTTTGAATCTGCCTTGTGATGTGTACGATCGCCCCGATTCGCAACTGGCTCAGCAAGTGGATCGCCAGGGCCGCTATCGCACCTACAGCCTGCTTTGTATGCCCGTGTTCGATACGGCGGGGCAGCTGATTGCGGTGACGCAAGCCTTCAATAAATACCGCTCTGGGATCTCGCCCATTTCGGTGGTTCCTGAGCCCGCCAATGTGGCAGTGCCAACCTGTTTCAAAACCAGCTTTACCGATGACGATGAGTTTTTTATGCTGGCATTCAACATCCACGCTGGAGCCGCGATCGAGCGGGCGCTCAAACATGAGCAATTGCAAGCAGAAGTCGCTCAACTCAAGCAAGAAAAGGAACAATTGCAAGCGCAACTGACCCGTTAGTAACTTTAAGATTGCGGGCTGGATGTGGGCATTGTGGGTCTATATCTTTGTTGGAACTGTGAGGGCTGATGATGTATTTCCGACGCTTCATGATGTTGTCTGGTAGCCTGCTGTCGGCGACCTTGACTGCTGGTTGCTTTGGCCTGCTGTTATCCCCTGGGGGCGATCGCGCCCTGTCTCCCAATCCGTCAGCGGCAACAACCTCGCAAGTCCGCACCAACTTAGGCGCACTGGCCCGAAGCCAACAGGCTTACTATCTGGAAAATGGACAATTCACGAGCACCTTGGCCGATCTGGGGGTTGGGGTTCGACTCGATGAGGGGGGCTATCAAATCGCGATCGCCGACCAGCAACCCACTCAGGTCGTCATGACGGCCACGCCAGATACACCAGGCAACCCTAACTTTGCGACAGGCGTTTTTGCGATTGAGGTAGCTAACGGCACTACGACGGTCGTTGCCCAGTGTGAATCTGAGACGGGCATGCCGTTGCCCCGGTTAGCCGGTACAGAAACCGTCTGCGACGACGCCCAATAGCCAGGTCACCCCGCCAAATCTCATCACTTGGTGAATGGCCATAGCAGGGCTTGCGACCAGCCGATCGTGATCGCTCCGCTACAATGCCTGCAAGTTGGCAATCAACCCCCATGGCTCACGCAGCTGACCGGACGCATTGGCAGGAGGCAAGATGGCAAAGTCTACCACATCGGAAAAAGTACCCAAGGCGATGCAGGCTAAGTTCGACAGCATCACCGCCATGACCGACGAGTTTGCGGCGCAGCACCTCCATGACGAATATGCCACTTTGATTCGCCAGGCCACCGCAGCCCTTTGCCGCAAGCGCCCCTCACCGTTGAAAAGTGGGCGCGATCGCAGTTGGGCCTGTGGCCTCAGTCACGCGATCGGCATGGTGAACTTTTTGTTCGACTCGTCTCAAACGCCGCACATCAGCGCCAGCGATTTGTATGCCTGGTTTGGCGTGGGCAGCAGCACTGGCCAGGGCAAATCTAAGCAAGTGCGCGACATGCTGGATATGGGGCAACTCGACCCCGATTGGTGCTTACCCAGCAAGCTGGGCGACAATCCCCTCGCGTGGATGATTTCGGTCAATGGCATGATTTTGGATGCGCGATCGGCTCCCCCCGAAGTACAGGAACAACTGGCAGCGGCGGGGATCATTCCCTATGCACCCAGTACGACAGAGGCGGCGGCTCCAGCACTTCCCAAATCACAAAAACCAAAATCAGTCATTCAGCGATCGGGCGACGCCCTCTACATTTTGGAAGTTGATTTAGTCGAGGGACCCGTTACCGAAAGTTTTGCCAAAAAGAATCCTCGGATCATGCGGATCGTCCTCATCAAGGGAGAGCAGTCGCTCCAAGACCTGCACCAGATTTTGTTTGAGGCGTTCGATCGTGAAGAAGAGCACATGTACGACTTTCAAGTCGGGGGGGCAGGGCCAGACGACCCAGACTGTCAGCGTTACGGACTCGCAGCGGTCAGTAGCCTGGACTATGCGGGTGACGTCGCCCAGACCACCCTCAATGATCTCAACCTCGAAAAAGGTGAAATTTTTGGCTACACCTTTGACTTTGGTGACAACTGGTGGCACGTGATCGAAGTGAGAGAGGTGCGCAAAAAAGCGCCCAAGGGTGACTATCCTCAAATCACCAGCCGTACGGGTAACAGTCCGCCTCAATATGCCGATTTTGATTAATGGAGTGAGGTTGCAGCGGTGCGATCGCTACGGCTAATCGCACCGCTACGTTGTTTTTATGAGACTGATTGCCGAGAAGAATGGCGATCGTCGCGTCACAGCTATAACTATTCAAACGCCGCAGTCGATAAGGTCAATCCAAATATCAAAACTCCACTATTGCGCCTAGATAAAAGAGTGTTTGCAAAGTATCTGGATTGCTAGTGGTATACCTGAGCGCTGAGAATCGCGCCCTAGAATCTAATTGTCACGCCATTGAAAACAGGCTCCGGTATCCTTTGCTGGGCAAGCCACCGCTTTAAAGTTTCTCCTAAGATTTGGGTTCGGACAGAAAGATTTAGACGCGATCAAGATCGAATCACTTCTCAGTCAATCTGACACTACTATTCTGTTGACTCTGTCGCCTGATGGAGCAATCAATTCCACACTAGGAGGGATGTAAGCGGCAAGATATTTCGATAACCTTCTCGTGTTAGCCCGTTAAGGAAAACGTATGCACTCACTTATTTATATGCCTCTAATGCAAGTAGAGACAGCTGATGCTTCTTATTTATCAATAGTGAGTATTTTAGGAATTGTGGGCTTCATTGCGGCAGTCAGCATTGGCTCAATTGCGTGGTACAACTCTAAACGCCCCACTGGTTGGGAAGGTAAAGAACGTCCAGACATCGTACCTGAGGTAGAAAAGTAAATTAGGTTACTAAGCCTGATCATTTTGGAAAAATAACTCGGGCTTTGGAGTCAGTTAAAGACTGGGCAGGTGGTCATACTCAGAAGGTGTATGTCCACCTTTTTACAGAATTTCGGATTTATTAAACTAAATACTTGCACGCTTGCATCGTGGGGGCGATCGCTGATATTTTCCTTCGCGGCGAGTATCTCGTGAACAGTGTTGGGTAGCTGGATCAGGGCGGGCCGGGTGTCAGGGGATAAGCTTCCAAATCGACTCCCGAATTGGGGAGGAGGACTTGGTGATTGGCGGGCCGTGGCTTCTTTGGAGGTGAAAAATTGTCCTAGGTACGAGCCCATGATCCCTTTGTTCAAGCAGTGTCAATATTTGGATATGGCGCACCTAGGCTATGAATATCAGCCCCACATGGAAATAAAGCAAAGTTATTGAAGGCAACCACTGTTCCGGTTTTTCGTCATCAGATGTTGATTGTGCTCAGCCTATATTTGATCAATCAACCGCAAAAGCCGACCAAAATGCTGGATTTTCATTCCTTCATTCGGGCTTTATATTTTCTTGAACAAGTCGGGGCACCTAAATGAAGTAATGTTGAAAGGTACAAACTTACGCCAGACGAATAGCTGAAAAAGAACGTTCTAAGGTTAAGTCTATGACTCCTGTTGATTGCATAGACTCTGTGCTGTAGTTTTTGCCAACTTTAAGCCCCATTGTTGGCAATCAGGTTCTATCGAAAGCTTTTTGACGGCGTTACTCACCTGTAAAGATAAGGAGTTCACCAGAAATGTCCGGTTTAATTATCAGTTTTTTAATTACGGTGGTGGTGCTAGCCATTAGCTTATGGTTAGTTTCTTTGCTGCCCACAGGCGTAGAAGTTGATAGTCCTGCCAAAGCATTGTTGGGGGGGGCGATCATCGGCGCACTCAATGGTCTCTACCATTTTTTGCCGCAGGGGTTGCGCACCTTTGGAGCCATTATTAGTCTTGGCCTGATTCCGCTCATCATCAGTATTGTGGTGTTTGGTCTAGCCGCGATGCTGATAGATGGTTTTCGCTTGAAGTGGGGCATCATGAGCGCGATTTTGGGTGCTTTTGCCCTGACCATCGTGAACAGCATTCTGACTTGGATCTTGACTTCGGTTGGGCTGCTGGCTTAGTTGATGGCGGGAGCTAAGCGCGATCGCCTCATGCCTGAATGTTCCTGACTACGGGGAACTTCAGGCATTCTGTCTGTGCTGCTCGGAAGCAGTGCTATCCATTACGACGGTTGGTCTTTGGCCCGCCGCCGCCGCCCGCACTTCTAGGGATCAGCGGCGGAAATATTCAGGATGAACCTGGTTTCGGCTTCGCTCAATCTGTTAGCTGCGAGAGCTGGACAAAGTCGAAACTCAACCTATAAATATTTGTAAGTATTTTATTTTCAAGCGGGCTACTTACTGAGCGGCGGCCAGTTCTTCTTGCAGCATTTGCTGATAAATCTCTCGCAGGTAGGGCGTCACGACATTGTCTTCGGTACCGTAGCCCAGGCTGGTCCAAGTGCCAGAGAGTAAATAGAACACCTCTTCGACCTGTCCCTGCCGTAGTAGGTCGGGAATATCCGCATTCCAGGCATCAAAATCGCTTAACCAGCGGTAAACCACGGCATCTTGATAGGTGGGGCCAAAGTTATAGTCGGCCCACCAGGAATACCACTGAGGCGGCTCGGGATGGTACTGTCGGGCCTTTTCGAGCCAGGTGGTGCTCAGAAACTGGTATCGTCCAGCGGCGGTGGTGCAATCATCCGTATTCGGGCCAGCCACAATCTTAATACAGAGGTCGGGGTGCTGGGTTAGATCGTTGATGCGCTGTCCGCCATACAGGGTGTGGTAGGGGTCGGCGGTGTGTGATTCGGCAACAGAAATGGTGCGCATGAGGGCGCGAATGTAGGGGTCGCCCGTTTCCATCGCAAGGGGCACTGAGTCCACGTTGCCAACGAATGGCAGCTGGTGCAGCGATCGCCCAAAAATCAGCGGGCTTTCTGTGGAGATGAGCCAGGCCACTGTCAGCAGTAAACAAGCGGTGCCCAAAATGGGGCCGCGTTTTTTTGATTTGGCGGGGGACACAATCTGGCGCGACTGTCGCTGGGAAGGAGGCAAAGAGTCCACAGGGCAAGTTGGGGAAATCATTGAGCAGGCTGTTGTCGCTAATAGTAGCTTACGAAAGGAAAAAGCCTGCAAGCTGAAGTTTGCCAGTCTTTCCGTCCACCGTTTTCAACCGCAATGGGATGGACGATCACCGGGCCACCAGGGGCATGAGCCCAGGAATCGTACGGTTGGGACATGAGCCATTAGCGGATTCTGGTGGCCAATTGTCGCTTCGATAAGTTTTGACGCAGGGGCGATCGCATCCCCAGGCCAACTTTTAAGATGAGAGTAACCGGCGTTGGCAGGTAGTTGCAGACAGCGGTGAGGTTGCTGAAATAATTTTTGGCAGCTCGGCAGCGGTTTCAGGAGAAGGGACTGCTCTTCACCCTGGGTGGCTGAGCAGTCGTGAGCGACCAAATGGCTAGGTTTGTTTGCGATACCATCGACAAAGGTGAAGAACCCTAGGGGAGTTAGCATGAGCACACTGAATGATGTTTCTCAAGAGTCGGTCTCGGCGATGACTCACGAATCAGTTGCCGAGCTTGCTAAACGACTGGAGCAAGACGCCTACGACAGCGCCTTTGATGGCCTCAAAGACTGGCATTTGCTCAGAGCGGTGGCCTTTCAGCGGCCCGAACTCGTGAAGAACTATACCTATTTGCTTGATAATGAGCCGTTTGATGAGGAGTAAATCGTTCACCTAGGACGCAAATTTATGGGGGCGGCAGCGGCGGCGACGACTCACCGCGTCATTTTGGGGCTGGGGGGCGGCATTGCCGCTTATAAAATCTGCGAAGTTGCTTCGAGTCTGGCCAAGGCGGGCATTAATGTGGTGCCGGTGATGACGGCTGGGGCGCAGAAATTTGTCACGCCGTTATCTTTGGCCACGCTGTGCCGTCATCCGGCCTATACCGATCGCGAGTTTTGGGCGGCGACGCACTCCCGGCCCCTACACATTGACCTGGGGGAATCGGCGGATTTGCTGGTGATTGCGCCGTTGACGGCGAATACGCTGGGAAAGCTGGCCCACGGTTTGGCAGACAATCTGCTGACGAATACGGTGCTGGCATCGACTTGTCCGGTGTTGGTGGTACCGGCGATGAACACCGACATGTGGCAGCAGCAGACGGTGCAGCGCAACTGGCAGCAGCTCTTGACCGATCCGCGTTATCACGCGATCACCCCTGGAGCGGGACGGTTGGCGTGCGATCGCGTTGGTCAGGGCCGCATGGCTGAACCCTCGGAAATTTTGGCGGTGATTGACTCGCTATTGCTGACCCAGGGCCAGCGTGATTTAGCGGGCAAGCATGTATTAATCAGTGCGGGCAGCACCCAGGAATATCTTGACCCGGTACGATTTATCGGCAATCCCTCGACGGGCAAAATGGGCGTCGCTTTGGCGCAAGCAGCAGCCCATCGCGGCGCGACGGTGACCCTGGTGCATGGGCCAATGGTGGCGGCTCATCGGCAGGGGCTGACGGGGGTACAGAAAATTGCCGTCACCAGCGCAGCGGAAATGCAGCAAGCCTTGGTGGCGCAACTGCCCCAGGCGGATTGGATCATCATGGCGGCGGCGGTGGCCGATGTGAAGCCCCGCGATCGCGCCCCGCAAAAATTGCCTAAAGCTGCCCTGCCGGAACAGTTGCCCCTCGCGCCGGTGCCCGATATTGCCGCCCATCTTGCCAGTCTCAAACAGCCGCACCAGCGACTCATCGGGTTTGCCGCCCAAACTGGGGACATTGAGCCCCCCGCCTGGGAAAAGTTGCAGAGAAAAGGGTTGGATGCGATCGTCGCCAATCCCATCGATCAGGCCGACAGCGGCTTTGGCAGCGATTCGAACCAGGCAATTTTGTTGGGACAGCAGGGCCAAAGACAAGTTGTGCCCCCCTGTCCGAAGCGCCATTTGGCTCACCAAATCTACGATTTTGTGAACGGTTTGGAGAGGCAGGGGGGGGCGGAAGAGAACTCCTAACTACTTCATAAATTTGCTGGCCATACCGATCATGCCAGCCATTTGTCCGAGATCGACCTCGCCCGAGAGCACCTTCTCCAACAGCCCTTCGCCCTGGTTGTTAGAGCCCTTAACAATGAATTGAGCAATGAGTGGGGTCACGCTTTTCACCATGGCGGGTTCGACGCCGACGTGTTGGGCGATCGCCATCACCTGCTCGGATGCCAACAGCTGTTCAACCGCTCCCGTGGCGGCGACGCTTTGCAAACTGCCGATGAGTGAACTGGCGTCTCCCCGTTTTTGCAGTTCCGATTGCAAGTCATGGGCCACGTCGCCAATTTTGTTGTTTTCCACGGGTGCGTTGTTGAGCGCGCCCAAAACGGTGCCCATTAGGTCGTTACTGGCTTCGGTATCAGAGCGCGAGATCGCCTGTCCCACCATGTTCATCAAATCCATCAGTCAGTACCCTGCCTAAACATCACCATACAGATACCACGGGTTGCTCTAAACCGACATCATTCTGTCTGTAGAGAAACTGCAACCCCCTCGCTTGACGATCTGCTTGGCCGTTTCGGCAAACCTCTTTCCCAGAGGGAAAAAAGGCGGCAATCAGCAATACCTCCTGTTTCACTCGCTGAGTTGAGATTGCAGGATCGGATAGAGCGATCGCGATAGATGTCGGCGGCGGGCGGGGGTGTCATCCAGCGGATACAGTGGGGTCGTCATGGCGGGGGGGAGCAGTGGCTGCATCACTTGCCAGAGTTGGCGCTTGGTCAATACTTTGCCAGGGGCGAAGGTGGTGTCTGGTTCGGGCGAGAGGGTGTGGTTCGAGATCGCCGTTTGAATCGCTTGCTCGGCCCAGTGGTTGGCCGTCACATCCGAGAGGGCGGTCGCGTCATCCGGGGAGGCCACTTTCGATTGCGGCAAGCGGGCCAGCGCCGAGGCGAGCACCGCTTTGGTAATCGGCGTGGCGGGGCGAAAGCTGAGGTCGCGGCGGCGCATGGTGCGCACCACGTCGGCGATCGCCACCATTTGAATCGCTTCAAAGTCGGGATCGTCCAGCGCCACATCATCAAAGGCAAAAATGGGAATACCCTGGCGCACCAGGGTTTGCTGCAACCGCCAAGCCCAGTGAGTGGGCTGCCGTAACGCTTGAATGCTCCCCAGTTGGGCTGCCCGGGCGGCGATTTGTCCGGCGGCTTCTCCCAAGGCCCACTGGGCGCGAGGATGGGCAAACAGAGGCCGCAACTGCGGGACACACCCCGGCAGGCTGACGGTCAGAAAGCCTTCGGTATTGCGCAACATCAGCGATCGCAACGGCACTGAAAAGGGGCGCGGTTTGCCCCCTGGTTCCCCAGTCGCCATCACCAGGGCCACGCTGTCGGCAAAAAAGTATCCCCGCGCTTCTCGCCGGTGGTGAGCGATCGCTTCTGCCACCGTGAGCTGATGTTCGGGGCTGAGGGGAGCCGCTGCATCCGCCACTAAATCTTGTTGTAAGCGAGCGTCTGTCGTGGCATCGAGAATCAGCCGCGCATGGACTTGAAACTGCTGGTGGGGGGTGGGGTCGTGAAAGACGACCTGATGCACCCGGCGCTGCCCCCGCTGTTGTGAATAGAGCACACGAATCGGTAGTCCCTGGGGAATCAAGATGAGCTGCTGGTTTTGTAAATAGGGGGCGATCGCCTCACGAAACTGGCCGCCCTTTGACTGGGAGCGGGCGGTTTCAGCGCCTGCTGTGGGGGCGGACTGCGATGTTGAGGATGAGGCGGCATGGAGAGCTGACGGAGAGCGCCAATGGGTCCAAAAAGCCTGCTGACTTTCGGACATGATGGTGCCCGCTTCCCAGGGCGAAATCCGCCGACCTAAACGCCAACTAAAGTACGATTCTGCGGGGTGCGATCGCGATTGGCGGGGCCAAATTTCTCCCCCTGCTGACGTGCCCGCCTGCGCCCAACAAACCTGTCCCCCCGCCTGCAAAATTGCCAGGGTGGCTGTGTACGCCGCCACCGAATTGCCCACCACAAGGGTTTGGCAAAACACTGTTTCGCGATGGTTAGGACGCAGTATTCCCAGTTGTCTCACGGTTAGGCTACTAGCCACGGTGATTTTCGCCTCCAGAGGGTTGGCATCACCATATCTCATCTGACAATGGCCCGTATAGCCTGATCCATGGGGGAGAAAAAACTGTGATCGGGGCGATCAGACATTCTGGTTGTCCCAACTAAAGTGATGGTGAAATCGACATTTTGCCCAACTTGGTTCAGCCCGATTGTGATTGGTTTGGCGCGATCGCCCGCCGATAATTTGGGACACAACCTTGCCGCGATTTCCTGTCAGCCAGTGGGGAATGTTTCATAAGATCAAATATCCTAAAGTTCGTCTGTACTTTAGGTCGATTGTACTGCTATTTTAGAGCTATCCCTTAGTTGTTGCTGGCATGATCCCGAAGCAGCTAACGCTCCGCAACTTTCTGAGTTATCGAGCTGCTACCCTCAATTTTGAGGGTTTGCAAGTTGCCTGTGTGTCCGGCCCCAATGGCTCGGGCAAATCGTCGCTGTTGGAAGCGATCGCCTGGGCGGTGTGGGGCCACAGCCGCACCGTCGCCGAAGACGATGTGATCCATCTCGGCACGTTAGAAGCGCAGGTGGATTTGACCTTTGAGCACCAACAGCAGCTGTATCGCGTGGTGCGATCGCGGCGGCGCAACCAGGGCGGGTCGTTGGAGTTTCAGGTGCAGACCGAGCCGGGCTGGCGGCCCTTGACCCAGCGGGGCATGCGGGCTACCCAACAGTTAATCTGTCAGACTCTGCGGTTGGACTACGAGACCTTCGTGAATTCGGCCTATTTGCGTCAGGGCCGGGCCGACGAGTTTATGCTGAAGCGGCCCAGCGAGCGCAAGCAGATTCTTGCCGATTTGTTGAAGCTGGGGCAATACGACGACCTGGCCGACAAAGCCAAAGATCGGGCGCGGGAAGCCAAAGCCACCCTGGCTCTCTTGGAAACCTCGGTGGCAAATCTGGCAGCACAGGTGCAGCAACGCGGCGCGATCGCCCAGGAGGCCCAGCACATAGAAGCCTGTCTGGTGGCCATTCAGCAGGCCTACGAGCAAGACCACGCCCAGCAGCAACAGCTAGAACAGCAGCAACACCAGCGGCAAAGCTTGGTGCAGTCGCAATTGTTGCTAGAACAACAGCTCAGCCATCGCCATGCCGAAACCCAGCGGCTCGCGGCAGAAACGGCGAAGGTGACGGCCCAGTGGCAAGACGTCGCCGCCGTCTTAGCGCAGGCGGATGAGATTGCCGCTGGCCTAGCGCAATTGCAGGATTTGGAAACCCAGGATGAGGTCTTTTCGGCCAAATTTCAGCAACAGCAAGCGCTACAGACCGAGCGCGATCGCCATTATCAAGCCCACCAGACCCAAGTTCAGCAATTGCAAACCCAGCGGCAGCAGCAGCTACACGAGCGCGATCGCCTGGCTCAGCAGTTGGCTGAGCTGGAACCGATTTTGCAAAAGCAGGCCGCCGTACAAGACGCCCTCGTGGCGCTGACTCAAGCCCGCGATCGCCGGCAACACCTCGACCAGGTGCAGCTCCAGGTCAGTCCCCTGCGACAGCGGCAGCAAACCCTCCAGCGACAGCTCGACCAAACCCAGGCCGAACTCACGGCGCGCTTGACCGCCCTCGCCAATTCGGAATTTCAGCTCCAGCAACAGCAGGCGCAGCAGCCCCAGTTGCAGCAAGCGGTGCTCGCCGTCGGCCACACCCTGGAAGACCTGACGGCCAAACGCGCCTATCAAGAAAAAGTGCGGGAAAAAGGCATCGAACGCCGCCACTTTATGGAGCGCTTGCAGGCCGAACAGCGCAGCTATGAAGTCCAACTCGGCCAAATTGAGCAAAAACTGCAGCTTTTGCAACAGCCCGATGCCGCCTGCCCCGTGTGCGATCGCCCCCTCGATCAACACAATTGGGATGACGTGCTGCAAAAACATCAGACCGAGCGCGAGGAGTTGCAGCGCGAGATTTGGGTGATTCGTGAGCAGTTGGCCGTGTCCGAGCGAGAAATCCAGGTTCTACGCCAGGAATATCGCGAACTGGAGGAGGAACTCGCTAGCTATGGTCACATCCTCGAACAGCGCGGCAGTCTGATGGCCCAACTGGGTTCTAGCGAATCGGTAGCCCAGCAGCTCGCGGCCCTGGGGCAAGAGCGATCGCATCTGGAACGGTGTCTGCAAGAGCGCGATTATGCCCAGGATTTACAGGCGGAACTGCAACAGATCGAAGCGCAACTTGTCCAACTGGCCTATGACGAGCGCGATCACGCCCTGGCCCGGGGCCAGGTCGATCGCCTGCGCTGGGCGGAGATTCGTCAGGCCGAAATTCGCCAGGCCGAACGTCAGCAGGCCCAATTGCTGGAACGACAGCCGCAACTGGCAGCAGCGATCGCCGCTTTGGATGCCGAAATCGCTGCCCTCAAAGAGTCCGACACGGTGCAGGCCATCATCCAGCTGGATGACCAACTCGCAGCGTTGGGCTACCGCCTGGACCAGCACCAAACCCTGAGAACGCAGCTGAAGGAAGCCCAAGGGTGGCGGCTGCATGATCAACAACTGCGACAGGCGCAGCAACGACAGCCCCAACTGCAACAGCAGCTCGCCGCTTTGACCGAGCAGCGACAGCAGGTCGCTCAACAGCAAACCGATTTAACCACGCAGTTACAAGTCCTCACGGTGCAGTTGCAGCAGTCCCCAGACGTGCAGGCCCAAATACAGCAAGTACAGCAACGCCAGCGCGATCGCCAACACCAGCGCGAACAGCATCTGGCGCAACTGGGGGCCTTGCGCCAGCAACTCATCCAGTTTGACCAACTGCAAGACCAGCTCACCCAGCACCAGCAAGACTTATCCCAGGCCCGCCGCTGTCACCGCGTCCACCAAGAACTCGCCACCGCCTTTGGCCGCAACGGCTTGCAGGCACTACTGATCGAGCATCTGCTGCCGCAACTCGAAGCGGAAACCAACCACCTGTTGGGTCGCCTCAGTGCCCACCAACTCCACGTGCAGTTCCTCACCCAGCGGGCGGGTCGCAGTCGCCAGGGCAAACTCATCGACACCCTGGATATTGTCATCGCCGATGCCCAGGGCACCCGCCCCTACGAAACCTACTCCGGTGGGGAAGCCTTTCGGGTCAATTTTGCGATTCGTCTGGCCTTAGCGCGACTGCTGGCTCAGCGTTCGGGTACGCCATTGCGCACGCTGATCATTGATGAAGGGTTTGGGACGCAAGATCGGGAAGGCTGCGATCGCCTCATTGGGGCCATTAATGCGATCGCGGCGGACTTTGCCTGCATCCTGGCCGTGACTCACATTCCCCACTTTCGCGAAGCCTTTGAGACCCGCATTGATGTCTGCAAAACCCCTGACGGCTCCCAGCTCATCCTCTCCAGATAAGTCTTCTCGGTTGGCGGGATGTCCAAAGCGTGATTTCCCTGATCGTGAATGCCGCGCGCCCCGTAGACTAGCAAGGGTGGAGGGGAGTCGTGGGGCGACCACTTACACACCGATCAGGGGCAGCGAATTTGCCAGCCAACCGCTTCTGGAGGCGGGTTGGGAGTTTACGGCAGGCTATTTCCGCTGGATTTAAGCGCTAGATTTAAGGACTAGCTGTGGAAGTGGACTTACGGGCGATCGCCCCTGCGCCACGATTCATGGAAGCGGCCTAAAAAGTAAGTAGATGTATCAAACGCTACAACACGTTTAGATTGCCCCTAGACACTATTACAAAGATGGATGCGGTGTTCCCACATCGTGCGTTCTATTACTCAATGAAGCCAAAAATTATTGTCTGTGGGTTAGGAAATACGGGGTATTGGGTTTTTTCGCTGTTGCGGCAGCAGGGTGCGCAGGTGATTGGCATCAGCTCGCAGCCCATCGACGAAGAGCATGTGGTGGTCGGCGATTTGCGATCGCCCGACGTCTTGGTACAAGCAGGCATCCACGATGCTTCCGCCTTGCTCTTGATGACCTCAGACGATGCCCTGAATTTGGCGATTTTGACCCAAGCGCGCGTGCTGAATCCGCGCCTTCTCATTATTAACCGACTCCTCAATGAGGGGCTGGGCAGCCGTCTGGATCAAACGCTCTCGTATCACGTTTCCATGAGTGTGTCGGCGTTGTCTGGCCCCATCTTTGCCTATGCCGCCTTGGGCAATGCGGCCATCGGCCAGATTGATTTGATGGGGCGCAACTGGCCCATGTACGAAGAATTGATCGATGGCAACCATCCTTGGAATGGGGTGTTGCTGCGACATCTATGGGAAAACCGCGATCGCATGTTGATCTACTACCAAGCCGCCCATCAGCAGGTGGATTTGGTCTCGGCGGTGCTCCAAGATCACAAACTGGCCGTGGGCGATCGCCTCATCATCGCGACCCGACCCTCCCCCGGCAGAATGCAGCGCCTCACCTGGGAACGACGAATTCGCAGTTTTTTGGCCGGTTTACGCCAATTTCGGCGACAGAGTCAGGCGGCGCTGGCTATTACCCTCGTTTTATTTTTATTAATCGCGGCGGCCACCCTGATTTACATCAGCGTCAACTTCAATATCGCGATCGCCGACGCCCTGTATTTCACCGTGGGCATGTTGACGGGTGCGGGCGGTCACGAAGAAGTCGCCGAGCAGGCTCCCGTCGCCATCAAAATATTTACCGCCATCATGATGCTGGTGGGAGCCGGGGTCATTGGGGTGTTCTATGCTCTGTTGAATGACTTGGTGTTAGGCACGCATTTTCATCAAGTGTGGAATGCGGTGCAATTGCCGCAACGTCACCACTACATTGTCTGTGGGCTGGGGGGCGTGGGCTTTCAAATTGCCCGTCAGCTCAAATTGGGTGGCCACGATGTCGTCGTCATCGAACGCGACGCCCAAGGGCGTTTTGTCAACAGCATTCGTGCGCTCAAAATTCCCGTGATTGTGGGCGATGCCAGCCTGCCCGATACCCTCAAAGAGGCCCGCATTACCACCGCTACCGGACTACTGGCGGTGACCAGTTACGACACCGGCAACCTCGAAATTGCGCTAGCGGCCAAGAGCCTCGCCCATCAGTTGCCCATTGTGGTGCGCAATCAAGACCCCAACTTTGCCCGCCAAGTGCAGCAAGTGTTTGAGTTCGAGCAAGTGCTGAGTCCTACCGAATTAGCGGCCCCTTCGTTTGCCGCCGCCGCGCTAGGGGGCCAAGTGCTGGGCAGCGGGATGACTGGTCAGAGTTTGTGGGTTGCGCTGGGTACCTTGATCACTCCGGGGCATACCTTTTTTGGCAAACGGGTGGCAGACATTGCCCAAGAAGCGGATCTGGTGCCGCTATACATTCAGACCCCCCAGGGAGCCCTCCACGGGTTTGACCTGTTTTCTTACACGCTAGACAACCAAGATGTGCTGTACCTCACCATTCCCGCCAACAAGCTAGAAGAACTGTGGCGGACAGTCCCCTCGCAACTATCGACTCGGTAAAATAGCTATGCACGTCCTTGTACTGGGACAAAAATTAAGACGGTTAGAAACCATTTTGGGCATGGCAGCCTGTTCAACCATTTTTTAACCATAGAAGTCACTCAGGCTGTGGCAGGAAGTCTGTCTACCAAACACCACAGGAGTTTTATGCATATCCATACATTGGAGCAATGGCAGCATCGGCACAACTTCGCAACGCATCAGCGCCATGCCGAGAAAAATACCCTCATCGTAATGGGGTTCACCGCCGCCATGATGGTGGCAGAAATTATCGCGGGTACCCTCTTTGGGTCGATGGCCTTGTTAGCCGATGGTTGGCATATGGCAACGCATGTCGCGGCCTTTGGCATCACAATCTTTGCGTATCGCTATGCGCGCCAACATGCAGGCGACCCAAAATATACGTTTGGCACGGGTAAGGTGAGTGTTTTGGGGGGCTTTGCCAGTGCGGTGGCGCTAGCCGTGGTGGCTTTTTTGATGGCGTTTGAATCCGTAGAGCGGTTTTTTAGTCCCCATCCAATTCTGTTTAATGAGGCCATTGGGGTCGCTACTTTGGGGCTAGTGGTGAATTTAGCCAGTGCCTGGTTGTTGCACGACCATGATCATCATGGTGGTCATGATCATCATCACCCTCATGCGCCAGACCAGAACCTCCGGGCAGCCTATTTTCATGTCATCGCCGATGCCCTCACATCGGTGTTTGCGATCGTCGCGTTGTTTGCGGGCAAATTTTTCGGGTGGGTGTGGCTGGATGCCTTGATGGGCATCGTTGGGGCGATCGTCATTACGAGATGGGCCTATGGGCTGCTCCAAGATACGAGTGCAGTGCTGCTGGATGGTGCGGTAGACAAGCGGGTGAAGCGTGACATCATTTCATCCATTGAGGCCGATGCGGATAATCGCATTGCCGACTTACATGTTTGGTATCTCGACCAAAATCATTTGGCGGCAACGATTTCACTCGTGACGCACGATCCCAAATCACCGACCGACTATAAACAATTACTGGCTCACATTCCGACCCTTTCCCATGTGTTGGTGGAGGTGAATCAGTGTCAAGGCGAACCCTGTGTGACATTATCGGCGAGTTAGCCGCGCCATTGACGCCCCCCGCCGACAAGCGATTGCCCCGTTGCTGAGCGGTGTTCGCTGGTGGATGCCGATGTGATGAAAACGCCGGCCTGAGTGCATTCACACTGTGAGGGCAACTTGCCTAACGGCGGCGTAACGTGGGTTGGCCTGGGGCTCGAATGACGAATGCCTTGAAATTTGTCGGCGAATGTGTGGTGCCGACTCAACTATGAGTTGCCAAGATGAATTCCTGTTCTCCCTGTCCCTGCGGCAGCGATCGCCCCTTTTTGAGCTGCTGTGAGCCTTATCTTTCTGGGCAACAAGTCGCGCCCACGGCCGAAGCGCTGATGCGATCGCGCTACACCGCCTATGTGCAGCAAAACGTTGACTACCTGATGGCGACTCACCATCCCACCCAGCGGCAATTGAGCGATCGCGCCACGCTGCGCCAAAGTATGGCCAGTACGACTTGGCTCGGCCTGACCATTCTCTCGACCCAGCAAGGCCAATCGGATGACGATACCGGCATGGTTGAATTCGTCGCGCGGTTTCAGGCCGACCAGCCCGGACAAATCCACGAGCGATCGCGGTTCAAAAAGCAGAAAGGGGTCTGGTTTTACCTGGACGGCGAGCATTTGCCACCTGTAGAGCCCAAACGCCACGAGCCTTGCTGGTGTGGCAGCGGCAAAAAATACAAGCAATGCCACGGTAAGTCGCACCCTTAAAGCGGTTCCCTCTCGCGATTGCCAGTCGCCTGATGGGTTAACGCATGGACAGCGGCAGCGATCGGGCGATATTTACCGATCAGCTAGCTCGGCATTGTCGGCCATTGCCTGATCCCAGCAAGGCTTGTTCGGGCAGATGCTGCAACCCAGCCCGGAAGTAACGGTGCTGATGCTCATCATCCCTCACGCCTCATTGTCCCCTTGGCAATAAATGAGATGTAATCAGTCCTGATCAGGTTGTTGAGCCTTTGTTAGATCGGATAGAACAGTCTTATGGCCGGCGCACAATTTTCTCCCCGTTTCCCCCAGTCGCATGATCAACCCCAACAAGCTTCTCGGCAATGCCTTTGTGGCTGAGCTGCGGTCTAACTACACCCAAACCTATGGCGGGTTAAAGCCTGACTACGCTGATATCATTGCGTGGGTGGGCAACATGGGGGTGGAAACCATTGCCAACAGCAATGCCCTGTATCACGATGTGGAGCACGCCATCTTTGTCACATTGGTGGGGCAGCAAATTTTGCGGGGCAAGCACATTCGCGAGGGCCGGGTCTCGTGCGAAGATTGGCTCCATTTCACCATCTCGCTCGTCTGTCACGATATTGGCTATGTCAAAGGTGTCTGTCGTCGGGACGTCGTTTCGGCGAGAACCTATGCCACGGGTAAAAATGACGAGGAGACGGTGCAGTTTCCCGAAGGGCACACCGACGCTAGTCTCACGCCCTACCATGTCGATCGCGGCAAGCGCTTTGTCGAAGAACGCTTTGGGGGGCACAGTTTAATTGATGCGGAAATTATCAAAAGCAATATTGAACTCACCCGGTTTCCGGTGCCCTTCGATGGGGATCACCAAGACACGGTGGAGTTTCCGGGGTTAGTGCGAGCCGCTGACCTGATCGGGCAACTGTCCGATCCGCGCTATTTGCACAAAATTCCCGCCCTGTTTTATGAATTTGAAGAAACGGGCGTCAACCAGCAGTTGGGCTATCGTCACCCCGAAGATTTGCGGCGCAACTATCCCCGCTTTTACTGGAAGACGGTGTACCCCTTTATTAAGGATGCGATCGCGCACTTGAAACTTACCCAAGAGGGCAAACAGATCCTTTCTAGCCTGTATGGTCACGTCTTTGAAGTGGAGCATGAATCGCATCCTGAACCATTTCCGTGAAACGAGCTGGAGGAGAATGCCTAGTCGGCGGCCTAATCGCTAAAGACAGTCCGCATCATCGTGCGTAGAGCATTGTTAATGTGAGACGCTGAGACTAAATGAACGCCCTCAGTCATACCAATAACAATGACCACCTCTCATTCTCACAACGTGTTTGTCGCAGGTGCTAGCCGCGGTGTTGGCTTTGAAGTTGTCAGAGGCTTGCGGCAGCGGGGATACCGGGTGATGGCACTGCTGCGCACCGACGACGCCCGTCCGCAACTCGAAGCGCTAGGCGCTGAAGTGCAAATCGGCGATGCCCTTGATCCCGACCGGATGAACGCAGCGGTGCAGTGCTTTGGAGATGAACCGTTTGCCGTGGTGACGACGTTGGGGGGCAAGGGCTTCACCCGCGACGAGCCTCGGTGTGATTATTTAGGCAACCGCCACTTAATCGATGCGGTGAAAGGGTTGCCCTGTGAGCGGTTAATTCTGGTCTCTTCCATTGGAGTACGAGAGAGTGCGGTGGCGTTGCCAGAGCAAGTGTTGGAAACCCTGCGGCCAGCGCTGCTGGCTAAGGCCAAGGCCGAAGAACATTTGATGGCGAGTGGCTTGCCCTTCACCATTGTGCGACCGGGGGGGCTGCTGTCTGACCCGGCGACGGGCCAGGGCATGTTGGTGAAGGATGAACGCATCGCGGGGAGTATCACCCGCGCCGACGTGGCCGATCTCGTCATGCGCTGTTTGTCGTCTGCCCCAGCCGAGCATCAAGTGCTGTCGGCGGTCGATCGCGATCGCATTCGCAGTGACCAGCGCGTAGAGCCATTTATGCTTTGAAGCTGGAGCCGAACCAGCCAGTTCGCCATCAGGCCAGGGTCGCGAGCCAGAGATAGGCTAAGAGGCCCACCGCGACGGTGCCCGCGATCGCGTCTCGCTGCTGCGATAGGGTCACCTGTAGACTGGCCCACACATCTTTAAAGGCTTGGCGGCGGGCGTCCCCCAGTTCGGCCATCAGGTCATGCACCTGCGTATTGACTTCCTGGGCCGACAGCTCGCCCCGGTGGTAGGCCGCTTCCACGTGATCGAGCTGTTTCCAGTAGTCGCGGGTGGCTGCTAGCAGGTCAAACATATCGGTGAGCGCCTCGTTAACATTTGTAAACCTCTGTTGACATGTTAACGAAGTCGGCGAGCGGACGCTCTCGCTCTGTGGAGGGATATCCGCCGCGTTAGCTCAGCCCGCCCTGGGGATTCCAGGTGTCTTGGGCGAGGAAGGCGCGATCGCGGGCCAGGGGGGCGACGGGGGCAGTCAGCTCAAACTGGCCCTGGGTGATCCAGTCTTTGAGTTCAGCGGCGACCTGGCGCGACAGATAAATGCTGGCAAGGGGAGCCGTGCGCACCGTTTGGCCGTTCAGGGTGAGGCGGCCTGACTTGAGCTGGGCGTAGCTCACCAGGCCAAAGGTGGGGCGCACCCGGCGCGGAATGGAAAAATCCATCACCGGGGCCACTAGGTCTTTGTCTTGTACTGAACAATGGCGGGCAATTTCCTCGTTCAGCAGGGGAATCGCCATGCCAATGCCCAACATCAGCGAGGGGCCATACCCTTTGAAATAGCAGCCCCGCACCCACTGCGGCTGCATCTGTTTGGCATCGCCAATTAGCGCCACGGTGGCGGCGGGGCCAATGGGCGTGTCATTGGGCAAGCGCTTTTGCAGGGGGAAATGCTGCGTCCCTTCCCACGCCACATAGCCAATACCGCCGCCGAGGAAAATGCGACTGCCAATGCCCACCACGTTCAAATGGGGATCATTCATCAGCGGCGACAGAGCCCCGGAGTTGGCATACACCGCGTTGCCCAAATTGGGTTGCAACGGCCCCAGATAGGTGGCGAGGGGGCGATCGCCGCCATTCACCCCCACGATAAAGTTTTGGTAGAGGTTGCGCGGGTTAAACAGATAAAACTGGTTGATCGTCTCGCGGGAAATCGTGGTGTCGAGCTTGCCGCGCGGATAGCAGTCCGTTACGTGCCCCGTCGCTTGCAGTTGCACCGCCTTGCCTGCGACCAAATCGGCAATTACATGGCCGCCGCCTCGGTCTCGCATCGGCACGTTGTCGCCAGGGTTGCCAGAGTCGGCGGGTTGGCTGGCTCCCAGATACAAATCCACCGCCCCGAACCCGGCATAAGCGGGCACCCCATCCAACCGACAGTCACGAATTTTGATCGGCGGGTCGGTGTGGCCAATATTGAGTATCGCTCCCGACGATTCCATTGGCTCAAAGGTGCCCGTCGTCACCACATCCACGGCAGCCAAAGCTTCGCCCACGCTCGACTGAGCGACTCGTTGTTTGAAAGCTTCTGCCGTTTCTACCACCGCCGTTTGAGTGCGGATTTTGGCGTTAATCTCGTCGAGGGTGCGTCGCGTCGGCATGGTTCAGTTTCCACAGTTGCCAGGTCAGAATAGCCCCGACAATGAGGGACGGCAAGAGCACGATCGCCAGACTCACCGCCGAGGTGGCCGGAATCGGGAGCTGGGGAGCGACGGTTTTGAACGCGATCGCGATCGCCGCCGACATCCCCAATACTTTGACCACAAATCCCATCTGATCGAGCAGCACAGGCAATTTCACGCGAATAGTTTCAGTGCTTCCTATGGTAAACCAGCCCTGGCGGCCGATGTGGCCCTGGGCAAAAGGCATACGCTCATATAGCGAGCGGCTGTCAGATTCACCCCCCTCAAAATGCTAGAAGCCTTGTGCTGCGAGGGTCTCAATTTTACCTTTTGAATTTTGCCTTTTGCTATCGCAATCCACCATCAGGTTGGGCTACTCTCAATGACTAAACCGCTTGAGACAATAGCGTTCCGTACACCTTGTCCCTGGCCCCTTTCAATCGATTGCTACGCCAGTTGAGATGGCAAACCATGACGTTAGGGCAGGCAACCGATGGCAGCGCCGCTAAGGCAAGGCTGATGGTTCCGGTTGCTTAGAAAGACGCCCGTCTTCCATGTAGACGATGCGATCGGCAAGGTCAAGGATGCGGTTGTCGTGGGTGACTAACAAAATGGTGCAGCCCTGTTGCTTGGCGAGATTATGCATAATGTCCACCACATCGCGCCCCGATTTTTTGTCTAGGGCGGCGGTGGGTTCGTCAGCGAGAACGATTTTAGGGCGACTCACCAAAGCGCGGGCGATCGCCACTCGCTGTTTCTGCCCGCCTGAGAGATCGCCGGGATAGTAATGCATGCGCTCTGCTAGCCCTACCTGCTCCAGCATTGCCGCCGCCTGGCGATGTCTGTCAGCTTTGGCCCAACGGCGATGCACTTCAAGCCCCATCTGCACATTTTCCAGCGCGGTTAAACTGCCGTGCAAATTGTGAGCTTGAAAAATGTACCCATTATGGCGACGGGCTTGCACTAAATCATTTTCAGTAGCGCCGCAAATTTCGTGCCCCACGACACGCAAACTGCCGGACTGAGCCGATCGCAATCCGCCAATCAGGGTGAGCAGAGTAGTCTTGCCAGAGCCCGAAGGCCCCGTCATGATCACAATTTCACCCGCCGCAATTTCCAAATTAATGTTGAATAAGGCCTGTTTGCGGAGTTTGCCAGTGCCGAAGAAATGATCCAGCTGATGAACCACAATGGAAAAATTTTGACTCATGATGATGGAAAGGTAAGCGTTGAACGGCCTGAGTTAAAAAATATCGGCAGGGTCGGCAGCCTGAAGACGACGGGTGGCAATGGCGCCGGAGCCGCCACACATGACAAAGGTCAACAGCAACACTGAAATGGCGCGACTGACCGGCATCGCGAGGGGTAACGCGGTAGCCGCTGCCGTGAGTTGATAGGCACCCAGAGCGATGATCAAACCAGGGACAAACCCGAGCACCGAGAGAATCACGGCCTCTTCGAAGACAATGCCCAGCAGGTAGGCGTTGCGATAGCCCATCGCTCGAAAGGTGGCGTATTCGCCCAGGTGACTATTCACATCCGTCGATAGCACTTGGTATACAATCACGACGCCCACAATGAAGCCCATGGCTGACCCCAGGCCAAATACAAAGCCGATGGGCGACTCGGACTGAATATCATTCAGCTCGAAGTCGATATATTCGGCGTGGGTCAAGACTTGCACATCCCCCGGCAGGCGATCGCGCAACGCCTCCAGCACTTGAGTCGAATCCGCCGCCTCATCGAGCTGCATCAGCCCCAGACTCACGGCCCCAGCGTCCCGACGACCGAAGAGTCGCAAAAAGTTTTGATCGCTGGTAATCAAGGCCCCATCATCACTAAAGGACGCCCCCACTTCAAACAGGCCACCCACAGCGACCGTCCGGAGGCCAATTTCGGTAAAGACGGGCACCCCGGCCCGAACTTGGGCAATCACCGTCTCATAATCGCCCCGCGAAGCCTGGTCAAAGAGCACGGTATCTGGCAGGCGCAGCAGGTCGAGTTGTGCATTGACCACGGGCAAATCTAAAGCCGGCTGCTCTGGGTTTTGTCCCACAATGAGCATCGAAGTCTCTTGACCGGTTTGCGGGTTGCGCCATTGCGTGGATCCCAAATAAATGGCATCGGCAGACTGCACCCCCGGCACATCTAAAGACTGATACAACCGCCGCCGGGCAAAGGTGCTCAACTGCCCAAAGTTTTTGGCCTCACTGCTAATCATGACGAGATCTGCCTGCAATGCGCGAGGGTATTGGGTATTGCTTTTGTAGAGGGCGTCGGCGAACCCTAACTGCATAAAGATCAAAATATCGGCAAACGTAATGCCTGCAATGGCCGTCAGTAACCGGATCGGATCATGTTTGAGTTGCTTCAGTCCGAGGGGCGTACGCTGCTGCAAGGCGTTTAGAAAACGACGCATCATTCCAGACCTCCCTCGGCGATCGCAATGCGGACCGTGACCTGGAGATTCGTCAGGCCGGTCACCTGGGCCCTGGCGGCATCGTCTAGCTGCACCTGCACTTCAATCACCTTGGCGTCGATATTGGCAGCGGGGTCTTCATCCACCACTTGCTGCGGCTCAACCTGCAACCCAATGCGCTCGACGGTGCCTGACAGTTCGCCCGCAATCACGGGAGAGGTCACGATCGCGGCTTGCCCCAGTTGAATGTGCTGAATGTCGCTTTGGTAAACCTCAGCGATCGCTATCATCTGGTCGGTTTGCCCCACAGTGGCAATCCCTGCGCTCGCAATGTTCTCTCCGGGGTGAGTATGAATCTTGAGAATTTGCCCAGCTTGCGGCGATCGCACATAGGCTTTGGCTAAATGACTCGCCGCTTCTTGAACGGCTGCCCTCGCCGCCGCCACTTCGGCCTCGGCTAATTCCACATCGGCGGGACGCACCTCTGCCAGTTGGTCGAGAGTCGCCCTCGCTTGCTGAATCTGCCCCTGACTGGTACTCCGGAGCCGGGCCAGCTCTGATTGGGCTGACTGGAGCTGCCGCTGGGTCGTTGCCCAGGTCAACTCGCGGGCATCTCGCTCTGATGCTGAAATGGCACCCCGCTGATAGAGGGCATCGTAGCGATCGTATTCCAACCGGGCATTATTCACTTCTGCTTGCAAGCGGTCAATGGTGGCTTGCTGAGTTGCCAACACCCCCGCTTCGTTGGCCTGTAAACGCGAAATTTCCGCATTCTGGGCCTGCAACTCGCCGGTTTTAGCCCCGGCCTGCACCTGGGCCAACCGGGCCTGGGCAATGCGGACTTGTTCTTGGGCGCTGGCCAGAGCGGCTTGCAAGGTATCGCGATTATCCAGAATGGCGATCGTTTGCCCAGCGACCACGTGATCCCCAACATTAACCAGCAATTCTTGAATGCGACTTTCTTGAATCGCGGTGGGTGCCATTAACTGAATCACCTCCCCCTCTGGCTCCAGACGTCCCAGAGCCGTCACGGTATTGATGTCAGCACTGAGGACAACTGCCGACTCGGGGCCATCGATAGCTGCCCATTGTCCATTTTTCCAGGCCATTCCTCCCGCCAAACTGACGGCAACCAGCCCGATAATGACCCCCCAACGCCGCGATCGCTGGCCGCCATACCCCTGGGAATTCAACGCATTCGCACTCATAACTTTGACTCAAGCGGATGAACGACACTTAGATCATACTAAACGGTATGGTTTTGTCAACTAAACCGTTTAGTATGGTTCGCGCTGGCATGTCAAATGTGGCTCCGAAGGTGGACAATGAGGGCAGTGAATGTTTCTGAACGTGTGCCGATGTTGCCCAATTCATCCTCTTCAATGCCGCCGATGAGGGAGCGTTCCGAAAAGGCAAGGGCGGTTCTAGAGGGAGCCTTTCAGGTATTTATGGCTCAGGGGTATGCCGCGGCCAGCATGGATCGCATTGCCGCCACCGCCGGCGTCTCCAAATCGACGCTGTACAGCAATTTTCAAGACAAGGAGGGGTTGTTTTTAGCGCTCATGCAGGAGATGACTTTTGCCAGTCGTCAAGAAGCGTTTGCCTTGCTCTCACAGGCTGATTTGCAAGCGCCGCCCCAGCAGGTGCTGCGTCAAATTGCGGTGTGTATGCTCGATAGTTTTGAGCAAAACCAACCTTTGCTGACCCTGATGCGTTTGGTCATTGGCGAATCCGATCGCTTCCCGGAGGTCGCTAAAACGTTTGTGACAGACATCACCAAGCCCATGTTGGATCAGCTGACGCTATACCTGTCGTCCCAAACTCAACTGCAATTGCCTGACCCGGTGATCGCCGCCCGCATTTTTGCCGGTTCTCTGGTGCATTACCTGATTATTCAGAAACTCCTGCATGGGGATGACGTGTTGCCCCTAGAGCGCGATCGCATGATTGACGGATTGATTGGGATGATTACGGCCCAGCAATCGCCAGCGCCATAACGAACGTCAGTTCGGGTCAAATAAATCTCATGTCCAACCAGCCTCTTGGGGGTGAATTTCCCCTCTGCTGGAGGGGTTGGGGATGGGTTTGCCGCTAATTTCTCCTCTTAATTCAGACCCACCCCGCCTTGCGGGCACCCCTCCCAGAAGTCATCCCTGATACACAAGTTGCTGCATCGCTGGTCGGGGAAAGGTTGCCGCGATCGGTCGTGGCAGTTTTATGGGCTGTAGAACCTCACCTCACCTAAGCCCTCCGGGCAGGCTACGCCCACGCAAGGAGACGAACCGACAGCCTTGATAAACCTCTCCTTACCCAGGAGAGGTGCCGCCGGCGGTGAGGTTTTACCCCCTGCAACTCAAGGCCAGAAACCTTGCTATACAAGTCTTTGACAGAGTTCTGCCTAATTTGCTGAAAGCAGAGACTGGGGCGGTCATGCGGGGAGTATGTCACCGCTGAGCCCTCACCCTAAACCCCTCTCCTCAGCTTGGATACTACGTACACAAGTTATCCGTGATGACTTGCCAGTGATTCAGCTCCCTAAATCCCCCAAGTTTGGGGGGCAAAGGCAGCATTTTGAGGGAGCCATCGAGATGTATGTAGTAGCCCAATGTTGGGAGGAGGGGCTGGGGGATGTAGAGCTTTGCTCTTCCCAAAGGGTGGGCCAGGCAGGATATTTGCAAACCTGACATGCACCCGGTTACGCGTGCCCATGCAAAAAGGGGACTGTCACAACAGTGACAATCCCCCGCAAAATCAACTCGCTAATCCGCGATTACGCTTGCTTACGCTTCCCTTTATTCAGTACGGGCGCGGGCAGTGACTTGCCGCTACCGCGAGTATTGGGAGCCGATGGCCGCCCACTATTGCGACCACCACCACCACCACCGCCGTAACGGCGGCTTTGGCCATTCCGGGAATAGCTCTTGCCGGCACCGCTGCCGCTTCGATTCGAAGGACGCTTAGCACCCGGAATCGGCTGCGGCGCGATGGAGAGATCGGGCTCGTATCCCGGTATGACCGTCGAAGGAATATCGCGCTTGAGCAACCGCTCGATATTGCGCAGCAGATAATGCTCATCGACACAGACCAGGGAGATGGCATCGCCGTCATTACCCGCTCGGCCCGTCCGGCCAATGCGGTGGACGTAATCTTCTGCCACGTTCGGCAAATCAAAGTTCACCACATGGGGCAGTTCATCGATGTCGAGTCCGCGAGCGGCCACATCGGTGGCGACTAAAACGCGCACCTTGCCCCGCTTAAACGAGTCGAGGGCGCGGGCGCGGGCGCTTTGGCTCTTATTGCCGTGAATCGTGTCCGACGTTAGGCCGTCGCTTTGGAGCTGCTCGGCCAGGCGATTAGCGCCATGCTTGGTACGGGTGAATACCAGCACCCGACGCCAATTTTTGGAGCCGATCATGTGGGACAGTAGCTCGCGCTTGCGATGGCGATCCACCGGATGCACCACCTGGGTAACGTTCTCGGCGACGGTGTTCGTACGAGCGACCTCAATCATCTGCGGATTGTTTAAGAGATCGTCCGCCAGCTTACGAATCTGACGCGAGAAGGTGGCGGAGAACAACAGCGTTTGCCGCTCGCTTTTTATGTGCTCAATAATTTTGCGAATGTCGTGGATAAAGCCCATGTCCAACATGCGATCGGCTTCGTCCAACACCAACGTTTCCACTGAGGAAAGGTCAGCGGTGCCTTGACCCAAATGGTCGAGCAAACGCCCTGGGGTGGCAACCAACACATCGACGCCTTTGCGCAAGCGCGCGATTTGCGGCCCCATGCGAGTCCCTCCGTAGATGGAGGCAATCTTTAGCGGCATGTACTTGCCGTAGGTTTTAATGCTGGCTTCTACCTGCGCCGCGAGTTCGCGAGTGGGGGTGAGCACCAGAGCACGAATTGGACGATTGCGAGCAGGCTTAACTTGGTTCAAGCGCTCCAAAATCGGCAATGTAAAACTAGCTGTTTTACCCGTGCCAGTTTGCGCGCTGGCCAATAAATCATGGCCGGCCAAAACCGCTGGAATGGCCTCAGCTTGAATGGGAGTCGGCGTCTCGTAACCTTCATCCGCGATCGCCCGCAGCAGCTTGCCAGACAAGCCAAGAGATTCAAAAGTCATACAGTATGTAATTCCGGTAAGCGCCTACCCCAAAGTTCAAGTTGGGCCCAGTCTAGGCGGTGTGTGGCTAAGCATCTCTCCATACAGAGAAGATTGCAGGTGCAGACCAGAATGCACCCTTGGAGAATCTAATAATAACTTAATTGACGTTATGTAACAAATGGCAAAGTTTTACATTTGCAAAACTCTTGTACTTACACGTGACGCTGACCGCGACAAAACGGCTGACTCTCCTAGCGTCCGTAGCCATTTGGGTTGGCTCCTAACTATAGCACCTTGTTGTCGAAACAGCGGATAATTTGCTGCGAGATCGCGGAAGGGGGCTGTGGGCGCGGGCGATCGCGCTGTAGTCAGGGACGTTGAGGAGCTTGTAACTGTTCGGCGATCGCCAGCAAGCGATCGGGATCATCAATTAACCAGTCGGGGGTCATCTTCATCAGTAAAGGTCGGCTATTAAAGCCCCAAGTCACCGAAACCGGTCTGACCCCAGCAAACCGCGCCGCGTCAATGTCGCGAATTTCATCGCCCACGTAAACGGTGTCAGCGGGAGCAAGCTGATGTTTTTCCAGACAGCGCACAATTAGCTTGCCTTTGCGAAAGAGGGTGCCGCCGCCATCCACACTGAGAAAACAGTCCGCCAGTTGATGGGCCGCTAAAAAGGCCTCCACCGTGGCCGGCGCGTTGGAGGTGACCACTGCCAGCGTATGGTGCTGCTCATACAGGGTGCGAATGATTTTGGGGATGCCAGGGCAGGGGGCAATGTGTCCTCCTTGTTGATTCAACTCAGCCCGCACGCGCCGCAGTAACGCCGGGATTTTGAGCAACGGAATGCCAGAATAGCGAATCAGTTGCCGCGCGGTGAGCCCTTTGAGGGCTTCGACCTCGGCCAACGGGGTGGGACGAAAGCCAAACTCGGGGGCTAACCGATTCGTGATGGTGACGATCGCCGATAAGCTATCGGCTAATGTGCCATCAAAATCAAACAGGAAGTTGCTCAAAGCAGTACCCAAGCGTCAGGGACGGAGAATGTGATTACCATGGCCGCCAGTCTTCCCAATCTTCGTTGAAAATGGACGTGCCGGGAAACTGGGTGGGATTGCCACTCAGTTCTAGCTCACGCCGCAGTTCATACATCAGCGGATCAAGCAGCGGTGTCTCATTCACCAGTTCATAGGGCAAAACGCCGTTGCGCAGGGCAAAGTCAGCCGTGGCGGCAGCTCCCACGCCCACCGACCATTCGTAGGAATGCACCCGGTAGGCGGCGGCCGCGATCGTGCTCATCGCTAAGCCTTTGCCCGTCACTAGCAGATTGTCTACCCGCTGGGGAATCAGTGCCCGCAAGGGGATCTGAGTCGGATAGGCTTGGCCGTGTGCCTGCCGCACCCCTGGCCGTTCAATGTTGCCCGGTTTTTCCGGCGGACTCTCTAACATGCAGGGGTGAAAGTCGATCGCATACTGGGCAATGCCGATGGAATCGGGATAAATTCTGGCCCGCCGCCGTTGGGGAATCTCGCCGGGGGGAGTTTCGTTGACCAGGGCGTCGATCGCCCCTTGGCCCGCCGCTTCCACCCGCAGCCGCTCGTAGGTGGCGGGATCGAGGTTTTCTTCATAAAACGGGTCGTTGAAATCAATCCAGGTGAAATCGACCTCATTAATCTCAAATCCATCGTCATAGCCAAAGGAAGGGCGACCGACAATCCGCCGCGCTTCACGAATGTAGGGAAATTTCGATAGGCCATGGGCGGTTCCCATGGGCGAGTCGTAGCCAGCTAAATAGCGACTGTTCAACACAGGTTCCTTAAGGCTGTCATCCAGTTGGGAGTCGCCTTCGCCAATCACCATCCAGTAGTAGTAGCTGATGGCATTTTCCTCGCCGCGCCGCAGGGTTTCTTGCCGCAGGCCACCGAGCCAGCCACCGGGCTCTAGCTGTCCCAGTTCCGCCAGTTGGTCGTGGGTGTAGATGAGGTTGTCCACCGCATTGCCAGGGCGATAGTCGTTGCCCCAGGTCCAGTTTTGCATTGAGATATCACCGGGCCGGGGCCGGGGCACGCCTGCGATCGTTTCGTGCCGTTCGGGCTCGGCGGCCCAGATGCGGCGATAGGTGAAGACGAAATCGTAATAGTCTTGGGCGTCGAAATCGCGGACTTGCTCCCAACTAAAGTAGGGCTCGTACTGGGGGTAATACTCGGGAATGTTTTGGGGCTGGGGCTCCTCGGTCTTCTCCATGGCGAAGGTGTAGGTAAAGCCCTGGGTGCAGTAGGGATCTTGTTCCGTCACCGGAGACGACGGATTGAGGTGAGACTGGGGATCAAGGCCCAGTCGGTAGGGCACATCAGCCAGGGCAATCAGTTCGCCTGTTTCTGTCGCTTCAATGACGTACCAATCTGCCGGGCCTGTGGGCGGCGTTTCGGGCGGCACAAATTGAATGACGGTCTTGGCAAAGCGGGCCGAATCTTCGAAGGTGTAAAAGTCTTCGATGATGGCGGACAGCGGCTCGGTATTTAGCGGTGGCGTTTCTGGTTGGGGCGTATGTTGAATCCCGATCAGACTGACGATTTGGGTGCGATCGGCATTGAATTCCAGGTCTTTCGGTACGGTGTTGGGAAACCATTTCAGCTCGCCATTGCCTTCATGGGCGGCCTCTTCGAGCATGTCGGATAAGATGGCGTGGGCGTCGTAGGGCAAAAAGCAAGTGGCACTCACCCAGCAGCGACCGGGATCAAGTTCGCCATATTTTTCTTCAACTCGCTGCCGTAGATCGTTGTAGCCAGCGGAATAAAAGAGCAGCTGACGTTGGCGACGAGATTCATCCAGCGCGGTGGTGCCCTGGGAGGAAATTTGGCCGCCAACCCAGTCGGTCATTTCGGTGAGGCACACAGTGTGTCCTGCTTGCAGGGCTTGATAGGCTGCCGCTGTGCCGGATAAGCCGCCCCCCACAATCAACAGGTCACAGGTCACGACTTCGTCGGGCACCACAGGTAGCGCGGCCACGCTAGCTGGAGAACTGTTTTGAGCCTGAGCGGCCATGCTGAATAAACCGGGGGTAACGATCGCGATCGCTGTTCCGGCAATGACGCCCAACCGCCCAACTTGACCAACTTGAACCATGGGGGATTCCTTCAAAACGCTGTGTTCAAAGCTTAAAAGAAATTATGGGGCTTAGGGAGCAATTTCTTTAATGGGTGCGATTGGAAAGTTTTCGGGTCATTACGGCTGACGGGCGGGGGCGCATGAGGGGCAGGGGAGCGTGGTGCCAGGTCCACGATTTCCGAGGACTGTACTGGCGCAGGGATGACTTGGAGCTACCCGTTTTTCGAGTGGCAGACCTAGGACCTGTCAGCATTTAGTCATCAAAGCCTTGCGGCAAAAGGACGACAGGCCCTAGTTTATTTCAGGAGTGCGGGCGCGGTAATGCTG
>NZ_JACSWC010000311.1 GCF_016888165.1 Halomicronema sp. CCY15110 | reverse complement strand
GAGGCTAGGTGAGGTTCCCCCGGCCCCCTCAAGGCTGACCGACCTCACCGCCTGCGGCACCGCTCCTTCTCAAGGAGCGGTTTAGCCCAATGCCGTTCCCCAGTTCCTCTGCTTGATCAGGCTACTGCTTACACACATCTCTGAATTAAGCGATACAGGCAGATCCCCCGCTGTTGCCGCCCCCTTGTTAAGGGGGCTATTCACCTCTCGGTTGGGTCTGCCCCCCTTTCTCAAGGGGGGTTGGGGGGATCTAAACCCTGCCAACTACTTAACACGAGACTTATGTATAAACGACAGCCTTGATCAGGAGAGGCCAGCGCTACTGCTCTCAACATACAAGGTGAGGTTCTCCCCTCACACCCGCCCGCCCACACACTCGACCTACAGAAACCACCACCATGGCAAACTACGACGTTACCCAAGCTACCGACAACGGCCTCGGCGATACCGCTGGCACCCTGAGCTGGGCCATCTTGCAGGCTAACCAGGCCGCTGGCGACGACACCATCACCCTGCAAACCAACGTGCAGATTGACGGGGTATTAGACGACAATGAGCCTGTCGGCTGACGACAACTAGAGAGGCGGATTTATTGATTTCGTCATCTGGATCCAA
>NZ_JACSWC010000310.1 GCF_016888165.1 Halomicronema sp. CCY15110 | reverse complement strand
TCGCAACATTTGACGCCAACGCTCCGTTCAGATTGACCTCCTTTTACCCATCGGCGGCTCGCAACAGTTGCCAGGTCAAAATCAATTCAAAATTCAAAATGCAGAATTCAAAAAATGTTCCTAGACAATCTCTGCCCTAATTTTGCATTCTTAATTTTGCATTTTGAATTGGTCTGGCAGGTCAGTCGTTTGATGAATCGTGCAGTACAGCGCTTGCCATTCATGCTCTTCTAGAACGGTTTCCACTGGATC
>NZ_JACSWC010000031.1 GCF_016888165.1 Halomicronema sp. CCY15110 | reverse complement strand
GCTCAACTCTCGATACTGGCAGGTTGAGCGAAGTCGAAACCGGATTGAACGGGTACTTTATTTAGTTGCAGTTCCCTTAGTCGAGAATGTGCTTGAGGCCGGAGTGCAATCCTCTACCTCTTAATCTCGGCTCTGATAGTGAGTACAGCCAGGGCAAGGACCATCGGGATTCACGGCACAGCGCACCAGTTCTGAGCGGGCGTTAAATTCACAAGTGATGTCACCCATCACCCAGCGATCGCCGAGCCAGCTTTTGTCGTCAGCCGCCGTCGCTAATTGCACGTATAAATCGATTTTGTGTAGTTGGTAGCGACTGGCCGAGAACTGATACCGATGCCGCCGCTCTAACACTGTGTAAATCTGCCCATCGTGAGTAATCTGATTGCCGGGTTGGGGCATCCAGTCGAGTGGCACCTGGCCCAGCGATCGCTGCGGCCGATTCAAAATCAACTCGGTTGGGGGCAAAGCCTGATCCATAAGGTTGAGGGCGATCAGGGCGATCGCAGTATCAACGACATTTAGTTCGGTGTAGTGGCAAGGCTCCGAGCCTCACCACTTCGCCAACGCTGCATAATGCCCTTCATCATAAGGGCAGACCAGATGACTCGCGATCGGCAACTTGGCCGCCCTCGCTCACCGGATTGGCAATGCCCCAAAGGGGTTGGCTAAGATGACACAAAGGCGAATGACCGGAGTTTCTATGACTATCCAGCAGGTTCACTACGAGAACCTTCTTGCGGCAAGTAGTGCCTACGATGGCGCGATCGCGCTACTCAAGCAGTACCGACCGTATTTGGAAGTTATTCCCAGTATGCGCCGCCCCAAAGAAAGCGTCGTTACCATGCCCCTCCCAGTGATCAAAGTCCGCCGTCCAGTGGAACCGACTGGTCACGCGGGCATGCACCTCAACGCGGGGGAGTCGGTGCTGCTGCCCTGCGATGTCGCCCTGCTAATGTGCGATCCCGAATGGAAAATCAAGACTGGGGTGGAAGTGCTGCTATTCATCCATCGGCCCAACGAAGATTTTTCCGACTTGTTAATGCGCTGGCGACAAACCCAGATATTGCTCGATCGCGGCTACGAATGGCTATTGCCCGCCCGCTATCAACACCTGCTCAGCGACGAAGCCAACACCATTCGCCCCCTGTTCATCGTGTTTCCTCATAGCCCTGACCGCATTGCCAAAGGGTTAAAAGGGGCGGGACTGCCCGCGATTACTTATGTTGACGAGGCGGCCGACGAAATCCTTGAAACAACTGCTGCGCCGACGTTGAACGAAGAAGATCTAGACATTGCTGCCGCACAAACCTTTGATTTTGCCGACCTTGACGACATCGGCAACTCGGAAATGCCCTCCGAGTGAAATCTGCTTGATGAATAGTTCCAGAGTCGCCGCCTCATGCTGCGTCAGCAATTGGCGGTGCCGCCAAAATCTCCTGCTTACAGGAGGTGTAGTTTGGGTCGCTTCAAGGTAAACTTCTACTAACAGTCGAGAGACATTAGCTGTTTAGAGGTTCATATGAAACAGATTGCACGCTCCATGCGCCGCTTTGGCTTGGCTTGCTTAGCTCTGATGATGGTGTTCACAACTTTTGCGATTGCTGCATCTCCGGCAATGGCGACTGACTACGAAGTCAAAATGGGTTCTGATTCTGGCTTGTTGATATTTGAGCCCGCCAAGCTCACCGTTCAGCCTGGCGATACCGTGACTTGGGTCAATAACAAAATGGCACCTCACAACGTGATTTTTGATACCAATCAAGTCCCGGGGGGTGACAAGGATTTGGCAGATAAAATCTCCCACTCCCAATTGACCTTTGCCCCTGGCGAAAACTACTCCACCACTTTCACCGCTGACATGCCGGCTGGTGACTATGGCTATTTCTGCGCGCCTCACCGTGGCGCTGGCATGGTCGGCACCATTACCGTCGAAGGCTAATCTTGGTCGCTTTTTAGCACTTTTTGCTAAATCGGGTGAATCTTGAGATTCATTTTTAGCCCCTCCCAACCGGAGGGGCTTTTTGCTGTTTTCATATGCCATTCTGCCGTCGTTGTCTAAACTCAATTATCAGATACAGCAGCCCACAGTCAGGTTTCCTGAAATGGCCTGTTTCCTCGTCCAACTTTCAGCTGGTGCAGCGGCGGGCGATCGCCGTTTCCTCGATAATGATGTGAGGTTTTGAACGGTTTTAAAGGGCATTTAGGAAAGAATTGACGCTTTCAAAATTTAGCCAGCAGTTTTGCATAACACTAAACCGACAGTTGATGTCCATTTTGGATCCTGCCAGTCTCTAGTTAATTAATCGGCAAGCGAACCTGTCAACACCACGATCGCACCACCATTTTGCGAAGAAAAGCAACAAAAAATACTCAGTGTAACCACTTGCCAAAACTTTTCTAAAGCTTGTTCGCGTCTTAACAAACTTTAGATATGGTTAAATCAAATACAATTTAGCAACCGCAAGACCAATGAGTTCATTTGATATTAGCGATCGCGACTACACCTTTAAGCTAGGTGACTACATCGGTCGCGGCTGGGAAATCTTCAAGTCAAACGCCCTACTGTTCGTTGGCTTTACCTTATTAACCTTCGTAGGTCTGGGAATTATTGCAGCCATTCTTCCCTTTCCATTGGGCAGTGGCAATCTTGATGATGGTCAGGGGGGCATCGGGATTGTCAGTAGCATTCTGATGAATTTACTGATTCCTGGAATCTACATTGTGGCATTTCAAATTGCCCGCAATCGCCCCACACAATTTGCTGACTTTTTCAAAGGCTTTAATCGCGCGTTGCCGATTTTAGTGCTCGCCATTTTGAGCGGCCTTTTAATTGGTGTGGCTTTCCTCTGCTTTATCTTGCCAGGCATTTATCTAGCGGTTGCTTATATGGTAATTGCTCAACCAGGTTGACTCAAGCGATGAGCTAGCAGAGGATGTTAGGCTTTGGTCATGACTGAACTCCCC
>NZ_JACSWC010000309.1 GCF_016888165.1 Halomicronema sp. CCY15110 | reverse complement strand
CGCGACCAGTTTCAGATCGAGATCGAGTTTGCCTCCCAGACCGCCATTGAGCAGACCCGCGATCGTGCCCTGGCAGCCCGCGAGATCATTCTGGCCCACGAGAATGTAGCTGACGTCCACTGGTTTGTGGGGGAAAGCGCGCCGCGCGTCTACTACAACCTCCAGGGGGCGCGGCAAAACCAGCCCTACTACGCCCAGGCGATCGTGAAACTGCGCTCTGGGCAAGCGATTGACCCGCTGGTGCGGAGTCTCCAGGCCGAACTGAGCGACCTGTTTCCATCAGCCCGAGTCATTGCCCAAAAGTTTCAGCAGGGGCCACCCTTCGATGCCCCAGTGGAGCTGCGCCTCTACGGCCCCAACCTCGACGAGCTGCGCCGCCTGGGCCTAGAGGTGCGCAGCTTGATGACCACGATTCCCAATGTAGTGCAGGTGCGCGACAGCCTCAGCGAGAACCGCCCCCAGCTAGCGCTCACCCTCGACCCCGAGCAGGTGCGCCAGGTGGGGGTGACCAACACGGCGATCGCCCAGCAGCTCGATGCCTACACTGAGGGGGTAACCGGTGGGGCGATTTTGGAGGCCACCGAAAACCTGCCGGTGAGGGTGCGGCTGGGCAATGCTGACCGGGCCAGCCTCGACACCCTGGCCAGCGTAGATTTGGAGTCGCCTCAGTCGCCTGACTCACGTCCCGCTGCCGCCCTGGGTGAGTTTCAGCTGGTGCCGCAGCTAGCCCGCATCGCCCGCCGCCACGAGCAGCGGGTCAACACCGTGCAGGCCTTTATCGCCTCCGGCACACTGCCCAGTGCGGTACTGGCCGATCTGCAGCAGCGGCTAGAGGAAACCAACTTTGAGCTGCCCCCCGGCTACCGCTACGAGTTTGGCGGCGAGGCCGAACAGCAGGACACCGCCATGGGCAACCTGGCCCTGTTTCTGCCGATTTTGCTGCTAGGCATGGTGGCAGCGCTGGTGCTGTCGCTGGGGTCGTTTCGCCAGGCGGCGATCATGGGCGTGGTGGCGGTGGGCTCCATCGGCATGGCGCTGCTGTCGCTGAAGCTATTTGGGGCGGTGCTGGGCTTTATGGCGATCGTCGGTACCATGGGACTGATCGGCATCGCTCTCAACGACTCTATTGTGGTGCTCACCGCCCTTAACGAAGACTCAGAGGCTAGCCAGGGCGAACCCCGCGCGGTGCAGCGGGTGGTAATTCGGGCCACCCGCCACGTGCTCACCACCACCGCTACCACCATCGTCGGCTTTGTGCCGCTGCTGCTGGAGAATGACCCGTTTTGGCGACCCCTGGCGATCGCGATCGCGGGGGGTATTTCTGGGGCCACGCTGCTGGCCCTGTACTTTGTACCTGCCGCGTTTCTACTGACCAAGAGGGCAGC
>NZ_JACSWC010000308.1 GCF_016888165.1 Halomicronema sp. CCY15110 | reverse complement strand
ATCTACCTGCTGCCGGGGGCGGCGGGAGAATTTGTCGGCACCATTGCCCTGGGGGTGATCTTGGCGCTGATTTCGTCGCTAGCGATTTCGCTGACGCTGATTGCGGCGTTGGCGGCGCGGGTGCTGGGTCGCAGTTCGTCGCCACGAGAGCGGGGGGGGGGAATTTCTCGCATTCTAAACAAACAGGGAGCCTGGTGGAACGAGGGGCTGGCACTGCCGGGCGCGGCGCGGGTCTACCGCTGGTCGATCGCCCGCATGACCGCCCGCCCACTGCTGGCGATCGCTCTCACCCTCGCCATTCCCCTAGTCGGCTTCATTGCCGCAGGCACCCTGACCAGCCAGTTCTTTCCCCAGATCGACCGCGACCAGTTTCAGATCGAGATCGAGTTTGCCTCCCAGACCGCCATTGAGCAGACCCGCGATCGTGCCCTGGCAGC
>NZ_JACSWC010000307.1 GCF_016888165.1 Halomicronema sp. CCY15110 | reverse complement strand
AGGGGCTCAGGAAATTTGAGGCCATCTTTCAGGGATGGTCACTAGCCCAGGAGGGATTTATGTGTACTTAGTAGCCACGCAGGCAGAGGGCCGCCCTGGCAAACATGCCCCGTCCGTAAAACTACCAATAGCTTACCCAAGCTAGCCGCGATCGCGAACATCGATCGCGACAGCCCGACGATTTCCGACCCACTCCATTCATGCGTTATGGCAAAAACGAGAGTGCCCGGAAGCGAGTCATGGCGGCGACGGTGTAATTTCTCCGGCAGGGGGCATCCGGGACAAATTCCGTAGCCCCTGCGGAGTAGGGCAGGGCGATGCCCAACTGTGCCATTTGGGCGATCGCCCCGGCTGCCGCGTGTCCGTCAATATCGGTAAAGCGGGTGGGGGTGAGCGATGTCGTATCGATCACCGAGGTCAAGGTCACCCCAGGGCCATAGTTTTTGGTGGCGACAAACTGCGCGGCGCGGTCAATAATCGTCATCAACTCGGCGCGGGTCAGTTCCCCCTCGAGTTGAAAGGTCTGGGTCGCGGCGTCACTGTCCATGATGCCCACCTGGGTAACTAGCTGGATTGCGGGTGCAGCAGGATGGTCAGCGGGCACGTCCGTAAATGGAGCGGTGGTTAAGCGGTCGGGCAGGTTCACGACCCCCGGAGATTGGATCAGCGGCGCGATCGCGTTGACCAGCATCGTCGCCACTGTGGCCCGCTGTACAGGAGCTTGGGGGTAAAAGTAGCCGTCGGCGGGGACGGTGATGAGCTGATACTGATGCGCCGCTTGGCGAATGGCCGCCTCGTAGCGATCGCCCTCAATATCGCGAAAGCCGCTGGTTTCGACCGGGTTGGGCATGTCGGTATACATCAGCTGCACCATGCGCACGGCAGTGGCCACCGTGTAGTCGCGCTGGGCGGCAGCATCGGGAGCAAAGCGATCGGGCTGAGTGCGATCGGGCGGTTCGGCCAAGCCGAGCACGCTCGTGACTGCCATCACCTCAGCCGCCCAGTGATTGCTGGGAATATCCACAAAGTTATAGGTCTTGACCATCTCGGTGTTGAAAATTCGGTCGAGGGTCGGTCGCCGCCCAAAATCTTGCCATACGCCATAGGCCAGAGCCTGATGCGCCATCACCATCAACTGGGCGCGACTCACCGGATCTTCCGGCAAAAAATAGCCGGACGCATTGCCCGCTACCATGCCGATTTGTTTGGCTAGTTGTAGCTTCGGGGCGCTCCAGCGATTCGTCGGTACATCCCGAAATGGGGGCGCGGTGAGCGTTGCCGGGACGATCAAAATCGTCTCATTCACAATGCGCTCCCGCAACGCATCCAGCAAAATGACGACGACTTGCTCTCGGGTAATCACACTCCGGGGTCGAAAGGTGCCATCCACAAAGCCCTTGACCAATTGGTACTGATTGGCGGCAATGTCGATTTGCAGCGCATAGCGATTGCCGGTGATATCGGGAAACTTCACCTCGGGTTGAGGCTTGGGATCATGCAGGGGATGTTCGGCGGGCGGTGCTGTGTCGTCAGGCGCGGAGAGGGCGGGCGGGGCGATCGCCGTTTCCATCAGGCGCACCAGGGCCGCCGCCGCAAAATCCCGCTGGGCCATCGCGTTGGGGGCAAACTGGGTGCCCTGCTCATTCAGCGGGGTGGCAATGCCGTAGGTCGTCAACTCGCGAATGACAGCGGCCCCCCAATGGCCTTGAATGTCCGTGTAGGCAATGGCCGGGGCGATCGCTGGCACGACCTCAGTCACCTGAGTGGTGCCCCCATGATTTTCGCGCACTACTACCTGCAAGGCTTTGCGGATCATCGCCATCAGCCCGACTCGACTGAGGGCCGCATCCGGATACGCGCGATTTTGGGGATCTCCGGTCAAAATCCCGGTTTGCTTCGCGTACTGCAACTGCCGGACGCTGCGATGGGTGAGGGGCACATCGACAAAGGGGGCGGTGGTCACGGTGGGCGGTAGGGCGATCGCCTGCGGGTCAGTCACCATTTGCTGCATAGTTCGGATCAGCAGCGTCACCGCCTGTTCCCGCGTAATGGCTTGGTTGGGTCGAAAGGTGCCATCTGCATAGCCCGCAATCAGGTGATAAGTATTCGCTGCTGTCAGAATCTCGGCCTCATAGGGGTTCCCCGCCACATCGGTAAACGACCGACTAAGCGCCGTTGTCGTCTGCGGGGCGATCGTCGTCGTCCCCGTTATGGGTGCCGACTCACCCCCGCTACAGCGCCGTTCGAGATACACCACGATGTCGTTGGCGAGGGTGTTATCCGTCGGTGAGGCATCCCACGCGGTGGCCAGATTGCTGCCCAAGCACACCACATGGTGCAGCTGATGGTCGGCAGTCCGCGTGGTTTCCAACGGTCGCCATTGAGGGCTGCCGCTGCCCACGATGCGGGTGAATAGCTGCTGCGCCATGCCCTGGGTATAAACCAGGCTGGCAAACTGGGGATCTTGCCGATCAAAAATGATCCGCAGGGCCACGCAGCGATCTTGGCGAAAGACACTCACCAAACCCGCGATCGCGACGGGAAAAATGCCCTCTAAATACTGCGTTCCGTGAAGATAAAAATCGGTTTGCCGATCGGCACTCTGCTGATGTTTATGGGTGGCTCCTAAATGCGTTTCGACAACGGCTAGAGGCTGACCGATCACACTATTCATTAATCTCTTCCGGTAATGCCGATAGCGAATGCTGTGAGGTTACCAAGGAAATTGCCGTTGGGCGACCAGTGGGCAACATCCCTACCTGATTTCTTAACTAAATGTTCCCCAACGACTCGCGTGAGGTCGTTTGTCGAGGGCGGATTGCTGAGGCCAGTCCCATGCCAGCAGGCGTCACCCGTCAACTTGATGCCTTGAGCGATCCAGCCATCAACCGCGCCGACGTTCCGGCCACCAGGGGCTACCATAACCATCAGGTGCTGGCGTCTCCGATCCAGCGTTGTGAGCCGTTCAGCGAGTGGGTATGCAGATTCTTTCCGTCACGCTCAAAAACTTCAAAACCCATCAAGACAAACATTTCACCTTTGCCCCTGGCACTAACGCTATTTGTGGAGAGAACGGTGCGGGTAAAACGAGCATTCTGGAAGCGATCGCCTGGACTCTCTTCAACTATCTCGGCGACTATGCCAAAGACGACCTGATCCGCAACGGCAGCGGCAGCGCCGAAGTCACCGTGGAGTTCATCTCTAACCAGGATGGGCGGACTTACACGGTGCAGCGCCATACCAACAAGGGCTACACAATTTTTGACCCGCAGTTGAACGAGCGGTTGCCTTACACCCGCATCAAAGACGAAGTGCTGCCGTGGCTGCGGGATCATCTCGGGGTGTCGCCGGGGACTGACTTGGGCGAACTGTTTGCCCGCACCGTGGGCGTGCCCCAGGGCACCTTTACCGCCGACTTTTTGCAGTCCGCTGAAAATCGTAAAGCCGTGTTCGACAAGGTGCTCAAGGTCGAAGAGTACAAGACCGTCTACAAAGATTTGAATAGCCTGCGCCGCTTGGCCGAAGCCAAAGTCGCGGCGGTCGATGCCGAAATCGCTAATTATGAAGAGCAACTGGCGGGTCTAGCAGAACTGCAAGCGCGCCATCAACAGGTGAGTGCCGAAATCAGTGCGAGCGAAGCGCAAATCAAAACCCTGGAAGCTCAGCTCGCCACCCTGCAACAAGAGCGCGATGCCCTTAAAAAGCAGGCCGATGCCGTGCAGCAGTTGCAAACCCAGCGCCAGCAGGTGCAGGCCCAGCTCGATGGCCAACAGCAGGCGATCGCCCTCCTCACGCAATCGCTGAACCAGGCGCAAGCCGCCGCGAAAATTTGTACTGAGGCCCGTCCCGCCTATCAGGCGTATCAGACAGCAGAGACGGCATTACAAAGCCTGAGTCAGCAACAAGTCGCCCGCCAAACACGCCAGAAAAAGCAGCAGCAGTTCCAGAAGACCCTCGATGCCCGCGCTGCCGATCTCACCCGCCTTAAGCTGCAATTGGAGGGCTTTGCCACCGCCGCGCAAGAAGTTCAACAGTTAGCCGCCCCAGTGCAAGAGCAGACAAAGCTAGAAGCCCAAATCCAGGCACTACAGCGGCAGCAAACAGCGCTGGCACAAGTGCGCGGCGAACTCCATGCCAGCGAAAAGCAGGCCCAGCAGCAAGCTCAGCAAGTCGCTCAGTTGCAACAAGAACTCACGCATCTGCAAACCTTGGAAGCTGCGGTTGTGACTCTGCCGGAGATGGAACAACAGCGCGATCGCCTGCAACAGCAACTCAGCCGCATCGAAGCCGCTCGCCAGTTTAAGACCGAACTCCAGCAGTTGGTCAACCGGGGACAAGCCGCCGGCGATCGCCACCAAGCCGAGGTCACAGTGGCCCTGGCGACCCTGGCCGATTTGCTGTCTCATCTGCCGTCCACATCTGCCGAGGCGATCGCCGGCCTGCAATCGGCGCTAGAGTCGGGCGTGACCGTGAATCGCGCGATGCTGGCTGATGTCGCTACCATCTTGGCCGACCTCGCCACCCAGACCGACGCTCGCCAGTTGAGATCGCAGCTGCAAGACACCAAAAATCGCCTGACTCAATTAGGCCAACAGCAGGCCACTCTCGCCACCCGTCCTGAAAAGCAACAGCAGCTCACCCACCTGCAAGCCCAGCAACATCAACTAACCGAGCACACCCAAGCGCTCCAGGCACAGCTCGGCGCGAGTGATGACCTCTCCACCCAGCTTGCGGCCCTTCAGACAACCCTGGCGCAGTTGGAAGATCCCAAAGGTCGCACTGCCGTGTTGCAGCGATCGCTGACTCAACAATCCACGATCCAAAAGCGCTATGACGAAATGCAGCTCGCGCAAGCAGGCATTCAAAAACAGATTGATGAGTTGACCGCAGAATTGGCGCAATTTGCCGATCTAGATGCGGCGATCGCCACCCAAAATCAAGCCAAACAGACCCATCAAGCGGGGTATTTGCAATATCTGCAAAACGAACAGGCCGCCCAGAACGAGTCTCGCTTGACCCCAGAACTCGCCACCGCCCAAACCGTCCTGACGGCCCAGCAGCAAGCCCGTGATCAATTGCAAACCCAGCTCGATCAAGCCCTGGCTAACTTTGATCCCCAACAAGCCCAGCAGGTAGACACCACCTATCAAACCGTGCGGTCGGAGCGCGATCGCTTGGCGGGTAGCCTGCCGAGTCAACAGCAAATGCTCCAAGAATTCCAGCGCCAGCTCGATACCCTGAAGGAGTTAGCGCAAAAACGGGATGCCGCCCTAGAAGAGCGGAAACAGCGCGATCGCCTCAAGCGCTTCATTAACTTTGCCCGCAAAGCATACAAGGAAGCGGGGCCGCGCATTACCGAACGCTATGTGCAGCAAATCTCTCGCGAGGGCGATCGCCTGTTCCGGGAACTGATCAATCGCCCCAATGTCGCTCTCACCTGGACAAGAGATTACGAAATCCTAGTGCAAGAAGGCCCCAACAAACGACGGTTTGTAAACCTATCGGGGGGCGAACAGATGTGTGCCGCATTGGCGGTGCGGCTCGCCTTGCTCAAGGTATTGGCCGATATTGATATTGCCTTCTTCGACGAACCCACCACGAATATGGATCGGCCCCGGCGCGAGAGCTTGGCTGAGGCGATCGCCCGCATCCGCAGCTTTAATCAACTGTTTGTCATTAGCCACGACGACACCTTCGAAAAAGTCACCGAAAACGTCATCGTCGTCGAACGCGATACCTAATGGCTCAGGCTGCTCCCTGGTCGCCCCAACCGAGTCGGTGTATCCACCTCTAATCCCCCCATTCATGGCAACAAAAAAGAGGGCACCAAAGGTACCCTCTCCATTCATAATCCTTGCCAAGAAGCTGGCTTCTACAGGCTGAGACCTTCTGCCGCCTGCACTCGCTCGACTTGCTTCTTCTTCAGCACCAACATGATTTGGGTCAACATGACGGCAGCGATGAAAGCCATCAATCCCTTAATCCGACCGGGGCTCTGCAACACAATCTCAGCGTCAACCTGACCAAAGCCGCCGACATTCGGGTCAGTAGTCAGCAAACCGCCAGCGGTGACCTCATCACCTTCGGCCACAATCAGCTCAGGGCCAGCGGGCACAGCGACGGTAGTAGTGGAACCATCGTCTGCCATGACCGTGACGTCGTAGCCCCCTGCATCCAGGGCTGCAATTGTCGAAATTGTCCCTGTCGCGGTGGCTTTAACCGCAGCGTTGTTGCTGTTTTGGCCCGTCGGGTAGACTTGACCACGCCCCCGGTTACCACCGACATGCACCGCATACTTACCGAACTGAATATTTCGATCCTTCGCTGGATCGGGAGACAAGATCGGGAAGACAATTTCTTGATACTGTTCACCCGGTACTGGGCCAACCAACAAAATATTGTCTTGCTCTTCGGAATACGGCAAGAAATAGGTGCTGCCGACTTCCTCTTTCATTTCCTCAGGAATGCGATCGGGCGGAGCTAGCTTAAAGCCTTCCGGCAACATCAGAACCGCACCAACGTTTAAGCCACCTTTGCTGCCGTCACCCAGCACTTGTTGAGTCTCCAGGTCATAGGGCACTTTGACTACGGCTTTAAAGACGGAATCTGGCTTTACTGACTGCGGGACTTCGACATAGGTGGGCTTTTCGGCCAAGTGGCAGTTGGCACATACAATGCGCCCAGTGGCTTCACGGGGTGCCTCGTAATTTTCCTGCGCCCAAAACGGATAGGCTTGGGCTGACTCTGGCATGACAACTACACCAGAGAGCAAAATGAAAGCTGCCGCGATCGCTAACGATAAGCGCTTAAAGATTTTGGCTCCGGGCCAAGAGCGATCGCGAAGACAGCTGTTCAGAATTGGGGTCTTCATCGGGAAATTCGTTATCCAAATTTGCAAACAACACAGCCAACAAAATTGAGTCTGACGAGACTGATTAAGTCCACCAAGGCGAGTTGCCTGTCCGGAAGTCAGTCTCAGTCCAGTCAGTTAGCGACACCTTATCGTCTTCGGTAATGTCAGCATGGGCAAGCGCCAGTGATAGCGGTGCTGGCCCCCGCACCACCTTTCCAGTGGCATCATACTGAGACCCGTGACAAGGACACATAAACTTGTTTTCGCTCGCGTTCCAAGGCACTACGCAGCCAAGGTGGGTGCAAACAGAGTTGATGCCATACTTTTCTAGATTGCCATCCTCAGTCACCACTAAATAAGTGGGGTCGCCCTTTAGGCCTTGCGCTAAGACACGCGCTTCCGGGCTATGGCTAGCCAAAAACTCACTGGCCACCACATCTTTGCCCAAGGAATCTTTAGCCAAGGTACCGCCACCAGCGGCACCGCTCGATGGGGGAACGAAGTAACTAATGACGGGGTACAACATGCCGCCAACTGCTCCAGAGGCCGCACCAAGGGTGAGGAGATTCATAAACTGACGCCGCCCCAGGCTGGGCGTATCAGACATTCCAGAAGCTTGAGTCATAGTCCTATCAGACAATTTTTATATTGGGCAACAGACCAAATGATAAATCAGGCTAATGACCACATATCCACGGCTTTAGACTGCAAAGCGTCAGCAACTGAAGACACTTACAGCAGTGAACATTCTGACAATTAGCAAGATGAGAATAGGTCGGATTCTTGCTAAGCATTATTGCATTTTGCCGTCGCTAAGATTGGCACAAACAGGGGATCATCCCTGGGCGATTGCACAATTTTGCTTGGCTGCATAAATATAGAGGCGACTAAGCGTCCATGGCGATCGCTTGCCTGCCGCTTCTGCATAAGCTAGAACCTTTACCTAACAGACCTTTTGGCAACCACGCCTAAAACTCTTGTCGGCCGCCATCAATGCTCTAGCCAATAAAGACGCTAATGTTACAAAATATTATCAGTATTGCGAAGTGTGAACGCCATCTTGGAGCCATCATCTATGACCGGTTCAGAGTTACATGAACTCATTGCCTCCAAGTGGGGATATTCCTTTGATGTGCAGTTCCGGCGTCTGCAGGATCAAATCTTTTTGCAGGTGATGTGGCGGTATCTAGAACAAGCATCATTTCCGCTGACAGAAGAAGAGTATTTAGCCCACTTAGATGAAGTGGCGACCTATCTAGTGGGCTGGGGGCAAGCCGACCATATTCGTCAAGTGATTGCCGATACCCGCGATCGCCCCCGACTCGGTAAAGCGGTCAGCATTCCTTTGAACTTAGGTGAACGAAGTTCCGAATGGTTGCTCGACTTTAATTAGCACTCTTGGTGCTAATGAATACACGGTTGCTAGAAGTATTGACTAGACTCTAGGCTCCGCCAACCATCCTGCAATAGTCCTTGATTAAGTTGAGGGGGCAATGGGTTAGCTGCTGTCTCTGTCTCTACGGCTCGGAGCTATCGAATATATTGAGCCGCAACTTTAATGAACGACATAATTGAGTCGCCACCAATCGATAATTCGATACTTGAGAGTGCGAATGATTACGTAGTTTGGATTTGAGTTGAGGATGCTAGCATGACCATGACGATTTGGGAATTTGGGGGCTTGCTGTGATCCGTTCTGCCACGCTGCCGCTTCAGACGACACTGCCATCCCTAAACGATAACAGCCGACTTAAGCTGTTTTCAGGTTCGGCCAATGTCAACCTGTCTAGAGAAGTCGCCCGTTATCTGGGAATTGATTTGGGGCCAATGGTTCGCAAACGTTTTGCCGACGGCGAACTGTATGTGCAAATTCAAGAATCAATTCGGGGATGTGACGTTTATCTGGTACAGCCAAGCTGTTATCCGGTGAATGACCACTTGATGGAACTGCTCATTATGATTGATGCCTGCCGCCGGGCATCAGCACGGCAAATTACAGCAGTCATTCCGTATTATGGCTATGCCCGCGCCGATCGCAAAACGGCGGGCCGAGAATCCATTACAGCTAAGTTGGTCGCCAATTTGATCACGAAGGCCGGCGCAAGCCGAGTGCTGGCGATGGACCTGCACTCCGCTCAGATTCAAGGATATTTCGACATACCTTGTGATCACGTCTATGGCTCTCCCACCATTATCGATTACATTGCGAGTAAGCAAATTGATGACTTGGTCGTCGTGTCCCCTGATGTGGGGGGCGTGGCACGGGCTCGGGCCTTTGCGAAGAAACTTAATGATGCGCCGCTGGCGATTATTGATAAGCGCCGTCAAGCCCACAATGTCGCCGAAGTCATGAATTTAATCGGCGATGTGAAGGGGAAAACGGCGGTGCTCGTGGATGACATGATTGATACTGCTGGCACGATCTGTGAGGGCGGTCGTCTGTTGCGTCGTGAAGGCGCTGAACAGGTCTACGCTTGTGCGACCCATGCGGTCTTTTCGCCGCCCGCATCTGAACGATTGGCTAGCGGTATTTTTGAAGAGGTTATTGTTACTAATACAATACCCTTGCCAGATGAGCGCAAGTTCGAACAGCTTACGACTCTCTCTGTTGCCAGTCTCTTAGGCGAAGCTATTTGGCGGATTCATGAAGAAAGCTCGGTGAGCAGCATGTTCCGCTAACGTTCATGTACGAAAAAAAGACAGTAGGCCGATGATGGATGAGGTTCATTATCGGCCTATTTGGTATTTTGGCTGACTGTGGCATTGCCCGCATCGAGAGTCGCGCTCGTGGAGAGCTTAGGGATCGGCGGGAAAATAACATCCCGGTAACGGCAGTGCTTGGATGGCTGGGTGGCTGGGTCAGTTGCGGGTCTGGAGTCGGCACTTTAATTGTCCGCGCATCCCTTAACCCACCAACAAAAATCGGCTCAGAGCGAGGCCCTGAACCGAAACGACTGAAAGACGGAATACGCCGCCGCCAGTAGTATTGATTAAGCTTTACGGGAGTAGTACTCAACTACCAGGAGCTCATTGACGTTGAGGGCAATCCATTCTCGGTCAATGATGCCGTTGACCTTCGCGGCCAGCTTGTCTTTGTCTAGTTCCAGGTGAGTGGGAACATTCGCTAATCCGGGAAATTCCAGGTTGGCGGCCGCCATCTTTTTAGAGGCGTCGCGATCGCGTACCGCGATCACATCTCCGGGCCGACATTGATAACTAGCAATATCCAACACTCGACCATTGATCGTAATGTGACCGTGGTTAACCAACTGCCGCGCGGCCGGAATGGTGGGGGCAAAACCCAGTCGGAAAATCGTGTTGTCGAGACGCATTTCCAGCAGCTGCAAAATTACCAAACCAGTAGAGCCACCGGCACGCCGTGCCTTTTTTACATAACGAATCAACTGCTTCTCACTAACGCCATAGTTGAAGCGCAGCTTTTGCTTTTCTTCTAGACGAATTGCATATTCAGTCTTTTTCTTCCGAGCTTGACCGTGTTGCCCAGGGGGATAAGCCTTGCGAGGTGTTTTACGAGACAGCCCTGGTAATTCGCCCAGACGTCGAACGACTCTGAGGCGAGGTCCTCTATAGCGAGACATGCAAATTTCTCCAATGTTTAGATGTCATTTAGTTGCCACCCCCGCATCTAGGGATTGCGTATCAACGAACCAAGAGCTGGTGGCGACACTCTTAGTCGATCAAGAGCATACTTGACGAACGAGTTAGCGGTTACCAGCTAGACTTAACCACACCAGGTAAGAGTCCCTGGTGAGCCATCTCTCGCAGTTGGTTGCGGCACAGTCCGAAATCGCGGTAATAGCCGCGAGGCCGTCCCGTTTTCCAACAGCGGTTGCGGAGACGAGTCCGCGAGCTAGCCCGAGGCAACTGCTGAATTTTGCGGTGAACCGCAAATTTAGCCCCAGGGCCTTCAGCATTGTCAAACTCTTCCATCAGCGCCGCCCGCTTTTCAGCGTATTGAGCGACGAGCTTTTCACGTTTGCGCTCCCGCGCGACCATGCTTTTCTTAGCCATGCAGTTTATCTGGTTTGGTAATTTTCAACACAGTCTATAAGTTTAACGCAGCAGGCTTGTCTTCGTAAAGACAAAATTTTTCCATGTAGGGAACCGACGGGATGGAATCTTGGTTGTTCGGGCTTGTCGATCATTCTCCAATCCCATCTCGCAGAACGGACGAAGGGGAAGGTGGATCCTGGTCTTGCCTCCTCCATTTTCGGGCTACTAAGTACACACAAGTCATGTTGTAGTAGGATGCTGCCAGAAAACATGGGGTCATCGAGATGGAGAATC
>NZ_JACSWC010000306.1 GCF_016888165.1 Halomicronema sp. CCY15110 | reverse complement strand
TGGCGTCATGAGGGTACCCATCCAAATATCGCTACAGCCTTACTCTAATATTCCTCTTCAGAAAGTGACCTGCTCCCATTCATAATGCGTTGAATCTTTTCTTTTCTAATTAACGCCTCAATGAATACACCCTGGTCTTTTTCCGCCAGTTCATCAAATTGCCGCAGTAGGTCATCAATCGCTCCAACTCCAGCAGACCTCGCAGAAGATGTTGATGAGTCGAATTGCATAAGCAGCTATATTTCACTTGGTTTGCAAATGACAATGCCGAGTCATGCCAATGGAACCACAAAGCTATTTTCGCTACGCATAGGACGATAGCGACACCCGGCAATAGGCGTCATCTCGCCTGAGCCATATTGTCACATCAGCTACTGAATGAAATCATCCATCTCCGAGAGGTTGATTCATGATGCAGTCGGCTAAACTACATCGAGAGACAATCACCGTCGCTCTTCCGACGGATTTTCCGAAGCGCGATTAATCGCAGTCGAGGTATATTTACCAACTTTGCCAATGAGTTCCGGCATATCATCGAGTTCGCAATATTGCATCAGCTCCATGAGCAGGGCCATAACAGAGAGCACCTTACTCCCTTGCGCATGACGGTCTTTAGAAATCGCCCCAAGTTGTCGCACCAAGCCCATCAAGCTTTCATCATCACAGAGCTGGAGCAGCGCTGAAATAATTTTATGGGGAGAGCTCTCTTCATCGGTAAGAGCATCGTGAGCCAAGCCATCGCCAAGATTCTTGTAGAAGCGCAGGTAAACATCCGTCGGCATCGCATCTAGAAGCCGCTGAAAGGTCGATATCCGTACATCGCGCCCCTGATTTCGCATGAAAGAGAGAGTCGCATCCGTCACACCAGCCGCTTCTGCTAGCTGAGTGGCCTTATATCCTGGGGCTTCGTCGATCGCGGCAAAAAAGGCATCTTTGACCCGAACCCGTTCAGCGGCACTGGCTTCATCTACGGGCACTGAGGCTGGAGTCTGGGCAGGCTCAGTCGGTTCGGTCATAACAGAACGATTGGCGATCATCAGGACAGCAGTCTCTCATCAGAATTTGAGTCAGCAGATTGATGCACAAACAAAAAGATTCGGAGAGTCCTTACGTCTCCATCATGCATCCCGGCGCTCTATTTATAGTCCCCCATCAGCCAAGATTGATCGAGATCACATCGCAAAGCGTTATGAATGCATGGGATTGAGCGAAGCAAATGATAAACGGAATGCCGCTGATCTAAACTTCACAAAAAATTTTATCTTTATCGGTAAGTTGCAGTATGATCGGGGCGGAAAACTGCGATCGCTTCTCCTTTGCATCCCTTTAAACCGGGATAGCAGGCGGCGAAAGCTGTTTCCAGCAGCGCATCTCGCGCTAATCTTATACGCAATCTGCGACAAAGGAGGTGAAAAAACGCTTTAAAAGTCAAAAACTCTGGCTGCTACCAACAACCAGAGTTCAAAGACTACCGCCACGGCGGAACCAAATTATTCGGAATAGACCGACGAGGGACATTCAAGACCTGGGAAAAGGAACCCTTGAATGGCTCACAGAATTAGTGTGTCTATATTATCACGCCTTTCGGAAATGGCAACACTTTTCGAGAGGTGATAGTTAGTGATGCTTGACCACGGTCTATTCCTGCCCTACACAAAAGGAATAGAACAGCATGGAAGCAATTCTCACACCGAGCGATACAGGCTATCGCTTCGGCTCAGACGGTGCACTGCGGTCTTTAGAAACCTGGATGCTGGAGGATTTCCGGCACTCGGTAATCCCCGACCGCCTGACGACCGCTAACGTCGAGATCCTTACAGGGGATGCCGCCATTCAGGTCATCCTGGAAGATCGCATCGCCCAGTCGCAAAAAGTCACCAGCTACGTGACCACTGGCGTACAGCGCTTACTTGAGGTCTATGAACCCCTGCGCGATGGCCTGTGGTGTACCCGCGAAGGTGTTCCTTATGCCAAGCCGATCCATCCACGCCCCGATCCGCACAAGCTGGGTAAGACCATCAAATACGAAACCCCGCCTGGCGCAGTAGCTGAGCCGGTGATGCCCTGCGTTGACGAGGAGACTGCCACCCTGATTTACGATCGCTACGACGTCACCCCCCTACCCGGTCAGGATTTCTGGACCGTCGTCGAGGCACACGGTCTGCCTGTGGCCATCACCGAAGGCTTGAAGAAGGCCCTCGCTCTCATCGCCCACGGTCTCCCGGCGATCGCAGTGCGCGGCATTACCCAGTGGCATGTCAAAGGCAGTTTGCAGCTGCACGCGGCGATTGAACGCTTTGCCACGAAAGGCAGAAGACTGTTCATCGTCTTTGACCAGGACAGCAAACCCAAGACCATCGCTAACGTGCATCGGCAGGTCAAGCAGCTCGGCATCATCCTGGAGGGGAAAGGCTGTGAGGTGCGCTGTCCCATCTGGAATCCCCGTGAAGGCAAAGGGATTGATGATGTGCTCTATCGCTACACCGATGCGGCCAAAGCTGCCGGACTGTGCGAAATTGTTGAGCTGGCCACGCCGGAAGCCGAACCTGAATCAGCTAAAGGCTTCAGTGACCTGCCGCGATCGCCTCAGCATCGGCGCAACGCCAGCAACGATCTGCTCCCCGACAATGCCCTCGAACTGACCAGCGCTGAACGCCTGGATGAGATTCTGAGCGAGGCCCTGACGCTGAAGCAGTACAAGCGCAATGGCCGAATTGCCGCAGCCCTGAACGCCATCTACCGGCACAATGCCCTGACCTTTCCCATTGAGCGCACCACCGAAGGCAACTACCTGCCACCCCTACCCAAACTGACGCCCAGCGTCATTCATGTGGTGGATGCCACCATGAACACCGGCAAGACTTACCAGATTGGGCGGGACTGGGTGCAAACGGCGCTCCAAGAAGACAAACACGTCCTAGTGCTCTCACCGCTGAATTCCCTGGGCCAGCAAACCGCCAAAGACTGGAACATTCTCCATATCCACGATCAGGGCGCGACGGGTCAAAGCCAGCGGGACTTCTGGGAAGCGGCTCGCCAGCGCCCCGGTATTGTGCTGTGCCCGGATTCCATCGCGAAGCTGCCCGAGTGGTTCTGGAGCAAGCCCGTAGTGTTGATCGTGGATGAAGGCAACCAGGTGACTGAGCATATCTGCCAGGGCGATACTCTCAAGAGCCGCTATGGAACCATCCTGGAACGCATTGCCAGCGCTGCTAAACATGCGATCGCCTCGGGTGGAGCCATCGTCTTAAGTGAAGACGGCATTCCGGATCGCGCCGTGCGCTACTGGCAGGCCCTCAGCGGCACCCTGGCCGTACGCTGTTTTCGCCATCGGAAAGTCGGTCTGCCGTGGGATTGTCAGGTCTTCTCCGGCAAAGCCTCCGGGTTTCGGCAACGGCTGCTGCACCGCATTGAGCAGGGCCACCGCCTGCTCTTGGTCACCAGTTCCCAGCGAGAAGCCAAGCGAGTAGACCGTATCTTGCAAAGTAAAGGCATTCGCTCCACCCGCATTGATTCGGAGACCAACGAAGGGGGAGCCTTCAACCTCTTCTTCAAAGACCCGGATCACTGGCTGCAGGTGCATCAGCCGGACGTGCTGATCCTCTCCCCCAGCGCCAAATCTGGCGTCAGCATCGAAGGTCGTGTGGCGGTCGAAGATGCCTACTTTGATGAAGTGTGGGCTTACTTCCCGGCGCTAAGCACCGATACCCACCTGCAACTCCTCGGGCGCTATCGACCATCCGTGCCGCGCCGGATTTTCATTCCGCCCTTTATCACCGGCACCGCCGATGAAGCGCTGGGCAACCCTCGGGCGATCAAACAGCGCCTGAGCCAAAACCTGACGACCCTGGCCCGTCTCTTTGACCTGGCAACCGATGACCACGAGTTGGCCGGTGTCGAAGCGGCGATCCTGGATTATCTGACCACCGCTCGCACCGTCAGCGGCAGCCAAAAGGCGATCGCCCAGGAAGCTTTAATAGATCGCCTTGAAGGCGCTGGCCACCATGTGACCGCTGACACCCTCAAGGCCGATGAGACGACTGCCGAACTCTGGCAGCTTACTCAAGAGCAAATCTGGCTAGAGGAAGCCGTCGAGATTGCCGAAGCTGAACCCGAAGAGGCCCATACCCTCGACTGGGCACACCGCACACTGGACAGCATGGAAAGTGGCCGTGAGGCCCGCCTGATTGCCTATAAGGTGCTGTGTCGCGATGAGTTCCCTGGCATTGCCTTTGATGACGCTGAGGAATGCTATGAAGTGCTTTGTAAAGACTACGGCGCTCTACGGCGAGGCGTCCTGCTCCAGGCCCGTGCTGAGAATCTAGAGGCGGTTAAAGCCAGCGATCGCAACGTGGTCGAGTCGATCCTCGCCAGCTCCATCCGCGCCCCGCACCGGCTGCCGCGCAGCTACGTAAAAGCCGCCATCGTCGCCAAGCTCGGTGTCCTAAATCTGCTCGACGGCAACCCGTGGACCAACAGTGACAAACGGGCGATCGCCATCAAACAAACGGCCCTTCGGTTTATTGACGAAGTCCGCTACTGGCTGAATCTCAATATCAACCCCGACCAGACGCCCTGTGAAATCGTCAACAAGCTCGTCAAGCGGTTAGGACTCGATGTGGCCGCGATCGGTCGCCCTGGCCGTCGCAGCCAAAAGCGAGCCCGCTTATACGCGCCTACAGACCTGGATAATCCAATTCGGCTCAGGCTGTTGCGGGCCGTCAAAGAAAAGCTGTCAGCATCGGTGTCCACGATCTCTAATAAAGATCACTCCCTAGATCAAGAGATCGTGGACACGGGGCTCACAACCGCCCCAGAACCTTTACCCACCCAGGAGCTGGGAGGCTGCCAGATTGGTGATTGGGTACAGTTCGGTCAAACGCTTGGGGCCTGGGTCATTGAGGGGATCGAGGGGGTGATGGCGAAACTAAGCCATGCGGAATGCCCCGGCTATGGCTACGTCTTACAGCCCTTGGCAGCGCTGAGGAGGGCGTATGGTTAACTGTCAGCGTTCCACCCGCTGGATGCGGAACTACCCCTGATAAGGTTCATTCCGCTGTCAGCGATACTGTTGGAGCATTTCGAATGCCAGCAAATATGCTGTTTGCCGACTATTCATAGGGACAGCCCTAGCAGATTTTGGGACTGGCAATAACCTGGTGTCCTGGTCGTGGCTTGGCGTGTTCCAAGCAATCCGCATGTACTAGATACAATGCAGAGGGTCTGACTCGGAAAGCCTAAACACGTTGAGACCTATGAAAGGGGGAGAGAATGCCGAAATCGAGTTTGATGCCGGATGAAGGTAGCTACAGCGTCTTTCTGAATGATGTGAAGACCCGCATTCGTTCTGCCCAAATCAGCGCCGCCATCTCCGTTAATCAAGAAATGACTTTGCTGTATTGGCATATCGGACGCGAGATTCTACTCCGGCAAGAGCAGCAGGGTTGGGGCAGTAAGGTGATTAATCGCCTCTCCCAAGACTTGAAGCGAGAGTTTCCTGATATGAAAGGATTCTCCCGGTCCAACCTCAAATATATGAGGGCTTTTGCGGAGGCTTGGCCTGATTTTCAAATTGGCCAGCAGGTGCTGGCCAATTTACCGTGGACTCAGAATGTCGCCTTACTGGAGAAGCTGAAAGACGAGACTCAAAGGCTTTGGTATGCTCAGCAGTCCCTTGAGAATGGCTGGGGCCGTAGCATTCTAATCGCTCAAATTGAAACTGGCTTATACCAACGCGAGGGCGGGGGGGCTATCACAAATTTTGAGCATACGCTGCCGCCTGCCCAGTCAGAGTTAGCTCACGAAGTGCTGAAAGACCCCTATAAGCTTGATTTCCTAACGCTATCAAAAGATGCAGAAGCAAAGGATTTGAAACGCGCATTAGTCAAGCATATGCGCGATTTCCTGCTGGAACTTGGAGTGGGCTTTTCCTTTGTAGGTCAAGATTACCGGGTCACTGTAGATAACCAAGACTTCTATCTTGATATGCTCTTTTATCACATTAGATTGCGTTGTTTTGTGGTGATTCAACTGGAGTTGGGCGACTTTCAACCAGAGCACTCTGGCAAGATGAATTTCTATCTCTCAGCCGTCGATGATCAAGAGCGTGGCGAGTACGATCAGCCCTCGATTGGCATCATCCTTTGCAAAGCTAAAGGCAAAACGATCGTTGATTATTCGTTGCGCCACCTCCAGAATCCCATTGCGGTTGCGACACACAAATTGCCGAGTGCCGAACGGCTGCAAATCGAGCTAGACAATGCCGTCCAGATGATTGAAGGCCATGATGAGGATGCTTGAGCAACCTGCTGGCAGATTGCCGTGGCGGCATATCGCTGACCGGAAGTCCCTCTGGATGCTCTACCCAGTGGCGAGTAGCTGTAATCCGATGGGGGCTTGTAAGGCATTCTGAACTTTTGGGACACTCTGAAAGCATTGCGAGGAGGTCATCAGCGCCTCCATTGAGTCCTATTTGGGACACCCTTTTAGTTAACGTAAGTGGCTTCTTGCCAGTTGGGAATCCCGAGGTAATCGCGGGCGATCGCCTGAAGCACGGCATCTTTATCCTGCACCGAGCGATTGTGGCGGCTGCCAATCATGTAGCGTTCATGGATTTCCTCAATTTCCGCCTCTTTCTCAGCGATGGCCTCTTTAATGGCGGGAAGATAACTCGCCCCCACCAAGACCGCCAGACTGCGAATCGACGGGAAGGAAATGCGTAGCCTTAGATCCGAGCGCTCCTGAGCTGTATTCCATTTGATGATGGCATCAATGACATCGGCAACTTTATCAGTCGAGTCAGCCTGACCGGAGTGACGTGAGACAGTCTCGGTCTTCGGAGTCGTCGCTGCTTGACTCGATGCTGATTCCTCGGTGGGCGCTGACTTAGAGACCGGCTTTTCTGTCGCCGGTGCTACTGGCTTTTCTTCCTTAGACCGTGCCGCCCCACTACGGATCCCTCCCAAAAGATCCTGAATGGCGTTGAGCTGAGATCGCGTTTCCTCCAGTTCCGCTTTCAGTTCGTTATTGCGGGTCTCTAGCTGAGCATTCCGCTCCTTTAAGAGGGCAACCTCATCGGTGTTTGCTGGTCGCGACGCTAATTTTTGGTGTTCCTGCTCCAGCGCTTGATACTGCTGCCGCAGGGTTTCAATTTCCTGAGTGAACCAGTTGATGGCCTGGGCGAACTCACTTGCCGTTTTGACTTCTCGTTTTTCCTCTTGAGCCATCTTGACCTCAAATTCTTCTAGCAAGGCGTGGACCACATCTGCTGTGGTGCCTGTAATGCCTTGGTGGGCCATCAGGTCGGTAATGCGTTCCAGGTCATCCGCATAGACGTTAGGGCGCTTGACGGTTGGTTGCACAACATCAGATTTAGTCATTGTGGGTGTTTCCTGGGTGTTCAATTCTGGGGGCATGTCATCCAGTTTTTCTGAGTCGAGTTCCGGAGCTGTTTCAGCCTCCGGACTATCCTTGGCTACGGTAGCTGCGGCTCGATGGTATCGAGGCTGCCGAAATACCTCGACGACTTCCAGGTCGGACACTTGGCCTAACTTGATGCCTAATCGGCCATCGCGATTACCTTGACCATTGCCAATGGCGTAGTCGTCGTAATTGGAGCGGGCGGCATAATTTGGGAGCTTTTTGCCGTCTTGGGTGATCGTGAAATGCCCTTGAATTTCGGCCTTAAACTGATGCTCTGGCACTGAAGGTGGACAGTACCAGTGCGCGGCAATGGTGGCGTAGACGGCTCTGAAGATATGGGTGTAAAGATTCTCCTTGTCGCTTCTAGCGGGTACCAAATCGCTGAAATGCTCCTCACACTTATTCGCGATCGCCCCGCTGTAAAGGTTATTGACCTTCTGCTTTGCTTGCCGATCGGAGAGCCCCTGTAACTTCAGCTCATCGGTTCTCAATCCCTGCTGCAGGCGTTGAATGGCCGCTAATACCTCCTGTGCGGGTGCCAACGTGGGAATCTCGATGGTGATATCCTGTGTCTCCTTCCGTTTGGCCATCTGGCTAAAATTCAAGCTCCAGGCTGACTTTAGTGAAAAGGTTGAAATCAGGATTTCGCTAATCCGCCGTCCAATGAGAACCGCTAGGTTAAACTCATCGCCGGGGTCGCCCCCGACGATGGTCTACAGAACCGGACGTGAAAGTTTCCCTTCATCCGGCTC
>NZ_JACSWC010000305.1 GCF_016888165.1 Halomicronema sp. CCY15110 | reverse complement strand
ACCTGGTACCACAATATTGCGTTGCTAGAGAAGCTGAAGGATCCCCAAGAACGCCTCTGGTATGCTCGCGAGGCGATAACTCATGGTTGGAGCCGGAATGTCATGGTGGCGCAGATTAAGAGCCGCCTGTATCAGCGGGAAGGCGGGGCCGTCAATAACTTTGCCAAGACGCTACCTGGGAGCAGGTATAGGCCGCATAGAGGGCAAAGCCAACGGCGATTAGCTTGACTAAAAACATAAGCATTGATCGTGACTGATGGATCGAAGACATCCATCCGTAATTTAGAAAACTTCCGCCGCTGATATCAGCGCTCAAAAAAGAACAGAGATACTAAAAAAACATGACGCGGGCTTTTGGGGTCAATGATCAGGGATATACTACATGCAAGGCATTCTGGCGTCGCCATGAAACTACCGGAGCTAAAGAAAAAAGTTTGGAAAGCCTGGAGGCTTTTCAACGATGCTAGTGGTGTTATCACCCAAGAAGCGACGTTTGTTGAGGACGTAAGGCGTTTTGGTGATCGTCGCTACAAAGTAACCTGGATTAAAGCGCTGGCTCAGTTTACTGCCCAGGCCAGCTATGAAAGCTGCCTGGATGCTTACATGCTGGTGCTGGATAACTTCAACTTCACAACCGATCGTTGGGACTACGAGTATCGGCATGAGATTCTGGATGCGTTTCTGGCCTATCCAGATGCACTCGACCTGATCCGAGCGGGTCTAGAACAGCTATTTTCGTCTGAGTTTGCCCCCCGTGAGCGAGAGGAAGCCGATGGGTTTTTTGAACTGGTGGAAGAACGAAGCCAGCAGCCAGGAAGAGACGGCCTCCCAATTAGACTTGATCGGCGACTCCCAAGCATTAGCCCCGCAGCGTAAACGAGTTGATGGAGCGATCGTCAATAAGCGATTCACCCAGTCAATTCGGGATAACGGTGGTGCCGGGGATGTGTTTCAACGGTCAGTTGTTGAAGAGACGCGAGAGCTGTTTGACTGCACCGTTAATGAGCTGTATCGCGAAACGGGCGGTAAGAAGGGGCGTCGGGAGACGTTGCCGCAAGCAGCGCAAGAAGCCTACATGGTCAATGAGAGCTTGGCGGCTAACGAATTGGATCGGCAGATTGGCACGATTGGTGGTGACAGCCAGGACGAGGTTAATGACCAGATTGTTGGCTCAGTAAGGGAAACTTCGAAGAATACCCGTCGTTGGTTGCCTTGGTGACCATTCCCGAAGATGAGCTAGTGGGCTAGGAACTATTTCTAGTGTTCATTCACTGTTCAATTTGCTTGGCAGTCTCTGGCTCAATCTCTGATGCTCAGATGAGCTTCTGGCAGGGCGCAAAACTCATCAAATCGAGGCAATGCCTCCGGGTTAAAGCGGCACAGTTGAAAAGGGCACTCCTGCCAGGGCGGCACCACCTTTGCCGATTGGGGGCCAATCATTGCAAACACGCGAAAGCAGACGAAGGGCATAGACTCGAATACATTTAGCCCAAACTCAAATCCCCCATGCTGGATGCCTTCTATTTCCCCATGTTGCGGGTTGCTGAAGCTAATTACTAGTTCGCAAGAATCCTTAACCCACTGGAACCGATCCCCCTCGGCCTCGTGGGGGCGGTTCAGGCAGTCGCCAATACGGATGCCTTCTAAGTGGCCTGATATGGAGGGCTTGGCTACTGAAGTGCAGTAGCAGCATAGCAAAGGACTACTTTCGCCAGAGTAAGTGGATACCCATTTCGGTAGCAGCGGATCAGCAGCAGTAAACCTTTTGAGCTTATTGTACAAGCCTTACGAAAGATTGCTGGTATTAGAGATTTGAGGTTCCAGACATCTATAAATCTTTATTCTCGATGGTTTCAGAAATATTACATAGTACATTGCCAGTACTGGCTTTAGCACTATCAGAAAAATGCCTCAGCAAAACCAGCTGTCTCCACAATCTAAGTACTACAGGGACAGTGCTTTCACACGGCTAATGTTGCTCATTACGACTCTGCTTAGATATCCAGGAGTAGGGTACCTTCATCAGGCCAAATTCTCAGAGGAGCACCACAATGCTCTTCAGGAGGTTCATGACTATTTGTTGGCTGTAGCAGCAGAAGAAGGTATTTCCATCAAATGCTCTGTTCATACTATCCATAAGGATTTAGCTTTCCTTCGTTCCAAGGGGATTTTAGGCTCCCAGATGTATCGCTGGGGCTATTACCTGGGGACTGGGGTCATGAACCAACAGGAATTGACCGCTGCCCTTAATGCCTTACATTCCCAGGCTGAATATCAGCGGGATGTTCAAATTCAGGAACTTTATAACCGGCTCATTCGCCGCCTGAAGGGTATTGAGTCTAAGGAGCAGTTGTTCTATCCGGTACGGGCGCATCTCAATCGCTCCATTGTGGAAACTGACCCAGTTAAGATTACGGAAACTTTTAGCGATCGCAACCTCTTTGATTGTTTGGATGTTGTTGAAACAGCTATCACCAAAGGCCAAAAGATTCGGCTGAACCGTAAACCTAGCCCCTGGCTCGACCGCCCTGGAGAGTCCTTTGAAATTTGGCCCTTGCAGTTGCTCTATTACGACATTGCCTGGTATCTCATCCACGAGACCTGTGAGAATGGCCACCTTGCAGTTTCCCGCATTGATCGGCTTGAAGACCGTTGCACCGTTCTGGATACCCGAGGCCGCAGCATAGCTGCTCAACGTAGCAGCTTGAAGTTAGCCCATGAGTTGCTGGCAAACGGTTGGGGGTTGTTTCTAGGTGACTCTGATGAACAACGGCAAGAACTTATCGGGCGGTTGGACATGGTCGAAGTCATCGTGCGTTTCTTTCCGCGGGTGATGGGATTTGTCGCCGAAGGCCCCCTTCGCCATCCCAGCCAACGAATTGAACCTCATCCTCCAGGTCCGCTAAATAAACAGACTCAATGTGTAGATTACATTGTAAAGTTGCCGCCCCGCTCTTTGAGGGAGTTTGGCTTTTGGGTCTATCGCTTTATGGGGCAGGCGCAGGTGAGATCGCCAGAGTATCTGGTCGAACAACATCGCCAAGCTGCCCAACAACAGGCTTCTCTGTACATGGAGAACTTTCAATAGACAATACTCGTTTAAAGAAAGTATTTTCCGGATAAAACTCGAAGCTTTAGAAAACCTTGTTAGGAGGGCTTTTCATCTGTCGCCTAAGATGCGTCTTCAGTCTTGTGACTTCTTTGGAAAGACCGGGCACTCTTGAATAAGATGCAAGCAACCGATGGGTCATATGCTTTCCGCTACACGCCATCGGCGGGCTTTTTCCTGAGTAACATCATGGATCTCTCCAAACCAGCAACCACCAAGCATATCTGGGCGCAGATAGAGCCTTACTGGGAACATCGTGACCTGCCAGAGGGCCAGCGATTTCTCGGCAGCGTCAAAATCACCCGCGAAGCGACCGAAGAAGTCCTCGATATCGTCAGCGAAAACCTCGGCAGAGTCGGTGCCATCACCCTCAATCGCTTGCATAGGCGATTTGGAAGCGATGACTCAAACTGGGTCAAAATCGTGACCTTTGCTCTGTCAGAGTATGCCTACTACGACGAAGGCGAAAATGGTTACTGGGATGGGCTATGCCAGCGCTTGAGGATTGAGAAAACTCAAGGCTCTCAACAGGCTTTGCAGCAGGTGATCTGGCAAGGTGTAGAACTGCTGGGACTGGTGCGGTCGGAGAAGGCTAATCGCTATGTCTCAACGCTGTGGCTCCAAAGTGGCATTCCCCGTCAGAGTTTGGAGCATTTTGCTGATCTGATCCAGAGCCTGGACTATGACTGGTGGGACATGGCCCACGCCGACCCAGTTGATCTGGCCCAATTACTCTGTGATGTCTGCGAACAGAAATTTCCACAACGGGGAAAATTGCAGACCTTTCTCAAAAGTAGCTGCCCAGAAGACCATGAAGAAGACATTGACCCAATTTCAGGGAATTTGCTGCAGGGACTAGCTACCGTTGCCCACGAACTCGAACGACGGGGAGAATCGCCGGAGTGCTTGCAGGACGAAAATCAACGCAACCGCATTTTGCAACACTATTCTCTACCCAGTACCTTCTTTCTCCGCAGTTGGGACAGCTTGATTCGCGTGCTGACGCCTCGCCCCAAGCCTTCTCCCCAGCGATCTATCGTCAGCTTTCGTAAAAAGCCTCTTTCCTTACGGTTAGACCTTGAAGACACCTTTGATATTCAACTAGCGTTACCAGCCCAGCAGGTTTACCGCAAAGACTGGAAAACTTTACAGGCGGGTTACTGTCAAATTCCAGAAGCGCAATGGGAGGGCGATATCGACTTCGGGCGTCGCACGCTCGAAATTCCAGAGTTGCATCAGACGGTTACCGAGGCTACTGATCAATGGACATGGCAGCTGCGATCGCACAACCAGCAAGTCCTTTGGGAATGGCACCATGACGGTCTTCAACCTGATCAGCTGTGTCTAATTTTCGATGCCGAAACGGGAGATGTGCGATCGCCCCAGCAATTAGCTCTATCCTCCGAAATCATTCTCTTCACTCCAGAGAGCGTCCAGCGCCAGTACAGCGATGGTCTGGAAATTATCGATAATTTTGTGCCATGCAGTTTGTCAGGATGGCGGGGTCATTGGCTACAACGTACCGGAGTCAATGCTTCCATACAACTGACCCAAGGCCATCAGAAACAAGCCTTGTCCTGGCTAACGGCTCCTCAACAGCCACAACTTCAAGGTGCCAAACTCAAGGGTCGTCAACCGACATTTCTAGATACTCCCACCCTTTGGTATCCGCCGCTACCTATTGGCAAAACCCTAAATCTGCTGATTGAAGACATGGATCAGCGTGAAATTCTGACTGAGCCCAATCAACAGATCTCCTTGCCTCCCCAAAGTGGCTGGCTGGCAGTGGACTTAAGTCCCTGGATCACTCAACCTGGTACATATTCGGTGCGTCTGTGGACAACCGCCAGCAATTGGTGCACCAAATTTTCGATCAAGCAAATTTTCCAACTTCAGAAAGACAACTTGAGTAGGTCGATAGAAGTTAAAAACCAACAAGGTATCTCCATAGAGTTTCCCTATCACAGTCAGGGAAGCCATGACTTCTGGTTGAGTACGTTGACCTTCAGAAATCTCTGGCCATTAGAAGAACGGCAATTTCTCTTAAGCAATACCAAACAGGAGATTGTGTTCACAAAAAATGCGTCATCTTCGGGAGATATGCAGTTCGACTTAGCTTGTCTTCGGGATTCTGTCCCAGAAGGAGACGGTTATACTCTTGATTATTTTTCTCTATCCCAAGAAAGAGAAGAAAAAGCGGGAGATACATCTGACGAAGCACAAGAGGCTAATCCTATAGAAAAAAATCAATATTATCTAGTGCGCTCTAAGGAGCATAAAGCTCGTTTCGTCAGACAGATGATTGAACATAAAATCAACTTTCGAAATTGGGAAAAATTCCTGAAATGTGCCATCCAGTGTGGCGATGTCAGCATAAAATGCGAGGCTTCTAAAAGTGACTGCCTTTCAGATATTAAATGGATATGTTTAAGCCTTAAGAAAGAATTAGGAATGCAACTGCAAATTATTTCACAAAATTAGGGATTAAAGGATTCTTATGCTGGAAAAACATATTATTTCTCTATTGAGTCAGCATCGCTTGCCAGGTGCGAAGCATTTGCCGCAGGCTATTGCACAGCATCAAGTCGTTCGGCTGCTGAAAGATACACTATCTCCGAATCAAAACAATGATTTGCTTGCTTTCGCAGAGTCGGTAGATATTGAATTGCATAACCTAGAGGCACAGGGAGAAATATTACTAGGCACTGGCAGGAGAGTTTGCGTGGCACAACCTACTCTTTGGGTTGATGCAGAGGAATTTATTACGTCACTTAAGTTAATTGGAGATCGTGCCTACTTATCCCTAATCCACCAGCTATTAGAGACTGGACAAGATCCTGGTGAAACCCTTGTTAGACCTCGATCTCACAGCCTAGCTCGTATTAGAGATAAGCTCAAAGGTTCAGGGGTTAGTTGTCTGACCATTGATCAGTCATTAGGTAATCTACCTCAGCCCCAAGTACCTTCCTCATGGAATTTAAGAGGCCAAGAGTGGTTAGAAACGCCCCTTTCTCAGCCTGGAGAAAGCTGCAAGGTGTATGGTTACCTTCCAAAGTGGGGGTCACAAAGAGATCGCTGGCAACTAATTGCAAGTCAATCACACTTTTTAAATCTGCCTAGGTTAAATCTGCTAAGAGTATCTGGCGGAGTCTTCCTTTGGGCAGAGCAAGGCCAGTTTTTTGAAATTACTCCTGACGAAGCATACCTGGCCATGTTTCATCTCGATCTACAGGCCCAAGAGCCGCTGCGAATCTGTTGGGATGAGCAATCTGGGCTTCTAGACCTGCGTGATACCTATTTGCCAAAGGCATTTGCTCAGTTGATTTGGCGCTTGTCCAATCCCAACTCTGAACACAATCGCATTCGTTACGTTGACGCTCAAAACCGACCACGGGTAAAAGCTGCTCTGGAAAGGTTGGGCTGTGTACTGGTTTAGTCAGAAGGAAGTAAGCCCGTGTATTTGAATCCAGTTGATGCGGCCCAGCAACCTCGTGAAGATTTGATTCGCTACCTGCTGACAGCCTATCCACTTCGGGATCCCCATCTCCGTTTCGGCTTCAGGAAACTCCTTGAAGAACCCGGCAATATTTATCAGCAGCCATATCTTGAAGGCGCACAGCCTTACCGAGCCACTTGTTCTATCCAAACCTTCGTAGAAGAGAATCTATTACACCCTGAAATAACTAAACTATTCAATCCCACCCGTGCTCTTTACCAACACCAGGAACAGGCTATTCGAACCGTAGTCGGGGAAAAGCAGAACATCGTTGTCGCTACCGGCACCGGTTCGGGCAAAACAGAATGTTTTCTGATTCCCATGCTGGACTGCCTCCTGAAAGAGCACGCTCCAGGGGTTCAGGCTCTCATTCTATATCCCATGAATGCCCTGGTGAATGACCAGGTGAAACGCCTGCGGCAACTCCTCTGTCAGCAGAGCGATCATCAGGAACTAATTCGATTCGGCTTCTACACTAGTCGAACCCAAACCGAGCCAGAGCAAGCCTTAGCTGCTTTGAAGGAAGAGCTGAAGGCCACTGAACGAGAAGAACTCCTAACATTGCTGCCTGAAGGCCAGCGAGAGCGGATGGGGCGACGCCGCTTGGACGATCTGGTTGAGTCAGTAGTCGAACGAGTGCAGGAAGTTCAGACGATCTCCCGTCAGGATATTTGGGACAATCCGCCCCAAATCCTGGTGACCAACTACTCCATGCTGGAGCATATGCTCATTCGCCCGACTGAGCGACAAGAGATTTTTGAGCGATCGCCTAACTTCAAAATGCTGGTGGTTGACGAAGCCCACACCTACAGCGGCTCCACTGGCACGGAAGTCTCCATGTTGATCAAGCGATTTAAGGCGGCGATCGGGCTTGAAGATGAAGGACATATTCGTTGTATTGCTACCAGTGCTACTTTGGGCGATCGCAACGATGCTACAGCCCTTAGCCAAATCACTGGCTTTGCTAGAGAGTTGTTCAGCGAACCCTTTCAGCATGTCATCTGGGGCGATCGAGTGACCGTTGCGGAACGTCTGGGGGACGCTTACGCTTTGCCTGAAGGTCTTGCCGAAGAAGACTTGTATGAGTATCTGTATGACCTGGAACTACCAGCTCTGGAAGATCCCCTAGAAACCTGGAAAGACTGTCTGAGCTATCTGGTGCCTTACGATGTCATTCAACAAGCTGAGCAGAACTCAGGAGGTGATGTTCATCAATTCCTTTGGTTTGCACTGAAAGGACATCCCCTACTCCATCGGCTGATTAATTTACTCAGTCAAGGCCCCAAACCTTGGAACTGGCTGGCGCGCTCTCCCCATCTTTGGAGACTGCCAACACGTCTGGATGGTAGTTTGGAGGCTCAAGACGAGGCCAGAGTCGAACTCGCCTTAGCGCACCTGGTACAGCTAGGCACCCTGGCTCGTTTGAATCCCGAAGATTTACCCCTGCTGCCCGTCAGACTTCACCTTCTGTTTCGCAGTGTAGAAGGGCTACACGCCTGTATCAATTCAGACTGTCCTGGTGCCGCAACAGATGAGCGGTTTAAGGAACGACCCCGACGCTACGGCAAATTATTTCTCAGCAGCAAAACTGGATGTGATGTCTGTCAATCCCCTGTGCTGGAACTGGCGAGTTGTCGTAAGTGTGGACAGAGTTATTCATTAACGTATCGGGGAAATCAAAATGAACTGCAACCTCTTCCTCGTGCATTGGAAACAGTTGAGAAGAGTGAACAAATCTATGTTTTGACATCTGGCCCATTGGACAGCATCACCGATGACGAGGGCGAAGAGATTCCAGAAGACTCCGAAATTCCTGAAAACGCCCTAATCGGTAGCTTTCTCATCCAGAAAAAAGATGGCTGGCTTGGTAAGCCTGGTAACAATCTACCGGATGATTCTGCTGCACCAGAAAACAGTTTTAGGCTTCATTGGCATATTCCGCCCAAAGCCAAGAACATGGATGGAGGATATCTAACAAAGTGTCCAGCCTGTGGTGCTGGACGCTCTCAGTTGTCTGCCATCGGACGGTTTGTGTCTTACACCGATGCGCCTCTAGAAGTGATGCTCGATAGTCTGTTTGAGCTGTTACCAGAACCTGGAGAAGCCAAAGAAACCTTCAGTCAACGGAAACTATTAACCTTCTCCGATGGTCGGCAAGATGCTTCTTTCTTTGCCTCAGACTTTCAACGAACGCATACCGAAACCCTTTATCGGCAAATGGTTTGGCGGGCTTTTGACGAAGTCCAACAAGATAGCTGTGCCTCCGTCACTAAAGTTCAGGAAGAACTCATTCGTCGTTTCTTAGAGGTCTCCATTCCTCATCCTGATCGGCTGGCAGATTATCACCATCGCAGCTACGTGTTCAGGGATCCGGTCGATGAGGCTGCCCAGAACCGTCAGGATTGTGAGGATCGAGCCCGCAGCCGGGCTAAAGAACTAATGTTGCGGGAGTTTGGGTTGCCCTCAGCGAAGCGCTTCTCAATAGAGGCTTTAGGATTGTTAGCTTGCTACATCAACTGGGGCGATGATCTTACTTTGGTTGAAGATACGACTGAACGGTTTGGTATAGAAGCTTCCGAAGCTCAGATTTTCTTAACCGGCCTAACTAACATCATTCGTTTACTAGGAGCGGTTGATCTAAAGGGAGCCTCTAATTACTTCCCTGAAACCGGAGGTGTAGAGGGCGGAACACCGGCGCGGTTGCATAAAGGGCGATCCAAGCGCTACATCAAGCTCAGACGTGACCCTAAGGATTCCCCAGATGCGATTGGCTTCCTTTGGCGGAAAAATAAGCAAGGGGAACCCACAAAGCGTCAGAACCAGATTGTTTCCTTCTACTACAACTTCTTCAATAGCAGTTATCCTCCAGAGGAAGCACTGTTCTGGCTATTCGATGAACTGAAAAATTGGAAGTATTTCAAGACCTTTGAGGATGGTCAACAACTCAACTGGGAACTGTTTTCTCTATACGCCACCCAGTCAGATTGGTATCAGTGCGATTCCTGTCAGCAACTCTTTCACGTTCCGGGACTGGCTGAGGTTCAACAATTTTCTAAACTAGCGGTCAATCACTGCCTGGCGTCACAATGCGATGGACGACTACATCACTGCAGCCCGACCTCCTCTGATGCCCCTACCTTTCAAGAACACCACTACCGCCACATTATTCAAAATCGAAAAATTCTTCCTCTCCGAGCCCAAGAGCACACGGCTCAGTTAGGCACCGGGGAACTGGCCCACCGAGAAAGCCGATTCCGTCAGGGCAAAATTAACCTCTTGAGTTGCTCGACCACATTAGAAATGGGGGTAGACATCGGTGAACTGCAGGCTGTTGCCATGCGAAACTTTCCACCCCACGTCAGCAACTATCAGCAAAGAGCTGGGCGGGCAGGTCGCCGAACCGATGGGGTGGCGATCAGCGTCATGTATGGGCAACGCCGTCCCCATGACCGCTACTACTTTGATCAACCTGCTGAGCTAATCAATGGCCGCAACCAGGTACCTCGGCTAGATATTGGTAATTTCCAAATTCAACAGCGCCATCTACGGGCAGAACTCCTGGCTCAGTTTCTGAGAGCCAACTATAACAAGGGTGCTGAGCATGTCAAAATCGGCGACTTCCTTGACATCCCAGACGAAGAAAGTGATGACGCATTTAAGCCCCTCAAGGATCTTGCTAGCTCCTCATTGAGCGTGCAATTCCAGGAGTGGTTAAGTGGATCAACGGCCAGAACGCTATTAGAAGCATGGTTGCAACTTCTAAATAGCCAGCAACCCATCGAGGCGACTTTAGATGATTTCCGCAAAGAGCTGAATACCTTTCAGAGCGAGCAACTTGAAGACTGGAATGGATTATCGGATCTGCTAGAAACGCTCAAGTTAGAAATTCTTGGGGAAAATAAGGCTAAGGTGCGACGGGCACTAGAGTTCAAGCGAGATCGCATCGAAGATGAACTCCGCAAAATTCAGAAACGCCAACTCCACGAAGAATTGGCAAAGGCCAGTATTCTGCCAATTTACGGCTTCCCGATTGATGTCGTCCAACTATTAACCCAAGATAGTCGGCAGTTCAATGCGAACCAAGGCAAGCATCGTCTCCAGCGAGACCGACGCATGGCTCTGGCAGAATATGCACCGGGTCAAGACATCGTAGTTGATGACCGGGTACATACCAGCGTTGGCATTCTAAGACCAGATAATTTGGCGAGTTGTTATTACTGGGTTTGCCCCCATTGCAATTTCTTTGAGTCTCGCCGCCATGAGTTTCAACATGAAGACTGTCCCACTTGCGGAGAGGCCATCAAAGGCATGGAGCAGAGCAGCCGTTTGTATAAAGTCCCTAAGTCTTTTACGACAGACTGGAATGTCACACCCAGGGTGACTCCTTACCTCAAGCCTCTCAGACAGCCGACGTCTCAGGTATTTTTAGCTCAGGAAAGGGAAGAGCTAGATACTATTCCCCATGAGCTGTATGAGCTGACGTTAAGCCGTGGCGGTGATTTTTTCCTGGCAAACCAGGGAGGACGAAGCTTCAGAAATTTGGGCTTTGCAATCTGCGATCGTTGTGGTCGTGATTTAAGTGATGTTCTTCCTAAAACCCATACCAATCGTCGTAAGGGCCAACGAGAGCATTCTCATCCGGTTACTGGGAAACCCTGCTCAGGTTGGTATCAACGGGTCCACCTCGGACATGAATTCTCCAGCGACCTGCTCAAAGTTCGATTTACTCGACAGACCAACCCACCACCGCTATTTGAAGACGTTGTGCATCTTAATGCGGGGGATACCATCCAATCAGATATCGGCGAATCAGAAAACCTGACCTCGTCAGGAGGAAAGGGCTTTTGGCGCTCTCTCACTTATGCTTTGCTAGCAGCAGCAGCCCAGGTTATTGATGTACCACGGGCAGAGCTGGATGGTCTGTTCAGACCCCCTGATAGGGAAACCGCCGGTATGGCTGAAATTGTTATTTACGACAACGTGCCAGGAGGGGCTGGATACAGCCAGAGAATCGCAGCCCAGTTTGATGAGATCATACAACGGGCTTATCAGTTGGTGGAATCATGCGGATGCAGCAGCAGTTGCTATGACTGCCTGCGCACTTATACCAATCAGGTCTTTCATCATGAGTTGGATCGTCGGCCAGTGGCTAATTTCCTACGATTGCTTGTCGAGCGAATCAATCCCGATCCAGTGTTAGAGTCCTTCGCACCGGATGCAAACCGAGTACCCCTTGCCACTATGGCCGAACGTTTACCTGGTTATAGCGATAATGCCCGCGCAGAAACCATCCTGTATTTACCTGAAATTGCGGCTCCATTCACCCTCGGACTGTTGACCCAATTTGTGCGATCACTAGCGAAACAAAACACTCAACTCAACCTTGTGGTATGCAAAGTTCCTGAACAAGACTTGGGGCAAGAAACAGGGAAATTGTCCACCGATGAGGTCAGAGTTTTACGGAAGCGGCTATCCCAGTGGATTGATCAGGGCTTAGTAGTGCTGAGCCAAAAGGACTCTAGTATGCAACCCACCCTTTGCATTAGCAGCCAGTCCTCTAATCGTGTCGCCCTCCAGTTGCGTCTATCTGAAACGGGTGCACCGATTGAATGGTTCCAGACCCGCAGCCAGAGAGGTGTAGGAACCGTTTTGCGGAACTTGAAAGAGCTACAGCACAAGGCTTCTAAGGTTTCTGTTGCAGAACTAGATGACCCACAGACTGAAGTTATTTTCCCCGAGCCTAATTGGGGTCAGTTGGATTTGGCAGGACTCCAGGATCGTTTAGGGTTTAAGACAATCCTGGCTAAAGGCGAAATCAGCAGTGCTCAGTATAGCGATCGGTACCTGGATAAAGCAGGGGCATCGGTTCTAGCTCAACTACTGACATTGAGGGCACCAGCTGATTTCCAAATGAAAGTGCATATCCAAGAGTCTTACAACGAGCACAGCGAAAGGGACAAAACTCGCCGTGCGGGCGTTGAATCTGCTCTAAAGAGACATCTAAGCAACTGCCAGCTGAAGATGCGATCTTATCCTCGACGCTATTCTCCTCCCTTTCCCCATCGCCGAGAGCTTGAAATTACTTACAAGTCAGGAGAAGTGTGCAAAGTTCTTCTAGACAAGGGCATGGATTTTCTACAGCAGCAGCCTTCTGGGCTCTATGAGATAACAGAGGCTACCTACTTGGTTGTGACTTACTCTTAGCCCGACTATTCAGTCTCAATTCGGCTGTGTCCAAATTCAAACACCTATTCTTTTATTGCATCTTTCTTAACAATTCCCAAAGCCCTAAAAGCTATTAACAGCAATGATTTCAGTGTTCGCTCAAGAAAATTGTTGTTAGCCTCAGCGGTGGTTTTGGTAACGATTGGCAACGAATCAACGAAGTTGATTGAAGTTGAATTGATTTAGTTGAAGTTGATTGAAGCTAAGTAAACTCCGACTAAAACGTTCAGAATGCCCATGGTGCAAAGGACTGAGCGATTTCTTGATACAAAACTCAAAAGAAGCGAGAGTGTTTGCTCATTGGGGCTGAGCTGACTGCTGGCTTTAGAGATCGTCAGAGCCGTGTCACCGACCGATAAGGAAGCCCAAAAATAGATAAGGAAGTCCAATTAGCGTGACATTTTGGATCAAAAATGCCTTTTAGGA
>NZ_JACSWC010000304.1 GCF_016888165.1 Halomicronema sp. CCY15110 | reverse complement strand
TGCCGATCGCGCTTTGCCGACGACTCATCCGCCTATGTAGTTGTCGCGACACGCCTATGTACTTGACATTTAATAGTCCAAACGAAGCGAAAACAGGAATGATCGGCCATTTTGAATTCTGCATTTTGAATTTTGAATTGATTTCATGGCAAGCCCTGTACTGCACGATTCATCAAACGACTGAATTACCGCCCGACCCCCCGAGTATCAGCCAATGTGTACGCTGGATTGCGAAACTCGGCGGTTTCCTCGGTCGCAAAGGGGATGGTGAGCCGGGCGTCAAAACGCTGTGGCGAGGTCTGCAACGCCTGCATGATATTGCGGCGACCTGGCAACTGTTGCGAGCCGCCGATGGGTA
>NZ_JACSWC010000303.1 GCF_016888165.1 Halomicronema sp. CCY15110 | reverse complement strand
GCCGCCGCCAACCCGCTCTCCCTGCCCTTTTGTTGCGGGGCCAATGATCAGGCACCCACAAAGCTTGATTGGCCGCACGGATGACCTCGCTACCCTAACTAATTGAATGAGCGGTGCCCAACCCACCAGTATCAACGGGATGGGGGAGCGGCGGATTGGCAAGTCTTCACTGCTCTATCACTTCTGAATTTAAACGGTCGACATTTGCGAGTCGGGGACTTGCACTTGCGACAGCCACTCTTTCAGGCTTTCGCCTTCAATGACTTCAGACTCCAACAGGCTGTGGGTAACGGTTTCCATCAGGTCGCGGTTAGCTGCCAGAATCTTGAGGGCGCGCTGGTGCCCCTCTTCCACCAATTCCTTCACCTCGTGGTCGATTTCCTTCGCGGTTTCGGCGCTGACGGCGCGGCGGGGGTTGGGCATCATGCCGTTGTCTAAAAAGGCTTGTTGGTTGCCGCGATCGTAGGCCAGTGGCCCTAACACCTTGCTCATGCCGTAGGTGGTGACCATTTGTTCCGCTAGATCCGTCGCCCGTTGCAGGTCGTTAGCGGCACCAGTGGTGATGCTGCCAAACACGATTTCCTCCGCCGATCGCCCCCCCAGCAGCGTAGCAATTTGCCCCTTGAGTTCCGCCTCATTGCGCAAAAAGCGATCTTCCGTCGGCAGTTGCAGGGTGTAGCCCAGGGCGGCCATACCGCGCGGCACAATGGAAATTTTCGCCACCTGATCGCTCCCCGGCATGACGGCACCGACGAGGGCGTGACCGACCTCGTGGTAGGCGACGATCTTTTTCTCGGTTTCATTCAGGACGCGGCTCTTTTTCTCCAGTCCCGCGACGACCCGCTCGATCGCTTCCGCAAAGTCCGCCTGCTTGACTGCGTCATGGTTGTTGCGGGCCGCGAGTAACGCCGCTTCGTTCACCAAGTTGGCGAGATCCGCCCCAGCAAAGCCCGGGGTGCGGGTGGCGATCGCCTTCAAATCCACCGTTTCAGCCAGCTTCACCCCCTGAGCGTGAATCGTCAAAATTGCCTCGCGCCCTTTCACATCCGGGCGATCGACCAATACCTGACGGTCAAACCGACCAGGACGGAGGAGGGCCGGATCGAGGGTTTCGGGTCGGTTCGTCGCCGCCAACACAATCACCGTCAGATCCCCCGCGCTAAAGCCATCCATCTCGGTCAGCAGTTGATTCAGCGTTTGCTCGCGCTCGTCGTTGCCGCCGTAAACGCCGCCGGAACTGCGAGATTTGCCAATGGCATCCAGTTCGTCAATGAACACAATGCAGGGCGCTTGTTTTTTCGCTTGTTCAAACAGATCGCGCACCCGCGAGGAGCCGACGCCGACAAACATTTCCACAAACTCGGAGCCGGAAATGCTGAAGAACGGCACCCCTGCTTCCCCGGCCACGGCCTTTGCCAGCAGGGTTTTGCCGGTGCCCGGTGGCCCCACCAGCAGCACCCCCTTGGGAATTTTGGCCCCCAGTTGCGTGAAGCGGCGCGGCGTTTTGAGAAAGTCCACAATTTCCACCAGTTCGGCCTTGGCCTCTTCGACCCCCGCCACATCCGTAAAGGTGGTTTTGGTCGCCTCGTCCTCGACGTAGGCTTTGGCGCGACTTTTGCCAATGGAGAGCACCCCTTGGGAGCCGCCCCCGCTGCGGGCGAGGAAAAATCGCCACACGGCTACGAAAATCAGCGGCGGAATTACCCAGCCCAAAATATTGCCAAACCATTGGTTTTGGGCGGGCACTGCCGCAAATTCCACCCCGTTGTCTTGCAGCACTTGGGGCAGTTGCAGGTCAAAAATCGGCGTGGTTTCGTACACTTGCCCCGGTTCGCCATTGGCGTCGGCCACCTGATAGCGAATCTCGTCCTGGCCGACGGACGCCTTGATCACCTCATGCTCCTGCACCCGGTGGATAAACATGCTGTAGGGTTCGCGGGGCGTCGTTGAGCCAAACGCCTCGGGAAACAGCAGGTTGACGATTAAAAAGGCGGTGCTGAGAAAGAACACCAGATTAATCAACTGGCGCGAGCGGGGCGGTTGGGGCTCTTTTTTGACGGGCATAAAAGTTCTCGGGTGCGACAGGTATCGGGCGGTAGGCGATGAATGACCGCAATGGTGGCAAAGTTCAATTGTACTGCTTGGCGATCTCGCCTCGGCTGACTAATCCGACCTCACGGCCCTAGCCACCGTCATTCGATCATGTCTACTATCGGCGAATCAAAATGCGATACTGCAATCAGTTCGCCGCGCTTTACACTTCTTGATTTTGGCAATGGGCTTATTTCCACCGGGGCGCAAAAACCGTCCGTTTACAGTCGCAAAATCCGCCGCCCACCGTCGGCCCAAACCGGCTAAGCCCAGCGACGCTGTCCCGATCGCTGCTCCGTGGTGGCGATCGCCCTGGCTCTGGGCGGGGCTGGGCGGCGGCCTCATGGGACTGACGCCCGACCCGGTGAACCTGTGGCCCCTAGCGTGGGTGGCGTTAGCCCCCCTGTGGCGAGTGGTGCTGCAACCGGGGCGATCGCCCTCGCTGTGGCGGGTGTTTGGGCTGGGCTGTGTGTGGAGCGGGACGTATCACGGCATTGTGCTGTCGTGGATGACCCATCTGCATCCCCTCACCTGGATGGGGATTCCCTGGCTAGCGAGTTTGGGCATTGCGCTATTTGCCTGGGCCTTCATTACCGGACTGGGGACAGTGACCTTTGGCCTGTGGGCGGTGCTACTGCGGTGGCTGAGCGATCGCTGTCGCCTGAGTTGGGGCGCAAGAATTTTGGTGGGCATCGCGCTCTGGTGCCTGCTGGAAACGCTGCTGAGTTGGGGGCCGTTGGCCTGGCCGTTTCTGTCGTTTACCCAGAGTCCCGGCAACTTGTGGATTTTGCAGTTGGGGCGACTGACCGGCCCAGCGGGAATTACCGCCGCGATCGTGGCGGTGAATGGCTGCTGGGCGGAGATGAGCCTGGGTCAGGGGACTGCCCAACACCGTCGGGCCTCGTCCCAAGGGGCCGCGATCGCGGGCTTGCTATTCCTGTTGACTTTGCACGGTTTGGGGGGTGGGCTCTATCACCAACCTGTGGGCGATCGCCCCGACACCGCCCTCAAAATCGGCCTCATCCAAGGCAACATTCCCACTCGCGAAAAGCTGACCCCCGCTGGCACCCGACAGGCGATCGCCGCCTACACCGAAGGCTATCGTGAACTGGTGGCTCAGGGGGCGGACGCGGTGCTGACGCCGGAAGGGGCGATTCCTGACTTGTGGACGAGTGAGTTACAGCGGCGCAGCCCGATTTTGCAAGCGGTGCGGCAAACTGGCGTACCGCTTTGGCTGGGCACCTTTCGCCCCGTTGGCCCCCTTGCCAATCGTGAGATGACCCAGAGCCTAGTGAACCTCAACGCCCAAGGCGAAGTCACCAGTCAGTACAGCAAGGTCAAACTCGTGCCTCTGGGGGAATACATCCCCTTCGAAGCCACCCTCGGACGGCTGATTTCGCGCCTGTCGCCCGTCAGCAGCAGCTTGCTCCCCGGCAGCACCGACCAGATCTTCGAGACCCCGTTTGGTGCAGCCGCGATCGGCATTTGCTACGAATCGCCCTACAGCGAACTGTTTCGGCGACAGGTCGCCAACGGGGCCGAGTGGATCATGACCGCTTCCAATCATGATCCGTACCCGCCCCGCATGATGCGGCAACATCACGCCCAGGATGTGCTGCGGGCGGTGGAGAGCGATCGCTGGGCGGTGCGCGTTACCAATACGGGCATTTCTGGCGTCGTCACCCCCCACGGCGATACGGTCTGGCTGTCAGAGCCAAATCAGTACGTGACTCACCTGACGCAAATTTATCGTCGCCAAACGCTCACCCCCTACGTGCGCTGGGGCAATTGGCTGACCTGGAGCTTGGGCGCGATCGCCCTCCTCCTCTGTGTCAGCAATCTCCGTACCAAATCCAAGGGGATCGATATGGGCTGAGCCAGGAAAGAGGTCTGCTAAGCGATCGCACAGTTGCGGTGAAAGATTTTGGTCGAAGAGCAGCTTCATGGAGTGATGGTCATCGTGATGCGCTCACGATCAGCGGCGTAGCTCAGGCAGGCCAGGATGTCGGTTTTGGTCAAGTAGGGGAAGTCTTCGAGGATTTCGTCGTAGGTCATGCCGGAGGCGAGGTATCCCAAGACGTCGTAGACGGTAATGCGCATGCCACGAATGCAGGGTTTGCCGCCGCGTTTACCAGGTTCGATGGTGATAATGTCTCGGTACTGCATGAGTGTATCTGGGGTGGGCCGCGTTGGCGTTAGCCTGTCCGGTGGACAAGCGCTCTCTAATTCTAATGATTCCATTTCCCTAACGCGATCGCCGTGAGGTGAGAGGCGATCGCCCTTCCCGAGATCTCCATGTACCCTAGGAAGCCTGATTTGCCATCACCAGTGAAGTAATGGGTAAAGCATTGGTTTCGAGTCGAGAAATGTCAACGACTTTACTGGCATGTTCAATATCCAACCCGACCAGATTTCCTTGGTCATCAAAATCTAAAACAATGCCTGTAGCAACTTCTTGAGAATCAACGCTCGGGATATCTGTCAGGCTGATGTAAAGGGAATCGGTTTCGGGATAGTAATGGAATTTCATCGCTGCGATTCCTTAAAGTTACGGTCGGGGAAGGCGTTCAAGATAGTCTCTCCATCTTCGAGGGTGACAACTCTTAAGTATTTGCCAAGTTCTTCGATAAAGCACCAGTGGCGGATCCGACCATCCGGTTGAACTTCTTTTCTAATGGAATTACATATGGTTCGCTCACACCATTCTCGCTGAAGATACGGGCGTCTGACTAAAACCTGCTCTTCAAAGTAGCGTGTGGTTTTCACAGACCGATCGCCCCTCACCTCCAATGATCTCCTTGACACTACGTTGACGCTAGCCTGCCCAGAGTACGATCTCCCTTCACGCAGATTTACTTCTCGTAAATGTTGCCTCTGAAGTCGATGTCGTAGATGAGCAAAATCTCGATTTCGTTATTGACTAGCGTGAAAATGACTCTAATTTGACCAACTCGTAGCCTAAAGTAGCTTTCCCATTGCCCTTTGAGCTTTTTGATATCTAGCTCTGTGAAAGGAATGATGCCATCTGCTTCAAGAATGCTGTGGAGTTGAAGGATTTTTTGCCGAACTCTTTCAGTGGTTTGGGCGTCGAGCTTCTTCAGAAATTTGACAGCTCGCTTACTGAATTGAACCTCCATGCCGCACCCAATCGGTAAGGTTGATAAGTTCCTCGTCGTCGTAGTCTTCTGGAGAGCCGAAGGAAGCGTCAATTTCAGCTTGTTCTTGGTTACTGACGAAGGGCATCAGCAGTTGACTCAGGTTTAGCCTCTCTTCTCGCAACACTTCTCGTAGACTTTCTTTGATTAGCGCTTTGAGGATGTCAGTTGTCAGGGCATCGGTGGACTCCATAAAATCGGAAACTCCTGAGTGTCTGTACCCACTATCTTAGTTAGGCGTTGGCAGATTGGGAGATTCTACATTGGCGCTGGCCTGTCCAGAGGAGACTTGTTATCGCCATCCCGCGATCGCTCCCCATCTCCCCGAGATCGCCTGCATCCTTCCCGCGATCGCCCTCAACATTCCCCGTGATCGCCCTCATCCCCTCCGAGATCGCCCTCACCATTGCCCGCGATCTCTACTATCCTTAGCCTGATCGCTCTCCATTTCCATAATTGTTTTTACCCCAAACGCGATGGCTCAATAGCTGTTTTGAGGAGTTGGGATGAGCGATGGGATGAGGGTAGCTTGCTAGGATACCGCAGGAGTCGAG